>NZ_JBFUFK010000026.1:0-116675 GCF_056403475.1 Rhizobium sp. P2_G9 | reverse complement strand
GCCATCGGGTCATTGGTGCTGGGCGTCTACGACGACAGCAAGCTGCGTCATGTCGGCCGCGTCGGCACCGGCTATACCGCAAGGGTCGCCGAGGACCTCTACGCGCAGTTGGAGCGCATCCGCATTGACAAAAGCCCGTTCGGTGAGAAGCTCACCTCCGAAGAGGCGCGCGGCGTCCGCTACGTCCGGCCTCAGCTTGTCGCCGAGGTCGAGTTCCGCGCCTGGACGGCCGACGGCAACCTCCGGCATGCGGCCTTCCGCGGCCTGAGGGAAGACAAGCCGGCCAAGGAGATCGTGCGGGAGGACCAGCCTGCCGCCAAGACCGAAAAGGTGGAAAGGCAGGCCATGCCCAGTGTCAAGCTCACCCATCCCGATAGGCTCTACTGGCCGGACGAGGGCGTGACCAAGGAAGGTCTTGCCAATTACTATACCGAAATCTGGCCGCTGATCTGCCCCTTCATCGTCGGCCGTCCGCTGGCGCTGTTGCGCGCACCCGAGGGCGTGGGCGGGGAGATGTTCTTCCAAAAGCATTCCTGGCGCGGCATGAACAAGAAGATCGAGCTGGTCGAGGATCCGCAGGAGACCAACCCCGACGACAAGCTGATCATGATCAGCGATCTCGACGGCCTGATCGGGCTGGTGCAATCGGGCGTGCTGGAAATCCACCCATGGGGTTCGTCGATCAAGGATATCGAACATCCTGACATGATCATCATGGATCTCGACCCCGGCGAAGACGTATCCTGGCCCCGGATCATCGAGGCGGCCTATGAGGTGAAGAAACGCCTTGAGGCGGAAGGTCTCGCAACCTTCGTCAAAACCTCCGGCGGCAAAGGCTTGCACGTCGTCGCTCCAGTGAAGCCGAAAGCAGATTGGGACGCAGTCAAGGACTTTTGCCACCAGATCGCCGGCGCCATGGCGGAAGATGACCCAGATCAATATGTCGCGACGATCACCAAATCGAAGCGGCACGGCAAGATCCTGATCGATTACCTCCGCAATGGCCGCGGCAACACAGCGGTCGCGCCCTACTCCACACGTGCTCGAAAAGGTGCGGCCGTGTCGATGCCGCTGGCATGGGAGGAACTGAACGAGGCAATCGGGCCAGCCTATTTCACCGTGATGAACACGCCGGCTAGGATTGCATCACTGAAGGATGACCCCTGGAAGGATTTTCGCGCGGCGGCGAAACCAATCAGGGTTTGAAGGCAGCCACACCGAGCCGCAAAAGCCGACCGTCCATCAAGACATCCGCCTCCGGCCAGCGGTAGTCGCCGTGGTCAACATAGCGGTCTGCGGTAACCGTCGAACCCGACCGTCTTCGATAGAAGTATGGATTTGGACCAGGTCATTTTCCGCTTCTGGTGATAGACGGATGCGACATCGCTTCATTAAGCCCGGCTTCCGCCCTTGGCGGCGATGCGTTGCCGCACCCGTGCCATAGCCTCGTCCAGGGGCAAGGCACGCGAGGGCTCGGCCTTGTGGGCATCATAGGCAGGCGCGACCTCTTCCCGCAGCCATTTCTCCACGGCGGCGTCCCGGGCGGCCAGCGTGCGCAGGCCGTCACGGATGACCTCGCTTTCCGTGGCATATTCGCCGGAGGCGACCTTGTCTTTGACCATCTGGGCCATTTCCAGAGGCAGTGTGATGCTGAGGGATTGCGTGGAGCGCATCGGTAGAGGTCCTTCGTTACCCGACACTCATAACACATCGCACGATTTAATCCTACACATCTCTGATAAGTGCAAGAATTCTTGAATTTTGCCGATGCGAAACAACCATCCGACAGCGCGACTGCAACGAACCTCTCACCCCGCCTGCTGCATCTCCACGTCATACGACGTTGCCGCTTGCTTCAGCAGGCTGCGGAACAGCGCCGCATATTGTCCGGCGCTGCGTTCCCAGGAGAACCGCGCCTTCATCGCCTGCACCTGCAACTGATGCCACTGCTTGGGATTGGCATAGGCGTCCATCGCGCGTCGAAGCGCGTTGCACAGCCCTTCCGTGGTCACCGGATGGAACTGGAAGCCGGTGGCGACCTGGGCGTTCATCGCCGCGTCGTTGGCGTCGATGACGGTCTCCGCCAGCCCGCCGGTGCGCGACACGACCGGGATGCTGCCATAGCGCAACCCATAGAGCTGTGTCAGTCCGCAAGGCTCGAAGCGAGATGGCTGGATGATCGCGTCCGAACCGCCATGGATCAGATGTGCCAGCTCTTCGCTATAGCCGATGCTGACCGCGATCCGGCCGGGATGTTTTGCCGCTGCGTCGAGCAGCATGCGCTCGATGCCGGGATCGCCCTTGCCGCAGATGATCAGCTTGGCGCCGGCAAAGGCGATGAAATCGGTGGCCGATGCGAGCATGTCCATGCCCTTCTGCCAAGTCAGCCGGCTGATCACCGAGAAGATCGCCCCGCCATCATCGTCGAGACCCATGCGCTTGACCAGCTTGCGGCGATTGTGGCGCTTGAGATCGAGAGTGTCGACAGTGTAGGTCTGCGCCAGGTATTCATCGGTGTCCGGATTCCAGACCTGGTCGTCGATGCCGTTGAGAATGCCCTTGAGGCTGTCGCGACGCACCCGCAGCACGCCTTCCATGCCCATGCCGAAGCGCGGCGTCAGAATCTCGCGCGCATAGGTCGGGCTGACGGTGGTGATCACGTCCGATGTCATCAGCCCCCCCTTGAGGAATGAGATGTCACGGTAATATTCGAGGCAGCCCACGTCATAGGCACTCGGCGGCAGCCGCAGATAGGGCAGCAGATTGGCGGCGAACTGACCCTGAAAGGCAATATTGTGGATGGTCAGCACCACCGGGCTATCGCATCCCATGTCGCGCATATAGACCGAGGTCAACGCCGACTGCCAGTCATGCGTGTGCACCAGATCCGGCGTCCAGCCTGGCAGCTCTCCTGCTGCAATCAGTGCCGCAGCCAGCGACAGAGCGGCAAAGCGTTTCCAATTGTCACGGTGGTCGTTGCCATTGTCATCGAGATAGGGCGTGCCGGGCCGGTTATAGAGGGCCGGGATGTCGAGGATGAACAGCGTCAGGTCATGGCCTTGCAGCAGCCGGATCGCTGCACGTTCACCGAGGATGTCATCGAATTCGTAGAGCGGCGCGCTGGCCGCAGCCATGGGGAAGAAGACAGGATAACCAGGCACCAGCGTTATGGAATCGACGCCGAAACGCTTCAACGCCTTCGGCAGAGAACCCGTAACGTCCGCAAGCCCCCCGGTTTTGATGAATGGATACACCTCGGAGGTAACGGACAGCACCTTCATTTTGGCACACCATAAACGGGAAAAAAGGTCACTGACATGTAGGAGGCCCCCGGCGAAATGTCAAAAGCGATACGTCATTCTGATAGTATCTGGCTGGCCTTCTCCGGCTGTAAGTAGCAGCTTTCGAATCGCGCAACCCGCTTACAACCTCGAATTAACGATATCATCAAAGTAAATTCATTTAAATAATTTTAACACGGAGGAACTTTAGCAAGTGCTGTATGTTTGAGTGAAGGAGGAGACCTACATGCACGAAAAAGTATATGATATCACGCTCGACAGCGCCGGCTGGTCATGCCATTCGGCGGGCAATTTGATTGGCACGTTTCCCTCATGGCTGCTTGCAATCGCGGCGACGCGTGCGGCCGTCGAGCGGGACCGGCGCACCGGGCTGACCCCGGTCGTTCGCTACCAGGATCTCAAGGGCAGCATGCATACGCTCGATCTCGACGGCAATGATGCCGAACCGCCGCAGATGCGTCCGGCAAACGGGCGCGGCGCTGATCGTCTTGCAGACGGGCAGCACCAACACTAATCTCCGGGTGACTGAAACCAGATTCTGCGAATATCTCGATGATTGGACCGGAATTCTTCGCTCGCCGGTCAAGCGCGGTGGCGGCCGAACTGATCGGCATCACCATGCTCTTCGAGGGCGCCGGCGGCTCGATCGTCGAAACCGAAGCCTATCACGACCAGGATCCGGCGTCGCACAGCTATCGCGGCCTCACGCTGCGTAATGGCGCCATGTTCGGCCCTCCCGGGCATGTCTATGTCTATCGCATCTATGGCATCCATTGGTGCGTCAATTTCGTCTGCCTGCCGGGTCATGCAGTCCTGATCCGGGCGCTTCAGCCCGACATCAATATCGAGACCATGCGCACGCGGCGCGGCGGCTTGCCGGACAGGCAGCTCTGCTCCGGGCCGGGGCGTTTGACCGAAGCGCTCGGCATTACCGGCGCCCACGACGGGCTCTCGCTGTTCAAGCCGCCTTTCGAGCTTCTGCCGCGGGTCTCCGACGTGCCCATCGAGATCGGCATCCGCATCGGCATCACCAAGGCGGTGAACGAGCAATTGCGGTTCGGCGCCAAGGCTTCTCCTTTCCTCAGCCGCAAGTTTCCCGCGCTCTCCTGACGCGCACCCACTCACCGCCAACCCAGCCCTTCGGCGATGCCGAGCGAATTGCGTTTGCGTCCGATCAAGTCGCGGCTTTCCCGTTCCGGTCGGCGGAGCGGCAGCGTCTGACGATCCAAACGGGGCGATGCTGCCCGAGCGGAATCCTGTTCGGCTGGCTGGAACCTTCCCGGCAAATTTTCGTTTGGAGAACACTGCCATGACGAGCGGATCACGCTCGGCACGGCAAATCATCTCTGAATTATCTTGATCCTAGAGGAGGTTACTATGGGTCGTGGCATTCTGCTTTGGCTTCTCGGCATTCCGATTCCGGTCATCATCCTGATCCTGCTGCTCTGGCGCTAAGGAGGTCAGATGGCCATTCCTGAATCTGTGATCGTGGATGCCCCGCTTGAATCCTCCGCATCTGCGGTCAGCTGGGGTCCGATCTTGGCGGGCGCCGTCATCGCGGCGGCGCTCTCGCTGTTGCTTCTGCTGGTCGGCACCGGCTTCGGCTTCACCATGGTGTCGCCTTGGGGCGGAAGTGCGTCGGCGGCGACGCTCGGTGTGTCTGCAGCCGTCTGGCTTGTCGTCGTGCAATGGCTGTCGGCCGGCGTCGGCGGTTATCTGACCGGCCGGCTCCGGACCAAATGGACCGGCATCCATACCCATGAAGTCGGCTTCCGGGACACCGCACACGGCTTTCTCGCCTGGGCGCTCTCGACGCTGTTCGTGGCTGCTTTGCTGGGTTCGACGCTCTCATCCGTCCTCGGGACCGGCGCGCAGGCCACGGCGACGCTTGCCGGAGCCACGGCGACAACGGCAGCGACGGCCGCCAGCAAATCCGATAGCAACTTCACCACCGGTTACTTCACCGACGCACTGCTCCGGCCGAACGATCCGGGCACTGCGACAGCCGCCGACAACGGCACGGCTGCCGCGCAGCTGTCGCGTATTCTTGCGAATGCCGCAATTCAGGGCAAGATGCCGGATGCCGACCGCGCTTATGTCGACAAGCTTGTGGCGGCCCGGACGGGTCTCAGCCAGGCCGATGCCAAGGCACGAGTTGATGCCGTGCTGAAGCAGGTCGACGACGCCAGGCTCGCGGCGAAAGAGGCCGCCGACAAAGCCAGGAAGACGGCAGCCGCCACTGCCTTGCTCGGCGCACTGTCGCTGTTCATCGGTGCTTTCATCGCCGCAGCGGCCGGCGCCTATGGCGGGCGTCAGCGCGACGAGGAGGAGGAAGTATTGCGCACCGCTTGACCGTTGACAATACTCTGGCATTATGCGGCATCGAAGTGACATCCGATCCAAGGCATGGATAAGATGCGCCATTACTTGCGGGCAACGGCAAAAAAAGTTGCAGATAAGTCGGAAAAGCCATTGACGCTCGTCACGACAATGGCTTTTCTCTTTGCCTGCATGGTGCTTTTGCCCATCGCTCAAATTCCAGTCATGGCAAACCTGCTGATCAATGCGGCGATTGCTACGATAACCTTATCATTGGTGTTGGTCTTGGCTTACATTCACGGGAAAGATATACGCGCGCTCAGAGCGCGGCTCGACGAGTTTGCCGCCGAATTCGAGGCGGCTTCACGCACGCAGGCAGAAGGAAAACTGTCTGCGTCCGAGCTTCGGCATATCCGCATGCTGATTGCTGAGCAGGCAACTGAAACGGACGATGAGGTCCGCGGTCTCAATCGCGACAAACGCCCCTCGCTTTTCTGACGGGCMGACATGGAGCGGCTGTCACGCTCTCCGGCCAATCAATCAAAGCACGGAACTGCTGTGAATTTCGCTGCCGGCGACCTGGCTGAGCAATTCGCGGGCGCGGGCAATCGCATTGTCGCGGCTGAGTTCCTCGTCCCGGCGCATGAAAACCGAAATGACCTCGCCATGATCGCCGGTAAACTCCACCCGGAAGGTGGGGCTCTCGCCGCCTTCTTCCCTTATCTGCGTCGCTATAACCTGCATGGCTACCTCCTTATGGCTGTCGCAGAAACGAAACCCCCGGCAGCTTTGTTCCTGTCGGACGCGGCAAGCGTGCCTGATGATTTTTCGCTTCCGGTCCGGACGCCGATAGGTTAATCGAATTCGAAACTCCGCGGGCAGGAACGCCAATGCCGATCTTTTCGGTGCGCCATATCACCGAATACCACTATTCAAAGCCCGTGGCTTTCGGTGAGCATCGGCTGATGTTCCGGCCGCGCGACAGCTATGACCAGCGGCTGCTGGAAGCCACGCTGACCGCCGATCCCGAACCGGCAAACGTCCGCTGGATCCATGACGTCTTCGGCAATTGCGTGGCCATCATCGACATTTCCGGCGCTTCGAAGCTCCTGCGTTTCGATACGCATATCCGACTTGACCATATCGCCGAACCGATCGCCTTCCGCATCGACGAAAAGGCGATGACCTATCCTTTCGCCTATGACAGCGAGGAGATGAGCGACCTCAAGCCGACCATCCGCTGCCACTATCCCGATGCGGCCGACGAGATCGGGCGCTGGGCGCGGCAATTCCTGAAGCCGGGCGGATCGACCGATACCGGCCGGCTGCTGATGACCATGTGCTATGCGATCCACGAGAGCTTCGTCTACGGACGCCGCATCGAACAGGGTACGCAGCCGCCGCTGATGACGCTGCAATTGCGCAAGGGCACATGCCGCGATTTCGCGCTGCTGATGATGGAGGCGGCTCGTTCGCTGGGTCTCGCCGCCCGTTTCGTCTCCGGCTATGTCTATGTGCCCCAACGCAGTACTGCCACACGCGGCGGCGGTTCGACGCATGCCTGGTGCCAGATCTACCTGCCGGGCGCCGGATGGGTGGAATTCGACCCGACCAACGGCATTGTCGGCAACCGCGACCTTATCCGCGTCGCGGTGGCGCGGGACCCGGCCCAGGCCATGCCGCTCTCCGGCAGCTACAGCGGCCGCCCGGAGGATTTCAGGGAAATGATCGTCCGCGTCGATGTGACGGCCGAGGACGCCGCCGATCAGCGCATCCAGGTTCCAAGCGGAAACGGGCCGGCTGCGCGATACGCCTGACGGTGTAGAAGACAGCTGGCAAAGGGTGCCTTGAGCCGCCGGAAGCGCGTCAGAGGGTGCGGGCGTTGTCGTTGCTGATCACGGCGGACAGGCGGTTATCGACCGAGGCGACGCCCGTCACGCGCGAGGCGATATCCTCGGCAATCTCGATCTCTTCTGGATAGGTGACGGTGCCCTTCAGCACGATCGTCGTGCCGACCGCTATGACGACGACCTCAGCGGCGTCGATATCGGCGGCGCGGGCCAATGCATCGGCAACGCGCGTTTCCATGGCCATGATCGGATTGGCTTCGAGATCAACCGGGTTGACGTTCCGGCCATTGAATGCCTGCGGCTTGAACACCATTGTCTTTCTCCAATGATCTGCCGATCCCTAGACGTCCTTTCGGGCGCTGCTTGCATCGGCTTAGTGATAGAGGTTGATGACGGGCGGCTTGCGGGTTTCGTCCGGATTGGGAAGTGGCTCTTCGTCCGGCAGCCGATCCGGTTCCGGCTCCTTGACGGGCGGATCCGGCGGAACAATCGGTAGCGGCGTTGGTTCTTGCTCGACGGGTATGATCTGTGCGTGAAGCATGGTTCTCTCCGTTGCTGTCGGAGATAACCCACGGCCACGGCCATGGTTCCGACAAGAGCGCTGTCACGTCGCACGCCGCCCATAACGCAAAAATCTGTTCAAAGTCGCAAAAAGAAAGTTTAAGAAAAGCTTGATATACTACAATGCAAAATAGCATATCGCATCCGTGCACGAGCAGGAGAACAATGAAGAAGAATAAACTGATCGAGCAAGCCAGGAAGAAGGGGACGTTGCAGCAGGTCGCAGCACTTCCCTACCGTCGTCGCGACGATGGCGACATCGACTATCTGGTCATCACCTCGCGCCGCACGCGCCGCCTCATCGTCCCCAAGGGCTGGCCGATGAAGGGCAAGGCTGACTGTGTCGCCGCGGCAATCGAGGCCCGCGAGGAAGCCGGCGTGCGTGGCAGGATCGGCGAGCAACCGATCGGCAGTTTTTCTTACATCAAGCAATTGGCGGAAATGGATATTCCCGTCACGACGCATGTCTTCCCGCTCGAAGTCAAGAAGGTCAAGTCGCGCTGGAAGGAAGCCAACTGCCGCAAACGACGCTGGGTATCCGCCGCTGAGGCAGCAACATTGCTGAGTGACCGGGAGCTCGCGGATCTCGTTCGTACCGTCAGCGCGACGCTGCACGAAACCTAAGCCACATTCTACCGCGCTTCGGCCGCGACGCGCGCCTGCGCTGCCTTGAGGATCGACCGTATCTCGTCCGAGCGCGCCGCCTCGAAGGCAAAGGCCTCTGACGGCACGGCACCCGGATCCTCCTCGCCGTCCATGAACACCGATTCGTCGCGCAATCTCGCGGTCAGATTGTCGTGATCACCGCCGAGATAGGCCGCCAGGAAAGCGATCAGGATTTCACGCTGGGCGCTGAGCCGGCCTTCCAGTTCTTCCATCGTCATAGATTTATCCTCCTCTATTGTGCCGTGTCCAGCGCCGCTTCATGTCCCCTCTCCTCTCCCTGCCGGAGAGGAAAGACCAGAATGAACGTCACGCCATCACCGCTGCTTTCGATCTGGTAGCGGCCGCCGATCTGGCCGACAAAGCCGGCGATCAGCCGGCTGCCCATACCCTTCTTGCCGTCGCCGGACAGGCCGGGGCCATTGTCGGCGATTTTCAGCGTTGCCTCTCCGCCGCCCTCCAGAAGGCTGACGCTGAGACGCCCGACGGCCTGGTCATGGAACGCATATTTGAACGCATTCGACACGACCTCGTTGATGATCATTCCGATCGGCAGCATCAGGTCGCGGTCCACAGTCAGGGCGACAAGACTGGAATCGATCTCGATCTCCTGCGGATAGCTGCGGGCGATCTCCCCGACCAGCCGCTCGACATAGGGCGCCAGAGAGACGCGCTCGAACTGGTCCGATTGGTAGATATGCTCGTGCACCGCCACCATGGCGGAAATCCGCCGCGCCATGTCGCTGCGCACCTCGTCCGGCAGAGGCTGCAGCCGGATCAGCGAGGACACCGCCTGGAGATTGTTTTTCACCCGGTGATGAATCTCACGGAAAAGAACATGATTGCGCTCGACCGCCTTTTCGAGTTCCAGATTGCGGACGGCAAAGGCCCGGAGCAGCCACGCGATCCAGATTGCGAAGCCCACCAGCAATGCAAGGACGGGCAGAGCGAAAGCCAGCTGCAATTCGAGTGAATGCCAAAACATGGCGAGCACTTCGTCGATGTCGATGCCCGCAATCGCAATCAGCGGCCAGTGCTCGATCTTGTGATAACCGACGATGCGCGTCGCGCCGTCAACCGGCGAGACCGGGCTGAAATAGGTGCCTTGCGGCGATTTCGGCAGCATTTTGAAAACATTGGAATTAGAGATGTTCAGCGGCTTTGGGACATCCGGATGCCGGGCGACGACCCAGCCATCCGCACGCAGCACCGTTACGATCGAATGCGCACCAAGCCCGATCGCGTTCCAGAAGTCGTCTATCTTCTGGACTGGAATGGCAATGGATGCGACGCCGCGGAACTGGCCCTTGCGAACGATGTTGCGGGCAATGACGAATACCGGACGGTCGGTCAGCGGCTCCATCAACCGCGAAGAAATGACCACCGGGATTCCCGCCTTCAGCTGGTTGAAATAATCGCGGTCATCGATCCGGATACTGCCGGCTTTCGATACGCTGGACAACCTCAGCACACCCGCCGCGTCGTAGACGGAATATTGGAAACCTTCCGGCAAGTCGCCGACGGCTCCGGAAATATCCTCGACCGCGTCCCGGGTCGTACCGATCGGACCGTCGCCGATCGCTGCATCGATGCGTCGCAGTGCCTGATCGCTCGCTTCAACCATCCACTCCATATGTGCAGCAACGACATCGGCGGCCGACTGCGCCTTGGTCTCACCGGTTGTCAGGGCAAGGCGATAATTCTGCCAGACGAGGAGGCCTGCCAGCGCGAGCGCCGCGGCGATAATGATGGTCGTCAGGGCGACAGCGGTACCTGGCCTCGCTATGCGTGCGTGCAGGGTCTCCACCAATCAGAACTCCACGCCGTCCTGCCCTCAAGAGGGCAAATGCATTGGCCCAAGCGCGATCTCGGCAACCGATGGCGCGTAGATCGCACCATTCCATTTCCCGGTTTCGAAATCCATCGAAAACTCGGGTTTTACGCAGTTTCAACATTCACCTATGAAGTCCGGCTGACGTTTGTCGGTTGCCCTTGCCCTCTACCTATTTGGCAACGCCGTCCTTTGACAGATCCTTCGGATGGATGGACATCGGATCCCCGACCGTTGGCGCCGGTTTGACGATGTCCTGATCTGCCGTCTGTCCCGGCTTCAGTACGCCATTGCATTTATCCAGCTTCCTGCTGAGTTCGGCGCCCTTCGCCTTTGGCGACAGAGGGGCGCTGCAGGTATCTGCGCCCGCCGGCGCCGCGAAGCAAAGAAGAATGGCGGAAACGATCGCGAATTTCATTCTCATGGTTCGCTCCTTTCGACGTTTCTTTTCTTGGAAACCCAAAAGGGTGGGTAACCGTTCCTCTTCATCGGGCTCGCAAAACGCGTATATTCATCTTTCGTAAATGGACAGCCCGCTATTGTTCGCTGGTAAAACGGGAAAAAAATCCCCATATTGGGCGTAGATAGTTCCCGTGAACTCAAGCGGAGGAGTGCAATGTTGAAGCTCATTTCCGCCACTGAAGCAGGCGTGAATTGGCCTTGGCCGCCAGCCGACAGGGATGATCGGATTGCCGCGGCGGGACACCTTGAGACCGAGACGATTTCCGATGCGAAACATGGGCAGGACGCCATGCAGCTTTTCCGCACCGGCGCGAAGCTCATGATCGTCGAGGACGAATTCCTGATCGGCGAAGACCTTGCTCATGGCCCCCGCAAGGAGGGTATCGGCGTCCTCGGCCCCTATAATTCGATCGCCGGAGCCATAGAAGCGTTGAGTGGCAACGAGCCCATCGGCGCCGCCATTCTCGACCTCAATATCCGTGGCCGCGTCGCTTTCGACCTGGCGGAGAAGCTGAACGAGCGCAACATCCCGTTCATCTTTTACACCGGCTACGACAGCGTCATCATTCCCGAAAAATTCCGTCAGATCGGCCGGGTTCGCAAGCCGGCGGATTGGCAGGTGATCAAGCGCGCGCTTTTTCCCGATGCGCCCCGGCTTGCCAGGCGGCGCGTCAAGGAACTGTCCGTGGATGCGCCCGGCATTGCCACCATGCTACCCGCGTTGCAGCGCCGGGCACGCGAGATCACTGCCAATTCGGAAACCGCCGAGCGCCTGGTGGAGCGAACGCTCGAACGCGCCATCCGCGAGATTGCCACCTGCCCTGCCGGCGTGTCGATGGAGCACTGGCTGATCGGTCTCTTGGAAACAACTGGTATCGGGGACCGGGACCGGCTCAACTAAAGCCTAAGCCAGATTGACCGAAGCATGTATTGCGAATGCGGGACTCCGCGTCGGTCGTGTAACAGAGATCGCGACAGCAGCCATCCATCGCGCGGCCAGGCCGCCCGAGCAGCACGTATCACGATTCGACCACCGCTTATTCTGCGGCGGCGGCTTTCTTGGATCTCGATCGCTTGGGAGTCTCGGTGGCGATCGCTGCCGGCGTGCTCACCTTTGCAGCAGCAACCTTCGGCGCCTTTTCAGCGGCGGCCTTTGCAGGCTTCGCAGGTTCCACTGCAGCCTTGGCAGGCTTGGCTGCCGCCACGACGGCGGCCTTGGCAGGTTTTTCGGCTTTCGGCTTGGCAGCCGGCTTTTCGGCCTTTGGCTTGGCGGCTCGGGGTTTGAGCACTTTCAGCGCCTGCGTTGTGCCCTCGCTGTCGACTGGCCTGGCAGTTCCGCTGCCATTTACCGTTGCAGCGGCTTCCTGCCAATGGCGGTCGTGCTGTCCTTCCGGCCGACCTTCCTGTTCCCAACGGCGATAGGCTTCGGCACGGATACGCTCTTCCTTGTCTTCCAACATGTTCGCTTCCCCTGTCTTCCCGGTAGCAACACAATTGAGCATACGCGAATTTAGTGATTCTCACCCGCGAATTAAGCGAGAAACGGACCGGACGGGTGAGAAGCTCGACTGCCTTTTCGTTGGCTGCAGGGAGAAAACGGAAAAATCCCTGCATTCTTCGCACCGTCGCGTCCGTTTGGCACGGCCCGCAACTCGAATTGCAGAACGGTCCTGAGCCGGATTCGTTCCCGCTTTCAGACACGCCGCACGGAACCTTGCAGCGGGCGGGACGTTAGGTCGCGGTCATGCCATTCTGCCGGGAGATTTCGATGATTGACGAACAAGACGCCATCGAAGAGACTTGGGAGCTGATGCAGAAAATCGGTTTCTGCATGCTCTCCAGCCGCTCCGGCGACGACATCCGCGCCCGGCCGATGGCCGCCCATCCTGAACCCATCGTCAACGCCGTCTACTTCCTCACCGACATCAACGGCGCCAAGGACGACGACATCGCCCGCTGGCCGAATGTCGGGCTCGCCTTCGCCGATTCACGCGGCCAGAAATATGTCTCGGTCACCGGCACCGCCGAAATTTCCAATGATCGCGAACTGATCCGCGAGCTTTGGACCACGCCCGCCAGGGCCTGGTGGGAAAATGCCGACGATCCCGATATCCGGGTGCTCAAGGTCACACCGAAATATGCGGAATACTGGGACAGCCCGGGCAGTATCATCAGCTATGTCAAGATGCTGATGGCAGCCGTCACCGATCACCGGCCCGACATGGGCGACAACGTCAAGGTCAGCATGTAAAGAACCGCCATGGACGGACAGTTGCTGCAGTCGCTTGGCCTGATCTATGTCAGCGACACCGAACCCGGCATCCGGCGCGAGAAGCACGGTGACGGTTTCTGCTACCGGATGCCCGGCGGAGGCCTCGTCAACAGCGACGACACACTCGCGCGTATAAAAACCCTCGGCATCCCGCCGGCCTATCGCGACGTCTGGATCTGCCTCGATCCGCGCGGCCATCTGCAGGCCACCGGCTTCGACGCCCGCGAACGCAAGCAATACCGCTACCATCCGGACTGGCAATCGCTGCGCAGCGATCGTAAGTTCGACCAGCTCATCGCCTTCGGCGAGGCGCTTCCCCGGCTGCGCAATCGCATCGGTCGCGATCTCGGATCAGGCATCGAAAATGAAAAGGGCATTCTTGCCGCGATCGCCATGCTGCTTGATCTCGCGCATTTGCGGGTCGGCAATATCGTCTATGCCCGCGACAACAACACGTTCGGCGCCACGACGCTTCTGAAACGGCATCTCAAGATCATGCCGGACCGGATCGAGCTCCGCTTCGTCGCCAAAGGCGGCAAGAAGGTACAGCGGACGCTGAAGCATCCGCGCCTGCAGACCATGCTGGAGCAGATCGCCGACCTGCCGGGGCGACGGCTGTTTGCCTGGAAGGACGAAGAAGGCGTGGCGCACGCGATCGACTCCGGCAAGCTCAATGCCTATCTCGCCGCCACGGCAGGCCTCGCCATTTCGGCCAAGACGTTCCGCACCTGGGGCGGCTCGCTCGCAGCATTCGACCGGGCGATCCAAATCCTTGAGAATGGCCAAATCCCGACGATGAAATCGCTCTGCCAAGCCCCTTCGGTCGAACTGCACAACACCCCGGCGATTTGCCGCAAGAGCTATATTCATCCCGCGGTACTGGCGCTCGCCGAAGCAAAAAACGATCCGCTCCCCTGGTTCAAGCGCTGGAAACGTCGCCGTCCGCGGCGGCTCAATGGGCTCAGGGCAGACGAGAATGCGCTGCTGACCTTGCTCCGCTCCTCGGCGCGGTGACTGAAAGAAAGCAGAGATCCTATTCCCAACGTCGTATTTTAGCGGAACATAACACGACACGAGCGGTTACCCAGACATGACGTTCCGAAATTCGAGGAGGAAACCGTCATGGCCTATCAAGACCGTCATCCGGAACAGGGTCCAGCCGAAACTGGTCATGGCTCTGGGCGCGACTGCCCTCTATTCGCTGCTCGGCAGCCAAGCCAAGGTCACGCGCGATCGCGGCCGGCTCCTTAAGGCAGGAGCCTATACTGTCCTGGTCACGATCCATCCATGTTCCCTGCTCCGCAGCTTAGATCGTGGGGCGGCGGAGCGCAGCCAGGCGCTTGTCGTCAAAGAATTGGGAGAGATAAGAAAATATATCGGTTAATTACGAATTATATTTCCCTTAACGGGCTCCAGTAGACATCTCCAGATACCAGCGTCGTTCGCCAACACGCTGGATATTCAACGTTAGATATTAATAAAAAACAAGAAACTATTCAAGCTCTGGCGGATTATACCAATGTGAATGTCTATCACTCTCTACCAAGTATAAGGATAAACACCATGCGAAGCATTCTCAAAACCACACTGGCCGCGGCTTTCGCAGCCGCCTGTATTTCCGGCGCCAGCGTCGCTTTCGCCGCTGACAGCGGCAACGGCGGTAATAACAATGGCAGCGGCCAACATGGCATGAATCCGGGTAAAGCCATGAACGGCAACGACTCCGATGTCCTGCCGACCGACCCGAACACGACGGGCTCGATCAAGTGCAACAACAATTCGGCCAACGCCCAGTCCGGCTGCGACGACACCGATGGCACCAATTATAACGGCACGCAGCAGTAGTTGCCGCTGTCAGCAGATTGAAAATATCCCTGCCGCAGCCGCGGCGGGGATATTTTTTCAATCAATCCGAGGCTTTATAGGGATCGGCGAGCGCTGCATCCGGCCGGCTGATCGGATATTTGATCACCGATACCTTTCTCGCCATCTGTTTCGGGCCATATTCCTTCAGCATGGCGCGGAAGCTCGGATTCATGCCGCCGTCGAGATAGGTATAGGCATGCATTTCCGGCGCCGTCGAAACGGTCAGGCTGGCATCGGCCACCCGGTCGTCCTTGCCTGGGTCGCCCGGGCAGCCCACAAGCGGATCGGTCGGCTCGCCGCCGGGGAACATCTTGTTGAACACATATCTGCCGCCACACATGGAGACCTTCGGCTCCTGTCGGCTGCGCTCGAAACTGTCATAGCCGACCTTGAGGTCACGCCAGAACGACATGTTCGGATCGCCGCCATGTGCCGCCATATTGGCCGCCGTCATGCGGAACGGATAGGCCTGGACCTGGAAGGCCTGCTGGCCGCTCTGCAGCGACTTGAGCGTGATCGCATAGATCTCCGCCACCCCCTGGTCCGACATGGCAAAGCAGCCCGAGGACGAGCAGGCGCCATGCACCATCAGCGCCTCGCCCTTGTAGCCGAGCGCGCTTTCCAGCCGGTTCGGATAGCCGAGATTGAACGACAGGTAATAATTGGAATGCGGGTTGAGCTGGCCCATCGACACCGAATAGAAACCTTCGGGCGCCTGGCGATCGCCGATCTTGCGCTTCGGCCCGAGCTTTCCCGACCAGCGGCAGATCGGATAGGTCTTGAACAGGGCATATTGGCCCGAAGGCCTCTTCTTCCAGATTTCAAGCTCGCTTTCCTGCTTGAAGATGCGCACCAGAACCGGCTCGTCGTCGCTAAAACCCTTGGCCTTGATCTCACGGGCCAGCCGGGGACTGATATCCGTCGATGGCGCAATGTCGCTGAGGCTCATCGTGCTGCAGCTGGCCGCAAGCGTCATGAGCGCAAGGGCGCCCAATGTGCGCATCACGCGCGTCGGGCGCATCGCCGAATCGGTGCTCAAATCCAAAGGCATCGTCATCCCATCTCGCCGATGTCGCAGCCCGGCCGGACTGCCAACCATCGGTCCTAAAGATCGCCGCTTGCACGGTCCTTGCCCCATTGTCGAAACAAATGGTTACCGAACCGTTGCTACCGCAATTTCCCGCATGAACTCGCCCATGGCAAAGCAAAGCGGCGTTTTCATGATCGTTTGAGGCTGCCTATCGCAAAAGCAATGGCGAAGACAAACATCACGGCGCCAACCATGATCGGCCCCGCCGCAGGGCTGAAGGCCTGCATCGCCATGCCGAAGGAAGATGAGCCTATGCCACTGCCGGACGCATAGGCAAGCGCGAAGGCTGCACTGCCGGCGACCAGAGTGCTGCCGCTGTAGCGTTCACCCAGAAGCGTCAGTGCGGCCGTATAGAGCCCAACGCTTGCCGTGCCGATAATGGCGAAGTCAATGATGATCGCCACTTCGGAGGTCAGCAGCGGCAGGATCATGAAACAGATCGCGGTTATCGCCGCCGCGACCAGCGCCACCGTGCCGCGCGAAAATGTGTCGAGGATCCAGCCGACCACCGGCTGCGACAGGGCCGTCGGCAGCGCCAGCATGGTGATGCTGATTGCCGCAAACGATTCCGAGTAGCCGAGCCGGGTAAAATAGATCGGCATGCCCGAAATCGCCGCGATATCGGCGAAGCCGAAAGCGGCGACCATGGCGACCAGCATCGGCGCCCTCAGCAGGAAACGCAGGAACATCGATGATGTCGTCGATTCAGGTTCCGTCTGTGTCCGCCGGCAGATGATCACCGTGGCAAAGGCGACGAAGGCGATATAGACGGCGAGCAGCGCGAAGGCGAAACCGTCTTCGGTGCCGAACAGCGGGATCGCCATCGGCCCGGCGGCAAACCCACCGCATATGCCCATGCCGTAAAGGCCCGAGACACGCCCGCGAATCCGGTCGGGGCATGCGGTGTTAAGCCAGGCCTCGCTCATCATGAAGATGATGCTCGAGCAGCAGCCATGCAGGAAACGGGCAATGAACCATATCCAGAGCTGATCGAAACTCGCAAAGATCGCCAAGCTGACCGAGGCGCCGATCAATGCGGCAACGATCAGCCGATGGCCCCGAAGCACGGCCGTCAGCGGCCCCACCAGCAGCGTGGCGGCGGCAAGCCCTGCTGCAAAGCAGGCACCGGTCAAGCCGATGACACTGGGCGAAACGCCGCGCGCGGTGAGAATTAATGAAATCAGCGGATAAGTGACGCCCTGCGACAGGCTGAACGCGGTCGCGCCGAAAATGACGACGGCGATCGCCGCCCAATCGGCATCGAATTCCGCCTTCGCCCGTGCTGCGCTCACTGCCCTCTCCCGTCGCTCGGAAACGATGACAGGAAAGGCAGTAAATTATTCACTCGTATAGTACAAGCGGCGGCCGGTGACATCTCGATGACATACGGCCACCGAACGCATCAAGCCGCAGCGATGGCAGTGATCTCAATCCGGAGATCGGGATTGGCGAGCCGAGCTTCGATGCAGGCGCGCACCGGCGGATTGTCCTTGTCGACCCAGGCGTCATAGACGCTGTTCATCGCGTCGAAATCGGCGATATTGGGCAGGTAGATATTGATCGACAGCAGCTTCGATTTGCCGCTGCCGACCTCGGCGAGCACCGCCTCGATCTGCTCGAGCACATCCTGGGTCTGTGCCTGGAGCGAGCCATTGCTGTTGCGGGCGACCTTGCCGGCAATATAAACCGTGCCGGCATGCACCACGGCCTGGCTCATCCGCGAGCCCTTCTGATAACGTTGGATCATATTGCTCTTCCTTCCTGAATTGGCGCGGCCGTGGTTAGCAGGAGTGTCGGCACGGGTACAGTGCTGACGCCGAATTGAAATCCGTTAAGGCGATTGCCCTGCCATCACGAGCATGCCATGAAAGCTCACCAACGTGAGATGGCGTCGAATCGGAGGTTGCGTGTGGGCTTAAGTCTGGACAAGATCGAAGCGCTTGCCCCCGACCAAGGCTCACTCGACGCGGCCCGCAAGCTTCTGAAGCCGGCAAGCTGGCCCACACTCGCCGAGGACGGTGCCGGCCTCATCTGGGGCGAATGCCAGGGTTCCGGCGCCACGCCCTACCGCATTTCCGTTACCGAACTCGACGCCGGCTATAAATGCAGCTGCCCCAGCCGGAAATTTCCCTGCAAGCACTCGCTGGCGCTGATGTGGATGCGCGCCGAAGGCAAGGTGCCGTTCACGCCGGGCACGCCGCCCGACTGGGTCAGGGATTGGCTGTCGCGCCGCCGCGGCCCGAGCGCCGGCGCGCTCGCCGGCGAGGACAGGCCGAAAGCCTCCATCGCCTCGACGACCGAAGTGGAAGACGCCGCCGACCCGAAGGCGGAAGCCCGCGCCGCAGCCGCCCGCGAACGCAATCGTGCCGAGCGCGAGGCATCTGTCGCCAACGGTCTCGATGAACTCGACATCTGGCTTTCCGACCAGATCGATGCCGGCCTGGCTGCCTTTGCCACCAAATCACTGACCGCCTGCCGGGTGATGGCGCAGCGCCTGTTCGATGCCAAGGCCTCCGGCCTGGCGCTCAGGGTCGATACACTGCCCGCCCGTTTGTTGAGGCTGCCGGAACCGGCGCGACCGCAGATGGCCGTGCAGGAACTCGGCCTGCTGCATCTGATCGCCGAAGCCTATCGCCGGCAGGAGCAATTGCCCGAGGCGCTGAAAAGCGATGTCCGGCAGGTGATCGGCTGGAGCCTTGCCCGCGACGCCCTGCTCGAAGACACTTCGGCCCCGCGCATCACCGGCCCGTGGCAGGTCTGGGCGACCCGCAACGAGGTCCAGCCGGACAGGCTCAGGCGCATCGAGACCTGGCTTTCGGGAAGCGGGCGCAATGCCGTGCTGATCGAATTCGTGCCCGTCTCGACCGGCGCGGCATCGGGCGGCTTCAGCATCGGCGATAGATTCGAGGCAGAGCTGGTCTTCTACCCCTCGCCCGTGCCGCTCCGTGCCATCATCGCCCGGCAGATCACCGGTTCGGAACCATCCGGCAATGCCCTTGCCCTTCCTGATCAGGACGTGGCCACGGCCTACGAACACTATGAAACCGCGATGGCGGAAAAACCCTGGCTTGGCGACTTTCCCCTGATGTTCAAAGGCGCGAAAGTCCGGCGGTCGGGTGAAAGGCTCTGGCTGCACGACGAGGCGATCAGCCTGCCGCTCGACGATGATCAATCCACCGCCGCCTGGCCGCTCCTGCAATTCGACAGGCTCGACGGTGCCGGCATCTGGGATGGCTCCAGCCTCACCTTGTGCTGGGGCGAAACCCCGCTCGGCAGGTGGACGGCATGACATTGCAGGATATCCGCACATCGATCCTGCCACGCCTGATCTCCGGCGCTCGTGACGGCCTGCCGCTCGATCGTATCGGCGCCACCTCGCCGCTACAGGCGCTGAGCCTCGCCGGCCAGGCCGTGCGCTTCGACCGACCAGCGCGTCCGGCACAGTTCATCGTCGAGGAGCGTGTCGAGGACGGCCGCCGGATCATCGGCGATCCTGCACGAAAGCTTCTATTGCGGCTTCTCGGCGGCAAGAGCCAGGCATCCGAACACCTCGCCAATGCGCTGGCCCGCACCTTTGTCGAACGATCGCTGCGCCCGCATCCGTTCGATCTGCCGAAACTCGAAACCTTCGTCAAACCGCGTGCCGAACAACTGGGCGCCGAGGCGCTGGCCTTTGCCGAGCGCGAGACGCCAGTCGCAGAAAAGCAGAACTATTTCGCCCCCGACAAGCTGACCGACGAAACCTGGATGCTGGCGACGCCTGCGGTTAAGGCCCACTACATAGCCGAGCGCCGCGCCACCGACCCGGATGGCGCACGCGCGCTGGTCGAGGCGTCCTGGGCGTCGGAAAACGCCGACAATAGGGTCAGAATCCTCGGCGTGTTCCGGGATCAACTTTCCCCATCCGACGCCAGTTTTCTTGCTGGCCTGGCAAAAGATCGTGCTCCCCGCGTCCGCGAACTGGCGCAGCGGCTTCTTTCCCGCCTGCCCGGCTTTGAAGGCGACGACCCCACACTGCGCGCAGCACTGGAGCGCATCAAGGTCAACAAAAGCGGATTGATTTTCAAGCGCACGACGCTCGGCCTCGAACTGCCTGCGACAATCAAGCAGCAATTTGGCATCGCAGCATGGATCAACGAGGCCTTCAGCCCCGTCGGCATCGAAAAGCTCGCCGCCGCGCTGTCGCTTTCCGTCAACGACATGATCGCCGGCGTCGATAAGGATGGCAACCTTCTGCTCGCTTTCTTGATCATGGCAACCCGCGACCGTCGGCTCGACCTGGTCGAGACGATTGCGAACCGGCTCTCGAATGCCTGGGAGGCCATCGCCCAGGCCAATGTCAGCGATCTCGACGTGATCGATGCCGACTGGCGGCGGCGTTGGGCCGACCTCGTGGTGCAGCCGCGCCGCTGGTCCGCCGACACGCCGATCTGGACCTTGCCCAAGCTCGCCGACCTGCTCGAGGCACCCGCCTCGCCGACGCTGTTCGCCGACATTCTTGAATCGAGGCCGTGGAAGGCGCTGCGAAGCGAGCCGGGCAAGGCCAGTTCCGACCTCATTGAAAGCGTCGCCGTCCTTTGTCCGCCGGCAAGCCACGACCGCTTGCGCGCCGATCTCGCCGCCTTCGATACCAGCCGCGCCGGCAATGCCATTCTCTTTATCGATCTCATGGACAGTCTGGAGGCCCAAAATGCCTGAAGCCCAACTCCGCCGCGCCGCAGAACAGATCTTTGCCGAAGAGCTTGCCGCGCTGGCCAAAGGCGACGACCGCGCCCGGCCGGCAAACTGGAAGCTCTCGCCGCAGGCGGTCGTAACCTATCTGCTCGGCGGCAAGGCATCGGATGGAACGCCGATCTCAGCCAAATATGTCGGCAATCGCCGGCTGATCGAGACGGCCGTGGCCACCCTCGCGACCGACCGCGCGCTACTGCTGCTCGGCCTGCCCGGTACGGCGAAATCCTGGGTCTCCGAACACCTGGCAGCCGCTATTTCCGGCTCGTCGCAGCGCATCATCCAGTGCACCGCCGGCACCGACGAAAACCAGATCCGCTATGGCTGGAACTATGCGCTGCTGCTCGCCAAGGGCCCGTCGAAGGAGGCGCTGGTCAAGACGCCCTTGGTTCGTGCCATGGAAGAAGGCACGCTGCTCAGGCTCGAAGAACTGACCCGCATGGGCTCGGACGTGCAGGACACGCTGATCACCGTGCTCTCGGAAAAGACGCTGCCGGTGCCGGAGCTCGACACCGCCATCGACGCCCAGCGCGGCTTCAACGTCATTGCCACTGCCAACAATCGCGACAAGGGCGTCAACGAACTCTCCTCCGCGCTGAAGCGCCGCTTCAATGTCGTCGTCCTGCCGTCGCCGTCCTCGCTCGAAGAGGAAACCCAGATCGTCGTCAAACGCGTCGGCGAAATCGGCACCAATCTCAGTCTGCCGCCGATCCAGCCCGCCGACAAGGAACTGGCGCGCGTCGTCACCCTGTTCCGCGAGATCCGCGAAGGCAAGACACTGAACGGCAAGACCAAGCTCAAGACATCGACCGGCACGCTGTCGACGGCCGAAGCAATTTCGGTAGGCGTCTCCGCGTGGGCCGAGGCCGCGCATTTCGGCGATGGCCGCATCGATGCCGATGCGCTCGCCGCCAACATTGTCGGCGCCGTGGTCAAGGACCCGGTGCAGGACAGCGTGGCGCTCTCCGAATATCTCGAAACCGTGGTGCGCACCCGCGACGGCTGGAGCGATCTCTATAGCGCCATCCGCGAGGTCATCTGACCGATGAAGCGCAAGGCGCATCTTTTCGGCATCCGGCATCATGGACCAGGCTCGGCAGCGCTGCTGAAAGGCGCGCTCGACGCTCTCGATCCATCTTGTGTCCTGATCGAAGGCTCGCCCGAAGGCGATGCGCTGATCCAATATGCCGCTCTTCCCGGCATGAAACCACCGCTTGCCATGCTGTTCTACGCCGCCGACGAAGCGTCGAACGCCGTCTTCGCGCCATTTGCAGAATTCTCGCCGGAATGGGTCGCCATGCGCTGGGCACTTGAGCGCGGCCGCCCGGTGCGCTTCATCGACTGGCCGGCCGCCATATCGCTTGCGCTGACCAAGGCGGAACGCGAGGAAATGATTGCCGCGCTCGCCAAGAAGGCAGCGGAAGCACAGGAGGCCGATGGTACGGAAGCCGAGGCCACCGAGACTGTTGAGGAGCCGCTATCCACTGCGCCGGCGGCCCGTCTCGATCCGCTCGATCTGCTTGCCGAGGCGGCAGGCTATGGTGACGGCGAAGCCTTCTGGAACGGCCTGATCGAACATCATGGCGGCAATCAGTCGCCGCTCGACGTTTTTGGCGCAATCGAGCATGCGATGATCGAAGCGCGTAGCCACCAATACGAGGCAGGCGGCATCGGCGACCGCGAGCAATTGCGCGAGGCCCGCCGCGAAGCGTTTATGCGCGGGCATATTCGTGATGCGTTAAAACAGCACGAAGGCGAGGTCGCTGTGGTGGTCGGCGCCTGGCATGTAGGCGGACTGCGGGCCGAAACCACTGCCGCCGACGATCGCGCCATCATCAAGGACCTGCCTAAGATCAAGGTCGAGGCGACCTGGGCGCCTTGGAGCGACGGCCGGCTGAGCTATGCCTCCGGCTATGGCGCCGGCGTCATCTCGCCTGGCTGGTACCGGCACCTCTGGGGCCTCTATTCCGACGCCCGCCATGACGGTCCCGAAGCCTTCGCCGCACTCTGGCAGGCGCAGACCGCTGCACTGTTGCGCGAGGAAGGCCACTCGGCGTCAACCGCGTCGGCCATAGAAGCCGCCCGGCTTTCCCTTGGTCTCGCCTCGATCCGCGGGCTGAGCGTGCCGGGATTGATCGAGATGCGCGACGCCTCGCTTTCCGCCCTCTGCCACGGCGACCACGCCCAGTTGGCGCTGATCGAGCGCAAGCTCTATATCGGCAGCCGCATCGGCGAGATCGACGACGCCGTTCCGCAAATGCCGCTCGCCAAGGATTTTGACCTCTGGTGCCGCAAGACCCGGCTGAAGCCCGAGGAGGTGGTCAGCGAAGCCAAGCTCGACCTGCGCAGCGAAGCGGGTCTCGCCAAATCAACCTTCCTACATCGGCTGAACTTGATCGATATCGGCTGGGGCCGATTGATCGACGCCGAGGCCGGTCGTGGCACATTCCGCGAAATCTGGCGGCTGGCCTGGTCGCCCGACATGGCGGTCAGCCTCGCGGAGGCGCTGGTCTGGGGACTCACGATCGAACAAGCAGCTGCCGTTGCTACGATCGAACGCGCCCGCAAGGCCGATGGCATCGCAAAACTCTCCGAACTGGTGCGCGGTGCCCTGGTTGCCGACCTGCCGGAGGCGGCAAGCACCTGCATCGAACTGCTGCAGACCGCCGCCGTC
Source organism: Rhizobium sp. P2_G9 (assembly GCF_056403475.1). Taxonomy (NCBI): domain Bacteria; kingdom Pseudomonadati; phylum Pseudomonadota; class Alphaproteobacteria; order Hyphomicrobiales; family Rhizobiaceae; genus Rhizobium; species Rhizobium sp. P2_G9. Next base: position 93,054 of record NZ_JBFUFK010000026.1, on the reverse strand, counting down.
CAGACCAGCGACATCACTGACCTGATGGTCGCGGTGCCGCCGCTCGTCCGCATCGTCCGCTACGGCACGGCGCGCAAACTGCCGGAAGAAGAACTCAAGGCGCTGGTCGTGGCGCTCAGCGCCGAAATCAATGCCGGTGCCCGCATCGGCTCACACCAGCTCGACGATGCCGCCACAGCCCAGCGCGTCACCGCCATGCGCGCCTATGACGAAGCACTCGGCCTGTTCGGCGACACCGCCCTGCTCGAAGACTGGCGCCGGCAACTCCCCCTGATGGTCGATGACGAACATATCGCCGCCCCGGTCGCCGGGCTCAGCCTGCGCCGGCTGCACGACCTGGCGCTCTGGGACGAACCTCGCGTCGCTGCTGCTTTCTCCCGCCATATCATCGGCGAGACGCCAGCCCGCGCCGGGGCCTTCGTCGAAGCCTTCCTTACTGGCTCGGCCGAAGTGCTGATCCAGGATCAGGCGCTGCTGTTCCTGATCGATGAATGGCTCTGCGGACTCGACGGCGACACCTTCGTCGAAAGCCTGCCGCTCCTGCGCCGCGCGCTCTCCGGCTTCGATGCCGTCAACCGCAGACGTGTCATGGAACGCATTGCGGGGGGACGGCGCGAACAGGTGGCGGCCGAACTTCCGGCAGGCGATAATCCAGCCTTCGAGCGAGCGCTGCCGTTGCTGAAGCAAATTCTCGGGATGAACGCATGACCGATCCGGAACGCATCCGCCGCTGGAAACTGGCGCTCGGCGACGATGACATGAGTGGCATGGATGACCGCGACCAGCGGCTCAGCCGCGCGCTCTCTGCACTTTATGAAGGCCAAGGCGCCAAGAAGGGCCGCGGCGGGCTTGGCGCATCGGCGCCAAAAGTATCGCGCTGGCTGGGCGATATCCGCGAATTCTTCCCCTCGCCGGTCGTCCAGGTGATCCAGAAGGATGCCTTCGAGCGCCTGAACCTCAAGGCGCTGATGCTGGAGCCGGAATTCCTCTCGACGCTGGAAGCCGACGTGCATCTGGTCGCCGACCTGATCGCGCTGCGCAACGCCATTCCCGAAAAGACCATGGAAACAGCCCGCATGGTGGTCAACAAGGTCGTCGAAGACCTGATGAAGCGGCTGCAATCGAAGACGGTGGAAAAGCTGACCGGTGCGCTCAACCGCTCACAGCGCACCCGCCGGCCGCGGCATTCCGACATCGACTGGCCGCGCACGATCCGCGCCAATCTGCGCCACTACCAGCAGGACCTCAACACCATCGTGCCGGAAACGCTGATCGGCTTTTCCCGCAAGACCCGCACCCGCGCCGATCTCGACCATGTCATGCTCTGCGTCGACCAGTCCGGCTCCATGGCCCCATCGGTCGTCTATGCCTCGATCTTCGCCGCCGTCATGGCGTCGCTGCCGGTTCTGTCGACCAAGCTCGTCTGCTTCGACACGACGATCATCGACCTGACCGAGGACCTGGCCGACCCGGTGAAAGTCCTGTTCGGCATCCAGTTGGGCGGCGGCACGGATATCAACGCAGCGCTGGCCTATTGCGAGACCAAGATCGAGCATCCCGCCAAGACGCATCTGGTGCTGATCACCGACCTTTTCGAAGGCGGCGACGCGCCGGCCATGCTGGCGCGTGTGGCAGCGCTGAAACAATCCGGCGTCAATGTCATCGTGCTGCTGGCTCTCTCCGACGACGGCCGGCCGAGCTACGACCAGCGCCATGCCGGCGCCATCGCCGCCATGGACTGCCCCGTCTTCGCCTGTACGCCGGACCAGTTTCCCGACCTGATGGCCACGGCGCTGACGAAGCAGGACGTGGCACAATGGGCGAGTGCGAATGGGATAGAGTTGGTGCGGGGTATCGCCACTTGAACTCTTGAACCCGAGTTCCTGCTCCGGATCGACAGCGGCCTTCAAAGGGCGACAGCCCATCGGCATGCAGGCATCGTCAAGAACAAGCGGCGATGATCCCAATCTCCACGGTATAACCATCACCGGCGAGTTTCGCCTCGACAGTCGCCCGGGCGGGCGCCTGGCCCTCCGGCAACCAGGCCTCCCAGACGCTATTCATCTCCTCGAATGTCGACATGTCGGCAAGCCAGATCGTGGCGCTGAGGACGTTTTTCGACGCACTGCCATATGTATCGAGCAGCAAGGCGATCCGCCCGAGGATGTCAGCTGTCTGTTCGCGGACGGAGGCGCCGCGGGCATCGCCCGCGACCTGTCCCGCAAGGAAAATGAAGCCGCCATAGACGACAGCCTGGCTCATGCGTTTGCCGGTCTGGTAGCGTGCGATCTCCATGATTTCCCCCTCTAATCCTTTAGCGAAACCCTTTGCCGCTCGGCGCGACGCTGCAGCCATTGGATCGTCGCAAGAAACAGCGTCGAGAACACGATGAGCAGCGTCGCGACCGCGGCGATCGTCGGGCTCAATGTCTCGCGTACGCCGCTCCACATCTGCCGCGGCAATGTCCGTTCCTCGGACCCGGAAATGAACAATGCAATCACCACTTCGTCGAAAGAGGTGACGAAGGCAAACAGCGCACCCGATGCCACGCCGGGCGCGATGATTGGCAGCATGACGCGGAAGGTCGCCTCGACCGGCGTCGCGCCTAGGCTCGACGCCGCCCGCATCAGGTTATAGTCGAAGCTCGCAAGCGTCGCCGTCACCGTGATGACGACGAAGGGCGCGCCGATTGCGGTATGCGCCAGCACCAGGCCGGTGAGGCTGTTGAGCAGGCCGACGGCGGCGAAGGCATAGTAGATGCCGACGGCGGAGACGATGACCGGCACGATCATCGGCGAAATCAGGATGGCGGTCAGCGTCGCCCTTGCAGGACAAGCCGGGCGGCTGAGGCCGATCGCGGCCAGCGTGCCGAGAGTTGTCGACAGAAGCGTGGCGCAGACCGCCACGATGACGCTGTTACGCAGCGCCAATTGCCAGACGTTGGAATTGAAGAACTCCTCATACCAGCGAAGCGAGAAGCCCGGCATCGGATAGGTGAAGAACGGCTCTGCGTTGAACGACAGCGGCACGATCGCGGCGATCGGTGCGATCAGGAACACGATCACCAAGCCGCCGGCGACCCAGAGCAGGATATTGAAGACACGGGCGAAGGAGAAAAACTCTGTCATCATCCGATCCTCAGCCGGTCGATGCCGACAATGCGGTTGTAGACGGCATAGAGAATGAGCACCGCCACCAGCAGGATAGCGCTCAAGGCCGCGGCCATGCCCCAATTGGTCACCTGGTTGGAATAATAGGCGATGAAATAGCTGATCATCTGGTCGCCGGGGCCGCCGACGAGCGCCGGCGTGACATAGTAGCCAAGTGCCAGGATGAAGACGAGCAGACCGCCGGCGCTGACGCCCGGCATGCTCATCGGCAGGTAAACCTTGAAAAAAGCCGAGACGGGGGGCGCCCCAAGCGACGACGCGGCTCGCAGATAGACCGGCGGAATGCCCTTCATTACGCTGTAGATCGGCAGCACCATGAATGGTAGCAGGATATGAGTCATGGCGATCAACACGCCGATGCGGTTGTAGATCAGGTCGAGCGGATGAGCCGGATCGACCAGCCCAAGCCAGATGAGCGCCGAATTGACGACGCCGCGACTTTGCAAGAGCACGACCCAGGCGCTGGTGCGGACGAGCAGCGAGGTCCAGAACGGCAGCAGCACGAGGATAAGCAATGTATTGGCGACCGCCCCCTTGGCACGCGCGATCAGCGCCGCCAGCGGATAGCCCAGCAGCAGGCAGACGATCGTCACAGACGCACTGACCACGAAAGTTCGGATCAGCACGTCGACATGCACCGCATTGTCAGGCGACACATGCCGGATCGCACCCGCCGCGTCGCGTTCGAGATCGATCGAAGCGAGGAGGTAATAATCCGTCAGCTTCGGTGATGCATTGCGGATGATCGTCCAGTAGTGCGGCGTCGCCCAGCCCGGATCGACCCCGACAAAGGCAACCTTGTAAGGCGCCTGAGCACTGCGGACCGTCCGCGCCGTCTTCAACAGCATCGATCGCATGCCGGTCTGATAATAATTCAGGCGTTTGGCGACCTCCGCGAACTGGTCGCGCGGCGTTTGCTTCAGGTCGGTGGCGAAGGCGGCGAACAGGGCTTCGTCAGGGCTCGACTTTCCGTCCCAGAGCGCCAGTGCCGCAACCGTACTGGGCAGAGCCGAGGACACATCCCTGTTGTCGACGGCGCGCGTCAGCAACAGGCCGATGGGTAGGACAAAGACCAGGAGCAGGAAGGTGAGCAATGGCGCCACGAGCAGCAATGCCTTGAGGCGTGCCTTGTTCCTGGTCCGGCTCAGGCGTTTCGCCCTCGCCAGACCAGCCACCGCCGCCTCATGATTTTCATTCATTGTCGCGCTTACCATCGCCAAGCCTTCCTGCCTGGTAAAAGAGGCGGACGGAGCCAGGGATAACCCCGTCCACCCTTGGGAGCTTATTGTGCCAGCCACTTGTTGAAGCGTTCGGTCAGTTCCTCGTCATGGTCGGCCCAGAATTCCGAGGAAACGACGAAGGCATTCTTGCTGTTTTCCGGCGAGGTCGGCAGGTCGGCCAGGATGTCCTTCGGCACCTTGGCAATCGCGGCCTTGAGCGTCGGACCGTAGGAAATGTATTTCGACTGCTGCGACATCACATCGGGATCGACGGTGAAGGCGATGAACTTGTCGGCCAGATCCTTGTTCTTCGATCCCTTGGGTTCGGCCCAGAGGTTGAAGTCCATGCCCTGGCCGTCCCATACGATCTTGAAATGCTTGCCGTTGTTCTTGACGGCATCGTAGATGCGGCCATTCCAGGCCGTGGTCATCACCACTTCGCCATCGGCGAGCAGTTGCGGCGGCTGGGCGCCTGCCGTCCACCAGACCTTCACGTCTTTCTTGATCGTGTCGAGCTTCTTGAAGGCACGGTCGACGCCTTCCGGCGTACCGAGCACCTTGTAGACATCGGCCGGCTTGACGCCGTCGGCGATCAGGGCAAATTCCAGCGTCGTCTTCGGCGACTTGCGCAGCGCGCGCGGCCCGGGCAATTTTTTCGTGTCGAACAGGTCGGCCATGGTCTTCGGTCCGCCGTTCGGAAACTTGTCGGCGTCATAGGCATAGACCGTGCCGAAGACGATCGTCGCCACGGCACAATCCATGGCCGCGCCGTCGACGAAGGCACCCTTGCCGCCGAGTTTCGAATAGTCGATCGTCTCGAGCCAACCTTCGTCGCAGCCCTGCAATGCATGGCTCGGTTCGACGTCGACGACATCCCATGTCACCTGCTTGGTGTCGACCATGCCTTTCAGTTTTGCCGTTGAACCATCCCATTCATCCTGAAGGATCTTGGTGCCGGTCTTGGCCATGAACGGCTTGAAAAAAGCTTCCTCCTGGCTCTTGGTATAGGCGCCACCCCAGGAGGTGACCGTCAGCGTATCCCCGGCAAATGCAGTTCCGGTCACTGCAAGCGCGAGGGCGGAGGAAAGAAGCATCGTAGAAAAACGCATCATGGTGGTTCCCCTTCTTTGTTGCGTCTCTGGAAATGGATCTGGTTCAGGAGGGCGCGAGCGCCCGGCAGTGCTCTGGGCTCCAGCCGATCGTGACATTGGCCCCGGCATTGACGGCAACGCCCTGGGATGCAGCGATCTTGACGACGACATCGTCGCTGCCGCAGGCGGCGAGCCGCATCCTGACGTGATCGCCGTGGTAGATGATTTCCTTGAGCGTGGCGGTAAACCGGTTGGCAACGTCCTGCGGTGGCGACAGCAGGATGCGCTCCGGACGCAGCACAAGCGTGGCCCGCGCACCCTCCTTCAGCCCCTCGCCCGCGCCGGCCACGATGATCGATCCGTCACTTGTGCGGATCCGGCAATGCCCGGACTCCAGCGCCACGACCTCGCCGGCAATGGCATTGTTTTCGCCGATGAAGGTGGCGACGAACGGATTGGCCGGCATTTCGTAGAGCGCATCGGGAGCCGCGATCTGCTGCAGGATGCCGTCGTTGAACACGCCGACGCGATCCGACATGGTCAGCGCCTCGCTCTGGTCATGCGTGACATAGACGACATTGATGCCAAGACGGGCATGCAGATGCTTGATCTCGATCTGCATGTGCTCGCGCAACTGCTTATCAAGGGCGCCGAGCGGCTCGTCCATCAGCACGAGCTGCGGCTCGAACACCAGAGCGCGGGCAAGGGCGATGCGCTGCTGCTGTCCTCCCGACAACTGGTTTGGCCGGCGGGCCTCGAAATTGCCCATCCGAACCATGTCCAACGCCCGGCGGACGCGCTTGTCGATCTCGGCCTTGCCAAGGCGGCGCATTTTCAGCGGAAAAGCGACATTCTCGCCGACGGTCATATGCGGAAACAGCGCATAGTTCTGGAACACCACGCCGATATTGCGGCGATGCGGCGGGACACTGTCGATCCGGTTGCGATCGAGCATGATCGTGCCGTCGGTCGGCGTCTCAAACCCCGCCAGCATCATCAGCGTGGTGGTCTTGCCCGATCCGGATGGACCGAGCAGCGTCAGAAACTCGCCCTTGGCGACATCGAGATCCAGCCCCCTGACGACGAAGTTTTCGCCGTCATAGGATTTGCGCACGCCCTCGAAGGCGATAAAGCGATCGCTCATGAAATCCTCCTTGCATCGCCGGGTCCCTGCCTCTTTGTCTCGATGCTGCCTGATATTGTCTCGGTCATTTCTATTTTGTCAAGCCATACAAAAAATTTTGTATGAGATGTTTCAAACTGCTCGAAAAATGTGGAAATCCATGTTAAGCACGACGAACAACTGACATTGGGGGATTTCGTGGAGCGCTCCACCTGGCTACACGAAAGCTGTTTGTGGGAATTGTATGCCTGAAGAAACTAACACGAACCACACAAATAGGGGACAAGGAACCCGCATTCCGGCTTATCTTGAACTGGCGGAGGAATTGGAGGCGAAGATCCGCTCCGGCGCATTGCCGCCGGGCAGCCAGCTGCCGCCGCAGCGCGACCTGGCGAAGGAGCGCAATCTCAATGTCTCGACCATCACGCGCGCCTATCGCGAGCTGCAGAACCTCAATCTGGTGACCGGCAGCACGCGGCGGGGAACGATCGTCACCGGCGAAGGCGCCATGCCGCGCGTCGACCGCGCCTTGACGCCGGCAGGCGTGATCGACCTGACGGTCAACCGTCCCGCCGTCGACGACTTCCAGCAGCGGCTGGCGCAATCCCTGCCGGCGCTTTCGGCCGATCCACGGTTTCGGCAGATGCAGGAATATCAGCCGCCGGAAGGGCCGGCCTGGGCGCGCCTGGCGGCACGCAAATGGATTTCGCTCAACGGCTTTGATCCGTCCGAGGACGATATCGTGGTCACCAGTGGCGCCCAGCATGCGCTGCTCGCTGTCATCTGCAGCTTCATCGAGCCGGGCGATACGATCGTCTGCGACCGGCTCACTTACTATGGCCTGATCGCGCTGGCGCAGATGTTCCGGTTTCGCATCATCGGCATCGGCAGCGATGCCGAGGGCATGTCCGCCATCGAACTCGACCAAGTTTGCGGCCGCGAAAAGGTCCGGGCCGTCTTCACCGTGCCCTCGATGCACAATCCGACCGTAGTGACGATGAGCGAAGCCCGCAGGCGAGACCTGGTGGAAGTGGCCGAACGCCACGATCTCATCATCATCGAAGACGATGTTTACGGGCCGATGCTGGGGACGCGCGGCAGCCCGCTGATCACATTGGCGCCGTCACGCACCTACCACATATCGGCGCTCTCCAAAGCGCTCGCGCCCGGTCTCCGGGTCGGCTATCTCACCTGCCCTCCCGGCCGGGCGATCCTGTCGGCGGAAGCCGTGCGCACGACAGCCTGGATGCCCTCGCCGATCCCGCTTCTCCTGGCAACGCGCTGGCTGGAGGACGGGACCGCGGAAGCCATCCTCAAGGCGCAGCTCGCCGAACTGCGCGCTCGGCATGCCATCGTGGCGACCATCCTTGCCGGTCATTCCTTCTCGGCGGACCCGCGCTGCATGTTCCTGTGGCTGAAACTCCCCGCCCCCTGGCGATGCGCGGATTTCACCGCCAATCTCAAGGCCCATGGCGTCGCCGTCATGCCCGCCACGGCCTTTGCCTGTGATCGCCAGCCGGTGGAGCACGCCGTGCGCGTCAATGTCGGCTGCGCCTCATCGCGCGATGAACTCGCAAGAGCCCTGCGCATCATCGTCGCCACGCTCAACGATCGTCCGCGCGCCTTGACGGGACTGGTCTAGCCGATGACAAGCCCGCTGCCGGATCTCCCGCAACTGCCCGCAAGCGAGCGCCGGACCGTCCTCGTCGTCGGCGCCGGATTTGTCGGGCTCTGCTCCGCACTCTGGCTGCGGAGAGCCGGACACAGCGTGACCATCATCGATCGCGAGCCGCCCGTGGGAAATGCCTCCTACCGGCAGGCCTGCTCCTATGGCAATGCCTGCACCTTCGCGCCGCATGGCGTGGTTCCCGTCGCCAGTCCGGGCGTCGCCAGGCGGGTGCCCGGAATGCTCCTCAATCCGCTTGGCCCGCTCGCCATCGTCTGGCGCTACCTGCCGCATCTGGCGCCCTGGCTCAGGGCCTTCCTTGCGGCGAGCAGCAAGGCGGAGGTCGAGCGGATCGCCGGCGTGCTCTCAACGCTGCTGTCGCATGCCGATGCCGCCTGGCAGCCGCTGATGAAGCAAGCGGGTGCCACGCATCTGCAACAGCACAATGGCTGCCTCTATCTCTACAAAACCGAAGCGCAGTTCCAGGCAGCCGAAGCGGAAAACCGGCTGCGCGAGCGCAAGGGCGTCGTTTTCGATCGGCTTGATGCGGGGGCAATCAGAGAGATCGAACCGAACCTCGCACCGCTCTACCACAAGGGCGTGTTGTTTAGCGACGCCTACACCATCTCCAGCCCAAAGCAGCTCGCCTTCGCCCTCGCCAAAACGCTTTCGCAGGCTGGCGCAACCTTCGTGAGCGCCGATGTCACGGCCATTGAAACACGGCAAGACGGCATCAGCCTGAAAGCCGATGGCGAAACTTTGCACGCCGATCACGTCGTCGTGGCCGCTGGGGCACATTCGCGAAAACTGGTGCGCATGGCGGGCGACGACGTGCTTCTCGACACCGAGCGCGGCTATCACGTGCTGTTTCCCCGATCCGGCCATCTGCTCGGCCGCCCCGTCTGCTATCCCGAACATGGATTCTACATGGTACCGATGGCCGACGGGCTGCGTGCCGCCGGCACGGTGGAGCTCGGCGGCCTGTCGGCCCCGTTGAATCCGAAGCGGACGGACGTGATCCGGGACGGCGTGAAGAAATTGCTTCCTGTGGCTGTAGAGGCCACGGACGAATGGCTCGGCTTTCGCCCCTCGATGCCGGATTCGCTGCCCGTGATCGGAAAATCCCCGCACACACCGCGCATGACCTACGCATTCGGCCACGGCCATCTCGGCCTGACGCTTTCGGCGCTGACGGGATTTTTGGTTTCCCAGCTGATTTCAAACCAGGAGCCGGCAATCAACCTCTCGCCCTTCGCTCCCGGTCGGTTTTAGGCGATTGCCAGGAATACTTCTTTCGACATTGAATAAATCAGATATTTCGATATAGAGATTGAATTCGGATACGAATTCAAAGAAACCTCGCCCTGGTGAATCGCAATTTTCTGGTGATAGAACCTGAGGAAGGCATGGCTGTCCTCAAGAGATTGGCCTCCTCCGTCCGCGTGTCGATGTTGAAACTCCTGCATGGCAAGGGGGCCGATGAATGTCAACGACATCGCCGCGGAACTGTCGCTGCCGCAGTCGACCGTCTCGACCAATTTGCAGATGCTGGAGGAAGCCGGACTGATCAGGACCGAGACGCGGAAGGCGATGAAGGGCAGCCAGAAGGTCTGCTATCCCACGGCGGAAGAAGTGCTGGTCGTCTTCAAGAGCGAATATCGCAAGGCGCGCACCAATGAGATCGAGGAACTCGATCTCAAATCGCGCCATTCGATCCGCGTGCGCATCCGCGTCAAGGACGATGCGAAGCATCCCGGAGGCATCAACATTTTCGGCGGCGGCTTCGCAATTACGATCAGGATATCGTGCTGAGAATCAGAACCGGCTGATATCAGAAAATGAGATGAAAAAAAATATTCCAACGATTTCAATGAGTTTCGCAGATTTCCAACGTTTTCGCATTTAATTATCATACTTTTGGCTATTCGTGCTTGACGAAGCCAGCGCCGATCGCCATTAATACCGGGAAAGATGATTTAAATCATCATTTCTGATATTAACGGGAGGAATGCATGAAGGCAGCCGTGACGGCGCATGCGCGCTATGTTGTCTCGAATATCGACCCAAGGCTCTACGGATCCTTTATCGAGCATCTCGGTCGCGCGGTCTATACCGGCATCTACGAGCCGGGCCATGCCAGCGCCRACGAGAACGGCATGCGGCAGGACGTGATCGATCTCGTCAAGGAGCTCAACGTTCCAATCGTCCGTTATCCCGGCGGCAACTTCGTCTCCGCCTACAATTGGGAAGACGGCATCGGCCCCAAGGAACAGCGCCCCACCCGCCTCGACCTCGCCTGGCACACATCCGACAGCAACCAGGTCGGCATCCACGAATTCGCCGACTGGTGCACCTCCGCCAATACCGACATGATGCTCGCCTTCAATCTCGGCTCGCGCGGCCTCGACGAGGCCCGCAACTTCCTCGAATATGTCAACCATCCCGGCGGCAGCCGCTGGAGCGACCTGCGCATCAAGAACGGCCGCAGGGAGCCCTTCGACGTCAAGCTCTGGTGCCTTGGCAACGAGATGGACGGCCCCTGGCAGATCGGCCACAAGACCGCCGACGAATATGGCCGGCTTGCGCACGAAACCGCCAAGGCGCTACGCGCCTTCGACAAATCGCTGGAACTCGTGGTCTGCGGCTCGTCCAACGCCAAGATGCCGACCTATCCCGAATGGGAAGCGACCGTGCTCGACCATACCTATAACGAGGTCGATTATATCTCGCTGCACATGTATTTCGAAAACGAGGCGCACGACACCGCCAATTATCTGGCGGTGAGCGAGAAGCTCGACGACTATATCATGTCGGTCGCCGGCGTGATCGACTACATCAAGGCCAAGAAGCGCTCGACCAAGCAGGTCTACATTTCCTTTGACGAATGGAATGTCTGGTACCATTCCAAAGAGCAGGACCGCAAAATCCTTGAAGGCAATGACGGCTGGCCGTCGGCGCCGCCGCTTCTCGAAGACATCTACAATTTCGAGGACGTGCTGCAGGTCGGCCTGATCCTCAATACCTTCATCCGCCGCGCCAATGTGGTGAAGATCGCCTGCCTGGCGCAGCTGGTCAATGTCATCGCGCCGATCATGACCGTGCCGGATGGCCCGGCCTGGCGGCAGACGACCTTTTATCCGTTCCTGTTCGCCTCGCTCTACGGCCGCGGCAAGGCGCTCGACCTGCGCGTCGAAAGCCCGACCTACAAGTCCGACGTGGCGGGCGATGTCGCCTATGTCGATGTTGCCGGCACCTATGACGAGGCGACCGGCCATGTCACCTTCTTCGCCGTCAACCGGCATGCGAGCGAAGCGATCGATGTCGATCTCGCGCTCGAAGGGTTCGGCGGCGCCAGCATCGCCGATCACCAGGTGATGACGCATACGGATCTGCGCGCCACCAACTCGGCCGAGAATCCCAACAATGTGGTGCCGAAACCCGGCTCCGGCGCTGCGGTGAAGGACGGCAGGCTCAGCCTGTCGCTGCCGCCTTATTCCTACCAGATGGTCCGCCTCAAAGTTTGAACGCGGACAGTGCAAGGACGAAGCCGGGGAGGAATGAAGACGTGACGGCCGAAATCGATATCAGCCATGTGAAGAAGCAGTTCGGGGCGCTGACGGTGCTCGAGGACTTGTCACTCTCGATCAGGGCTCATGAATTCATCGTCTTCCTCGGCCCGTCGGGCTGCGGGAAATCGACACTGCTGAGGATGATCGCGGGCCTGGAACCGGTCGACAGCGGCGAGATCCGCATAAACGGTTCGCGCATCGACCATCTGCCGCCAGGCAAGCGCGACATCGCCATGGTCTTCCAGTCCTATGCGCTCTATCCGCATATGACCGTGCGCGACAATCTCGGTTTCGGCCTGCAGAACATCGCCACGGAGAGATCCGTCATCGACGGCCGCATCGCCGAGGCAAGCCGCATGCTGGAAATCGAGCACCTGCTCGAGCGCAAGCCCGGCCAGCTGTCGGGCGGCCAGCGCCAGCGCGTCGCCATCGGCCGCGCCATCGTCAAGGAGCCGAAAGCCTTCCTGTTCGACGAGCCGCTCTCCAATCTCGACGCCGCACTCAGAACCCGCACCCGCATCGAGCTGGCGCAACTGCACCAGCGGCTGAAGTCGACGATGATCTTCGTCACCCACGACCAGATCGAGGCGATGACGCTCGCCGACCGCATCGTGGTGATGAACAACAAGAAGATCGAGCAGATCGGCTCACCGATGGAAATTTACGAGCGGCCGGCGACGCGCTTTGTCGCAGGCTTCGTCGGCTCGCCGCAAATGAATTTCATCACCGCGAAACTCTCCGGCGACGCCGGCAAGGATGCCGTTGCGACGCTGGGCGACGCCACGACGATCCAGACCGCCATCGGCTGGGGCACGCTGCCGGCGGGTGATTATACGCTTGGCATTCGTTCCGAAGCGATCCTGGTCGCTCCAGCGGGTCAGGGCCATGCCGATGGCGTGATCGACGTGCTCGAGCGGCTCGGCGAACGCACGCTGGTCTATACGCGGTTGAAGGACGGGCAGGTCGTGGTCGCCAATGACACCGGCAACAGCCGCCTGAAGGTCGGGGATGCGATCGCGCTGACATTCGACGGCGCCAAGGCACATCTCTTCAACGCCGCCGGCCTTGCCTGGCATGGACGGGAGCTTGGCGATGGCTAACGAGATCGCACTTTCCGGGAGCCCGTCGGCCACCGTCGCGCGCGCACCGAGCGCCGATATCAATGCCGCCGACTGGAAGCATTTTGCCTTCGTCGCACCCTATCTGTTCTTCTTCGCGACGCTGCTGGTCTTTCCGCTGTTCTGGGGAATCTGGCTGAGCTTCCATAAGGCCGACACCTTCGCCACCGGCAAGTTCGTCGGTTTCGGCAACTATATCCGCCTTTTCAATGACAGGGTCTTCCTGCAATCGATCTGGAACACCTTCTATTTCGTGCTGTTGACCGTGCCGCTGCTGGCGGTGATCGGCCTGTTCCTGGCGCTGGCGCTCAATCAGCGGACACGTTCCGCGGCTGTGATGCGCACCATCTTCTTTTCGTCCTCGGTTCTCTCCGTCACCATCGTCACGCTGATCTGGCGCATCGTCTATATTCCCGATTTCGGTCTGCTCGCGATCCTCTACAGCGCCTTCGGCGCCAAGGCGCCAGCCTTCATTTCCGATCCCAACCTGGCAATGATCGGCATTGCCATCGCGACCATCTGGTGGTGCATCGGCCTGCCGATGATGCTGTTTCTCTCGGCGCTGCAACAGATTCCGCAGGATATCTACGAGGCCGCAGCACTCGACAATGCCAATCGCTGGCAGACGCTGCGCTCGATCACCCTGCCCTCGATCAAGCGCACCTTCGTGCTGGTGATCATCATCCAGATCGTGCTGCAGTTCCAGTTGTTCGGCCAGCCTTGGCTGATGACGCGCGGCGGACCCAACAACCTGACCAAGCCGATCGTGCTCTATATCTATGACACGGCCTTCCGCCGCTGGGATCTCGGCCTTGGTGCCGCCGCCTCGGAAATCCTGTTCATCCTGATCCTGATTGCCGCCATGGCGCAGTATTTCGTCAATCGCCGCAAGGGAGAACAGTGATGAGCGCATCCGTTTCCATCAAGGGTCGGGCCTTCGGCGACCGCGTGATCTTCGGCCTCGTGGTCCTGCTCGCCATTCTCATGGTGGCGCCGGTGCTGTTCGTCGTGGCGCTGTCGTTCAAGGATAACCACGAACTGATGGTCGATCCAACCTCGGTGTTCCGCGCGCCCTATACGGTCGTCAATTACATCAACACGGTCCTGACGTCCTCGGTCTTCCGCTGGGTGCTCAACAGCATCATCGTCGCCGGCGGACTGACGCTCTTCACCCTCGTTCTCTCGTCGTTGGCCGGCTACGGCTTCGCCCGGCTGAATTTTCCTGGGCGCGACATCCTGTTCATCATCGTGCTGCTCGGGCTCGCCGTGCCGGAACAGGCCGTGCTGGTCTCCCGCCACCAGATCTTCAGCTGGCTGAAGTTCCACAACACCTACCAGGGCCTGATCCTGCCAGGCCTGTCGAACGCCTTCGGCGTCTTCCTGATGACGCAATATTTCCGCGCCATCCCACGCGAACTCGACGAGGCGGCCATGCTCGACAATGCAAGCCGGTTCCGTATCTTCTGGAAGGTGCTCTTGCCGCTCACCGTGCCGGCGCAGGCGACGCTGGGCATCTTCACCTTCCTCGGCGCGTGGAACGACTATTTCTGGCCGCTGATCTCAGCCACCAAGAAGGAGATGTTCACGCTGACCGTGGGTATCGCCTCGACGCAGAGCAATTTCGCGCAGTCGGAGGGCGTCGGTTTCCTGATGTCCCAGGCCGTGTTTGCCGGCGCACCAATCCTGATCGTCTACCTGTTTTTCCAGAAATACATCGTCACGGCCGTCTCGGGGGCTGCGGTGAAGTAGGACTTGGCCGCCTTCAGACCGTGTCGAGGAGCACGGGAAGGTGACCCGAGGGGAATATCTAAACGCGCCGGAGGGCGCTTCAAGGAGGAAAGCATATGGCATTTAAGATAGCAAACCTGGTGAGGGCGGCCGTTTCCGCTGCAGCGCTCCTGAGCGCCACCTCAGCCCTCGCGGCGCCGGTCGAATTGACCGTGCAGCGCTTCTTCGGCGCCTGCGATGCCGAATGGGGCAAGAACACCGATGTCAGCAAGGCCGTCGGCGAATGCGGCATCATGACGTCGCTGATCAACAAGTTCAACGCCGACAATCCGGATGTGCATGTGTCGGTGACGACGGTCGAATGGCCGGGCTATGACCAGTTGACCGCGCAATTCGCCTCCGGCGACGCGCCCGACATCGTCACCATCCATGAATCCGTGCTGTCGGATTATCAGTCGAAAGGCCTGCTGATGCCGCTCGACGATGTCCTGAAGTCGGTCGGCGTCACGCCGGACAGCTTCACCGATGCCGCCAAGAACGGCGTTACCAAGGAAGACGGCAAGATTTACGGCCTGCCGATCGACACCTGGAGCCTCTTGTTCCACATCAATATGGGCCTGTTCAAGAAGGCCGATCTCGTCAATGCGGATGGTACGCCAAAGCTGCCGACGAGCGTCGATGAACTGCTGGCCCAGGCCAAGCAGTTCAAGGAGAAGACCGGCAAGCCCTATTTCATCCAGCCGACAGCCAACGAAACCGCAAACCTGGCCTGGAACCTCTACAGCTATCTCTTCCAGCAGAATTCCGATTTCTTCGCCGATCCCAAGCATGTCAAGCTGAACGCGCCGGAGGCCAAGAAGGTCGTCGAAATGTTCCGCACGCTCTATACGAACGGCGATATCACCCCCAATCTCGACTATGGCACAGGCATCAATGCCTTCCTGGCTGGTGAAGGCGGCGTTCATCTGAACGGCACCTGGGTGATCGGCGATTACAATGCAGCCTCGGAAAAGCCGGGCACGGCGCTGAATGCCGGCGGTTATGCCGTCTATCCGTTCCCGCAGCTCTTCCCGGGCCAAAAGGCACAATATGCCGATGGCCACACCTGGGCGGTGTCGCAAAAGGACCGCACGCCGGAACAGATCGCCGCGATCGGCAAGTACCTGAAATTCTTCGCCGACAACGACTTCGATTGGTCGCGCACCGGCCATCTGCCGGCTTACAAGGCTGTGCTCAACTCCGACAAGTTCAAGGCCCTGCCGCATCGCAATACGCTGCTGCCGCTTGCCGCTCTCGGCCGCCCGCTGCCGTCCGCCGTCCTGCGCCGGTTCGCCATCCAGGACATCGTCGGCGAAGAAATGAACGCCGCCGAAACCGGCCAGAAGGATGTCGGTGCCGCGCTTGCCGATATGGAAACCCGCGTCAACGAGTTGCTGAGCAACCTGTAAACCGGATCAAGAGCTCTCCCCAGTGCCCTGCGGCTGGAAACGGTCGCGGGGTATTGTGTTTTGGGAGAACCTCCATCAGACCCGCGCCGTCCCATCATCTGCTTTGAGGGGCAGCGCTCTCGGCTTGTGTTTTGCACTTGCCATGCGATGATCCGGCGACGGAATCGAATTGCGCAGAAGAGAGCGGTGTCTATCACGGCAAAGCAATTTGTGTCTTGTGTCAGGGAAAACCCCATCAACGACAGGCTCCTGAGCGTGCTTCCAAGCCTACGCCTTCCCCAGTGTGCGTTGACGGCGGGGTGCCTCTTTCAAACGTTGTGGAATTTGAAGAGCGGCAATGACCCTCGGCACGGCATCAAGGACTACGATGTATTTTACTTCGACGACAGTGACCTTTCATGGGAAGCCGAAGACGCGGTCATCCGCAGAGTGAGGGATGCTTTCGACGATGTTGCCGGAAATCTGGATATCAAGAACCAGGCACGTGTCCATCTTTGGTATTCGGAGACTTTTGGCAGACCCTGCCCAAGGCTGGTTGACGTGGAAGATGGCATCGATCGCTATCTGATCTCATGCACCCGCATCGGTTTGAAAGTCGAAAGCGGCTGTCTCTACGCCCCCGACACACTTGACGACATGTGGGACGGCATTCTCAGAATGAACCCGCTCAATGCCCAGCCGGACAGATTCATCCGCAAGTGCCAGGAATATGTTTCTCGCTGGCCGTGGCTGGAGATCGCCTCATCGTAATGCAGCACATCGATCCCAGCAGGTTTTGAGCGACCTCAAACTCAGCAATATCTGTCAGCCGCCTCCATGCCATGTTGCCTTTCATCGAAAGGGAGACGACAAATGCTCATGAAGACGAACGACATCAGGCACAGCTATGCCGCCCGCATCGGTCGCGTGGTGGACTATCTCCACGACCATATCGAGGACGAGCTCAATCTCGACCTGTTGGCCGATGTCGCGGCCATGTCGCGCTGGCACTGGCATCGGGTCTATACGGCCATGCAGGGCGAGACCGTTGCCGCAACTGTCCGCCGGCTGAGGCTCAGCCGTGCTGCCGACCGGCTCGCCAATTCCGATACTCATATCGGCGAGATCGCCCGACGCGCCGGTTACACGACGGCGGAGGCTTTCGGGCGGGCCTTCAAGCAATCCTATGGCATGACCCCGGGCGCCTATCGCGAGGGCGGCAGCCATGCGCTGTTCAAGGCCGCCAACCGAACGAGCGACGCCACCGGCTTTCCGGTCGAGATCGTGACGCTGCCGGCGATGCATTGCGCCTCGGTGCCGCACCGCGGCAGCTACATGGCGATCAGCCGCGCCTTCGAACGGCTCTTCGCCACCGCTGTTCCGGCCGGGTTGGTCACGCTCCAGTCGCAGATGATCGGTGTTTACTATGATGATCCCGACGCCATCGACGTCGACGATCTGCGCTCGGCGGCCTGCATCGCAGTGGCCGACGGCATTGTCCTGCCGTCGGGGCTGGAGCCGGTCGATACCAAAGGAGGTGCCTTCGCCAAGCTCTCCTACAGAGGCCCCTATGCCGATATGCGCGATGCCTATCGCTGGCTGATGGGCGTCTGGTTGCCGGCGTCAGGCCATGAGGCCGCCAATGGACCGATGCTGGAAGAATATCTCAACAGCCCGGCCGACACCGCGCCGCCGGATCTGCGCACCGATATCTTCCTGCCACTCGAGACCATTTGATTAGAGAGGCGTGAGATGCAGCCGATGCCGGAGAATGTGCAAGCCGCATTCGACGCCTTTCCGCCAGAGGTGCGGCATCGGCTCGCTGAAATTCGCGCGCTGATTTTCGGCATTGCCAGCGACGATCGGCGCATCGGCGCGATCTCCGAAGCGCTGAGATGGGGAGAGCCGGCCTATCTGACGGAAGCGACCGGCAGCGGCAGCACCATCCGGCTCGGTTGGCCGCGACAATCGCCAGATCATGCGGCGGTGTATTTCATCTGCCGCACGACGCTGGTGGATGAATTCCGCAAGCGGTTCGGGAATGATTTTCGATTTGAAGGAACACGCGCTGTGCTGCTGCCGGTCGACAGCGAGGTCGACAAAGCAGCGCTCGAATTCATGTTGTCGATGGCGTTGACCTATCATCTGCGCCCGCATCGCGGTTGAACATAAGGATTGTTCGAGACATATCCGGACGGGATCGTGGCGCAGGCATGGATGACCGCACCACAAAAAGATTGAAGAGGTGCGGCCACCCCCTGATGTCTTGCCAAAACAGAATTGGCAGAGCCCACCTATCAATCGTAAAGCCGCAGCCCCTCGGCATTGAACAGCCGCTGGTGCCCGGGATCACTCGTAAACGACAGCTTGCTCCCAGCCTCGATATCAGCGGAGCCACGATATTCGACCGTTAGCGGCTGACCATCTTCGAGCTGGCAATACAGGAACTGCGTCCCACCGAGATATTCGGCGAAATCGACCGTCGCACTGAGCGCGCCCTCGTGATGCTCGGAGACACGCAAATGCTCCGGCCGCACTCCGAAGGTGATCTTCTGGCCGTTCGTCAGACCATGGCCGGCGACTGCCGCGCCGATCTCGTTGCCAGCGACTTTAATCGTGCCGTTCCCGGCCCAGGTCGCGTCGAGCAGGTTCATCCGCGGTGAGCCGATGAAGCCGGCGACGAAGATGTTGGCGGGATTTTCATAAAGCTCGCGCGGTTTCCCCTCCTGCTCTTTGCGGCCGTCACGCAGCACGACGATCTTGTCGGCCAGCGTCATCGCTTCGGTCTGGTCGTGGGTGACGTAGATCATCGTGTTGCCGAGTTCGCGATGCAGCCGCGCGATCTCGATCCGCATCGAGACGCGCAGCTCGGCATCGAGGTTCGACAGTGGCTCGTCAAACAGGAAGACATCCGGCTTGCGGACAATGGCGCGACCGATGGCGACACGCTGGCGCTGGCCGCCCGAGAGCTGGCCGGGCCGGCGGTCCATCAGATGCTCGATCTTGAGGATCGCCGCGGCCGCTTTCACCCGCGTGTCGATCTCTGACACCGGCGTGTTCGCCATCTTCAGCCCGAAAGCAAGGTTTTCGCGCACGCTCATATGCGGGTAGAGCGCATAGGACTGAAACACCATGGCAATGCCGCGGTCGGAAGGGTCGAGATCGGTGACGTCCCTGCCCTTGATCTGGATCTCGCCATCGGTGACCTCTTCGAGGCCCGCGATCATCCTGAGCAATGTCGACTTGCCGCAGCCCGACGGGCCGACGAAGACGACGAAGGAGCCTTCGTCGATGCGCAGATCGATGCCATGGATGACCTGCAATCCGCCGAACGTCTTGCGGATGCCGCTCAATACGACGCCGGTACCGGCCATGCTATTTCCCGCTCCTGATCCAGACCAGCATCTCGCCGGGCGCGCGATTGTCCCAGAGATGATAGGGCACGAACCGCGCCGTCGCATCCTGTGCCTCGGGCGGCGCCGTGCGGTAGAGGTCGCTGCCCCAATCCGCCCTCGCCCGCTTGACCGGCAGGTCGAGCGCCACCGCACCGTTGAGCGCGGCGATGGTGCTTTCCTTCGCCGGCCCGAGCGCGCCGAGTTCGATGCCGTTCAGCCCTGCGCCATTGTCGGTCGCCTCGACGCAATAGACAAGAGGGCCGCGCATCAGCGCCTTGCGGCCGGCGTCCTGCCGGACCAGGGGATTGGCCCAGAGCGCACGGGCTTCCAGCGGGATGTTCAGATCCACGGCGTCGCCACTCTTCCACTCGCGCTCGATGCGGGCATAGCCGTCGACGGTGAGCGAAGCGAGGTCGAGGCTCTCGCCATTGACCGCAAGCGACGCGCCATGCGCCCATTCCGGGACGCGCAGCGAAATCGCGAAGCGCGCGGTCTTGTCGGTCGAAACGTCGAAATGCACCGCGCTCTGCCAGGGATAGTTGGTCTGCTGCTTGAGCTCGACATTGGTGCCTGCGCATTCGAATTTTGCCGAGCTCTCACCATAGAGGTGCACGGCGATCTCATCGTCGGCAACCGCATACATGTAGGAGCCGATCGAGGTCAGCAGCCTGGCGATATTGGGCGGGCAGCAGGGGCAATTGTGCCAGACCCAGCGATGATGCTTGCCGGCGCTTTCGAGCGGATTTTCGTAGAAGAAGGTCTTGCCGTCGAGCGACAGGCCGCTCATCGCGCCATTATAGAGCGCCTGTTCCATGATATCGGCATAGCGGCGGTCCGGGCCGCGGCCGAGCATGCGGTTGGCCCAGAACACCAGGCCGACCGAGGCGCAGGTCTCGGCATAGGCGCTTTCGTTGGGCAGGTCGTAATAATCGGTGAAACCTTCGTTGGACGCCGCCGGCCCAATGCCGCCGGTGACATACATCTGCTTGGTGATCAGGTCGTCCCAGAGCCCTTCGAGCGCCGAAGTCAGGCTGTCGTCATTGTATTCCGTGGCGATGTCGGCCATGCCCGAATAGAGATACATGGCGCGCACGGCGTGGCCGACGACCTTGCGCTGGTCACGCACCGGCTCATGCGCCTGGCCATATTGATAGGTCTTCTGGTGGAAATCAGCCGGGTCGCGGCCGTCGCGGATCGCTTCCTCGGTGAAGAAATGCGGTTCGGTGCCGCGCTCGTCGATGAAGAATTTCGACAGGTCGAGATATTTCTGCTCGCCGGTCACGCGGGCAAGCTTGACCAGCGCCAGTTCGACCTCTTCGTGGCCGCAATAGCCCGGCATCTGCCCCGGACCATGGCCGAACATCTTGATCATATAGTCGGCAAAGCGGCACATGATGTCGAGCAGCTTCTTCTTGCCGGTCGCCTGGTAATAAGCAACCGCGCCCTCGATCAGATGGCCGGCGCAATAGAGTTCATGGTGGTCGCGCAGATTGGTCCAGCGGCGGTCGGGCTGGACGCGCTGGAACCAGGCATTGATATAGCCGTCCTTGTCCTGCAGCTTCTCATACATGTCGATGATCGCATCGACGCGCGCTTCGAGCTCCGGATTGGCCCGGCGATAAAGCGAATAGGCAACCGTCTCGATCGACTTGCCGAGGTCGCTGTCCCAGAACATCTGGGTCGAGCCGCCCCAGGGGCTGATCGGGATGACGATGCCCGGGCTCGGCTGACTGACATCGATGGCGCGCAGCATGCCAGCTTCAACGCAGCGATCAAGCAGCGTCTCGGCGGTCGAGTTGCAGATGGCGTCCTGGCGCTCGCCGAACAGGCCGCCAAGCGTAACGCCCGGTACGGGCAAGGGACGGAACTGGCGGTCTTTCCTCTTGGTCATGTCTCTATCCATTCTGAAGGGGGATTATTTCACCGCGCCGGCCATCAGCCCGCGCATGTAATAGCGTTGCAGAAGCAGGAAGACGATCAGGCAGGGTATGGTCATCACCACCACTCCGGCCTGTACCGCGCCCCAATTGATGGCCCCGAGACGGCCAGCGCGCACGCCCATCATCAGCACGGGCAGCGTGAATTTGTCGGCCGAGGAGAGCAGTATCAGCGCCGCCAGGAATTCGTTCCAGGCATTGAGGAAGGCGAAGATCGCCACCGTCGCCACGCCCGGCAGCACGAGCGGGAAGAGCACGCGCACGAGCAGCCTCAGATCGCGGGCGCCATCGATGCGCGCGGCCTCCTCTATCTCCTTCGGCACAGCGTCGAAGGCATTGCGCATCATGAACACCGAGAACGGCAATTGCAGCGTCACATAGACGAGCGTCAGCCCGAACAGCGAATTGTTGAGCCCCATCCGCGCCAGGATGATGAACAGCGGCGTCAGGATCGACTGGAACGGGATCATCAGCGTGGCGATGATCAGCACGAACATCACGTTCTTCAGCGGAAAGCGATAGCGTGAGAAGCCGTAGCCGGCGAGCAGGCTGACAGCCACCGTCAGCACCGCCGTGGCAATGGAGACGGTGAAAGAATTGAGCGTATGCGTCCAGACGCCGGCGCCGAACGTGTCGAGCACCTGATAGGTGTCGATGCTGAAGCCGCCTGTCGGCCATGGCGGCAAGGGCGGCAGCATCGCCTCTGAGCCATGCTTGAAGGATGAGAGAAACGTGATCGCAAACGGCGCAAAGAAGAAGATGACGACGATCAGGCCGATGCCGTGATAGGTGACGCCATCCCAGAACGCCTTTCGCGCCCGGGCGATTTGCCGTGTCGTGCTCATGGCTTGTCCTCCCCGATGCGCAACAGCCAGAGCTGGGCAATGCTGATGATGACGAGGATGATCAGCAGCGCGATCGACAGAGCCGCGCCATAGCCGAGATTGAACGAGATGAAGGACTGGATGAAGATGTAGTAAACCACTGATATCATCTGGTTCTGCGGTCCGCCTGATGTCATGATGTAGAATTGGTCGAAGGCAAGGATCGAGCCGGTGATCGAGATGATCAGCGCCAGCGCGATCGTTCGCCGCATGAGCGGCAGCGTCAGGTAACGGAAGCGCTGCCAGCGCCCGGCACCGTCGATGCGTGCCGCCTCCGTCAGCTCGGATGGAATGGCCTGCAGGCCGGTGAGCAGGATGATCATGGTGAAGCCGGCGATCTTCCAGACGACCATGACGATGATCGTGTAGAAGGCGGTGCCAAACGAGGCGAGCAGGTTCGGGCTCTTATCGACCACGCCCATGTCGCGCAGTGCCGGACCGAAGAAGCCGGCATCGACATTGACGAGCCAGACCCAGAGCAACGATGCCGTCGCCAGCCCAACCACGACCGGCAGGAAGATGATGGTGCGATAGGCACTCACCAGTTTGCGCTGCTTCTCGACGAAGATTGCCAACGGAAAGGCAACGGCGAAAATCGCGATGGTGACGATCACCGTGTAGTAAGCGGTGAATTTGAGCGAGGTGAGAAACCGCGCATCCGTCAGCATGCGGGTGTAGTTCTTGAGGCCGGACCAGGCGGGCGTGCCCATGAGCGGCCATTTATGCAGGCTCATCCAGCCGGTGAAAATCACCGGGACGACGAAGAACAGGATCACCAGCGCCATGGCCGGGGCGACATAGAGCATGCCCCGCCAGTTCGACGTCCGCCGCCGGCGCCTTACCCGGACGACCGGTTGGGCGATGACCTGTTGTTGACCGATGACGGCCATGGATGCACTCCAAAGTTCAGAAAAAAGGCCGGGAGGTGGAGGCACCGCCTCCAGAGCCTCCCGGCCAAGGCTCGCCGTCAAATCCTGGGCTACCGCGTGTGGCACGAAGACCCCTCCCCACAAGGGGAGGGATTTGACCTGCCGCACCCTCATACCTCGATTGAGGCAGAGAGCGTGCCACAAGTCTTCTCCCCCCTTGTGGGGGAGATGGCCGGCAGGCCAGAGAGGGCCTTGCCGCAAGCGATTGCCCTACTGTCAATTTCGAGGCCCAAGCACCGCCGGGCCTCGAAATCAGATGTCTTAATACTCACTGCGCATTGTCGATGATCGACTGCATTTCCGACTGCGCAGTGGAGAAGGCCCCATCGACATCGTTGCCGAAGATGGCCGCATTGGTGAACGACGCCCAAGGGCCGTTGGCGCTGTTGATCAGGTCATTGAACTGCAGCGTATAGGGGGTCTTGGCGACCTTGATCGCATCGATACCCACCTGCAGGCGCGGATCGAGGCCTTTGAGCACGTCCTGGGCGATATCGCCGCGGGTCGGCAGGCTGCCATATTTCGCCATCACCTTCTGGCCGTCCATCGAATAGATATATTCGAGGAATTCCTTGACCGCGGCGATCTTCTTCGTGCCCTTGGTGACGACGAAATTGTCGCCGCCGGCGAAGGACGAGGGATTGCCGTCGACGCCCGGGATCAGCGTCACGCCGAAATGGATATTCGGATATTGCGTGACGAGCGTGCCGATGGCGAAGGCACCGAGGCTCTGCTGGCCGATCTTGCCATTGGTGAAGGAGAGGAAGTTGGCACCCGTATCACTTGCGGCACCCGGCGGCACCAGGTCCTTCTTGACCATGTCGCGATAGATGCTGACCGCCTTGCGCATTTGCGGCGTGTCGAGCGTCGCCTTCTTGCTGTCGGCCGACAGGATATCGGCGCCGGCGCCCCAGGTGAGCGGGGTGAAGGTGAAGATCATGCAGCCGCCGCAGCCGCCGCCGGAGAAGTAGAAGCCATAGGTGTCGTCACCCAGCTTGCGGATCTTTTCGGCATTGGCTTCGATCTCGTCCCAGGTCTTTGGCGCTTTTTCCGGGTCAAGGCCAGCCTTCTTGTAGAGGTCCTTGTTCCAGGCGAAGACCGAGGTCTCGACCGAAAGCGGCAGGCCATAGATCTTGCCGTCATAGGTGCCGAGCTTGACATGCGACGGCGACAAAGAACTGAAATAGGGCAAGCTCTTGGCCCAATCCGTCAGGTCCTCGAGTTGGCCTGCCGAGGCAAAAGCCGGCGTGTAGATCAGGTCCATGGAGAGCGCGTCGGGGGCCTGGCCGCCGGCGATCGCGGTCGCGTATTTCTGCACCAGCTCCGAGAACGGCACTTCGGTGGCTTCCACCTGGTTCTCGTGGCTCTTATTATAGGCCTCGACCACCTTCTTGAAGGAGTCGCCGATACCGGAACGGACCCACATCTCGATCTTTTCGCCGGCGGACGCCGCCGAGGCAAAGGCAAGTGTCGCGATGGCCGTGGCGGCCAGCAATCTTTTCAGCATGTCATTCCTCCCAAAATGGCGCTTTTCCTCCGCGCCGATCCTCATTGTCCGGGGTTTTCACCCCCACATGACTGCCGTACCACCAGCCGGCACGGCAATTTCCTCACGCCCGGCTCGACGGGCTTTCCTTCAGCGAGCGCCAGCACGGTGACGCCCGCCTGCCGCCCGAGTTCGCGCAGCCCCATGTCCACCGTCGTCAACGGCGGCCGCGTCTGGGCCGCAACAATCTCCCAATTGTCGAAACCGACAACCGAGACGTCCTCCGGCACCTTGATGCCACGCTCGCGCAACGCATCGATCACACCGCGGGCAATCTGATCGTTGCCGCAGAAAATCCCGTCCGGCCGCTCGGCATCCTCACGACCCCAGAGCTCCGCAACCGCCTGATGCCCCCAGGTCTCAGACCAGGGGCCGTACAGCACCGGCTCGTCTTCGCCCGCGACGGCATGAAAGGCATGCGCCCGCTCGCGGACCGAAAAGAAATCCTTCGGCCCGGTGATATGGGCCAACCTCAAACGCCCGATCTTCCCAAGCCATTCCACCGCCAGCCGCGCACCCTGCGCATCGTCCGAGCGGAAAGTGACGCTGCCGGGCGTGCCTTCGGTAAAGGCGTAGACCACCGGCACCGGCAGGTGCGACAGGTCCACAGGCAGGCGCCGATCGAGACGCTTTCCCGTCGCAATGATGCCATCGACCTGCTTCTCCAGCATCGCATCGACATGGATCTGGGCGAGCGTCGGATCATCCTCGATGGCGCAGAGGAAAACCGAGACGCCATGATCCACCAAGGCCTCCGAAATCCCCGCCATCACAGGCAGGGTAAAACGGCCATAGGTGTCGTTGGTCAGCAAACCGATGGTAAAACTACGTTTGCTGAGCAGCCCGCGCGCCAGGGCATTCGGCCGGAACCCGATCTCGATCGCCAGCCGCTTGACCCGCGCCCGGGTCTCCACCGACATACGCCCCGTATCGTTCAATGCCTTCGATGCCGTCGAAATGCTTACGCCGGCCACGCGAGCGACATCGTGGATCGTGGTACGCCCTCTTTTTCCTCCCTCGACCTTCAGCTCTTTTCTCCTCGATTGGCGAGAGAAAACCTTTTCTCACGATGGATGTCAAGTGAGAAAAGGTTTTCTCACGTTTGGACGCACCAACGTGCCGGCGCCCGAAGGCTCAGCGCCAGTTGTCTGCCAATCCGGTCAGCGGAAAACGAAATCGAGATTTTGCTTTATGCGCGTTGCGAATATCGCACGACGATGCGATCACCGGTCCCGCCTGAAGCGAACGACCGAGGCGCGCCTGGCAGCTGGATCATAACCCGTGAGAGCGACCAGCCATCCTGTCGGGTGCGAAGTCTTCCAGCAGCCCAAGATAGGGCTTGTCGATCGGCCTCGCATAGGCGCCGCGCTTGGATGTCTTCAGCCCGAGCGCCACCAGCATCTCGGCCTGCTTGACCGCGGCTGCAACGCCATCGATGACCGGCACGCCGAACTCTGCCCGCAAATCCTCGACGAGATCCGCCATGCCGGCGCAGCCAAGTACGATCGCTTCGGCACGATCCTGTTTCAGTGCAGAAGCGATCTCCTCGCGCAGGCGCGGCTTGGCGTTCGAACGGGGGTCTTCGAGCGACAGGACCGGAATATCGGCCGCCCGCACATTGCAGCGATGCGCCATGCCATAGCGTTGCACGAGATGTTCGAGTGGCTGGCGCGAGCGCTCCATCGTCGTCACCACTGTGAAACGCTGGGCAATGAACGCTGTTGCGGCAATTGCCGCCTCGCAGATCCCGATCACCGGCATATCGACCAGCGCCCGCGCCGCATCGAGGCCCGTATCGTCGAAGCAGGCGATGATCGCAGCATCCGCTCCCGCCCGTTCGCCCTTTGCCAGTTCGATCAGCAGGCCCGGCACCGCGAAAGCCTCGTCATAATAACCCTCGATGGACACCGGTCCCATGGACGAGGTGACGACGGTCACATCCGTCAGCGGCCCTTTGACCCGTTCGGCAGCGTCGGCAATCGTCGCGGTCATGCTTGCGGTCGTATTGGGATTGACGACCAGCAGTTTCGTTCGCCTGACTTCGCTCATCCGCGCGCCCGCGCCCGATTGAGGTAGACGATGGTGCCCAACGTGCCGCCGATAACGAGGAAGGAGAAAACCGTCGTCACAGTGCCGAGCGCATAGAGCACCGGCGTCGTGACATTGGTGGTCATGCCGTAGATTTCGAGCGGCAGCGTATTATAGGTCCCCGATGTCATCAGCGTGCGGGCGAACTCGTCATAGGAGAGCGTGAAGCCGAACAGGCCGACACCGACCAGGCTCGGCGCGATCATCGGCAGAAGCACATATCGGAACGTCTGCCAGGACGTCGCGCCGAGGTCGCGCGCCGCTTCCTCATAGGCCGGCGAGAACCGGTTGAACACCGCAAACATGATCAGCACGCCGAACGGCAGTGTCCAGGTGAGATGCGCGCCGAAGGCCGACGTATACCACGAGGGCTCGATGCCCAATTGCTGGAAGAGAACGCCGATGCCGAGCGAAATGATGATCGACGGCACGACGAGGCTGGCAATGGCGAGATAGAACAGCGGCGTCGCACCGAGGAACCTGCGCCGAAAGGCGAGACCGGCCAGTAGCGACACCACGACATTGACCACCATGACCATCAGGCCGAGGATCAGCGACCGCTCGAACGAGCCCCCGAAATCGCCCACCGCCTGCTTTTCGAACAGGTTGGCGAACCAGTGCAGCGACACGCCGTTGAGCGGGAAGGTCAGCCCGCCATCCAGCCCTTGGAAAGACAGGATCAGGATCGCCGACAAAGGGCCGTAGAGGAAGAGCACGAAGAGCGCGAAAAAGACGGCCAGGATGTAAAATTCACGGGAGCGTTTCTCACGGTGCATGTCAGAGCTCCTTGCGGATGTCGACGATGCGCAGGATCCCCGCGACCATCAGGAGCACGAGCACCAGGAGAACCACGGCATTCGCTGCTGCTGCCGGGTATTGCAGCAGCGACATCTGGTTCTTCATCATCAGTGCCACCGACGCACTCTGGCCCCCGGACATCACCTGCACGGTGGAGAAGTCTGCCATCACCAATGTCACGACGAAGATCGTGCCGATCGCCATGCCGGGCTTGGCAAGCGGGATAATGACATTGGTGAGGATCTGCCAGCTCGACGCGCCGGCGTCGCGGGCCGCCTCGACCAGCGATTTGTCGATGCGCATCAGCGTGTTGAAGATCGGCGTGACCATGAACAGCGTATTGAGATGCACCATGGCGAGCACGACGGCGAATTCCGAATAGAGCAGCCATTCGATCGGCTGCGGCACAATGCCGAGCTTGACCAGTGCCGAATTGACCAGGCCGTTGCGGCCGAGCACCGGGATCCAGGAGATCATGCGGATGATGTTCGAGGTCAGGAAAGGCACGGTGCAGACGAGGAACAACACCATCTGCATTGCCGTCGTCCGTATGTGGAATGCGAGAAAGTAGGCAACCCAGAAGCCGATGAACAGGGTGATCGCCCAGACGATGACGGCGAATTTCAGCGTGTTGAGATAGGTCTTCCAGGTCACCCATGATCCGAGCGTGTCGGTGTAATTGGAGGTGAGGAAGGCCGGATACATGGCAGCGAAGTCGTAATCCCAGAAGCTGACGACGACGATCATCAGCACCGGGATCAGCAGGAAGAAGCCGAGGATGAGCAAGAGCGGCAGCGCCTGCAGATAGGCGGCGACAGCAGCAAGAGTGCTGCCGGGTTTGCGGGTCCTTGGGCGGGTCTCTGCGACCGTGGTGTCGGCGACGGCGGCCATGGCGTTGTCCTCGGCTTCATGACGACTTTCTCCCCACCCGGGTGGGGAGAAAGCGCTTCGAACCGGCCAAGGGGCTGGCCGGATCCGGGCTCCGCGATCAGGCGGCGATGAATTCGTTCCAGCGCTTGACCATGTAGCGGTCCTCGTCCATCACCGAGTTCCAGCAGGCGACGTGACCCATGCGCTCATAGAAGGAGCCGCCGTCGCGCAGGGCGCCGGCCTTTTCCATGACCTTGCCGTCCGGGCCCTTGATGTCGCCTTTGGCGGCCTTGCCATCGATCCAGTAGCCCCATTCGTCCTCGGACATATACTTCTTGGCGGTGTCCATGCAGGCCGAATAGTAACCCTGCCGGTTGAGATAGCCGCCGACCCAGCCGGACGTGTACCAATTGATATATTCATAGGCAGCATCGAGCTGCGCACCGGAGAGATGCGAGGCAAGTCCAAGGCCGCCGCCCCACGAACGATAGCCTTCCTTGAGCGGCTGGAACTTGCAGGCGATGCCCTTGGAGCGGACAGCGGCGACGGCCGGCGACCACATGGACTGGATGACGACTTCGCCGGAGGCCATGAGGTTGACAGACTCGTCGAACGACTTCCAGAAGGCGCGGAACTGGCCGTCGCCCTTGGTCTTGATCAGGAAGTCGATCGTCTTGTCGATCTCTGCCTTGGTCATGTTGCCCTTGTCGGCATATTTGATGTTGCCGGCGGCTTCCATGATCATCGCCGCATCCATGATGCCGATCGACGGAATGTTGAGGATCGCCGTCTTGCCCTTGAATTTCGGGTCGAGAATGTCGGCCCAGCTGGTGATCTCGCGACCGACGAGGTCGGGGCGGATGCCGAGCGTATCGGCGTTGTAGATCGTCGGCATCATGGTGAAGAATTCGGTCTCGTGGCCGGCGAATTTCTTCGCGTCCTTGGACTCGACGTAACCGACGGTGTGCGGCGCGGTGCCTTGGGCGATGACGCTGTCGGGCTTGAGCTTGCCGTTCTTGAACAGCGGCACGACGGCATCGTAATATTTCAGCTTCTTGGTTTCCATCGGCTGGATGACGCCGGCCGCATAGACCTTCTTCAGGATCCAGTATTCGATGTCGGCAATGTCGTAGGAGTTCGGCTGGGTGACGGCGCGCTGGGCGGCAGCGTCGGAGTCGGTTGCCGTCATTTCAAGCGTGATGCCGGTATCGGCCTTGCACTTCTCGGCAATGTCGTTGAGGTTCGACACGCCGGTGCCGAACTGACGGAGCGTGATATTGGTCTTCGCCCAGATGGTCGGGAAGCCGGTGATGAGGCCTGTGCCGGCGGCGGCGCCAACGGCGGCGGCACCGGTTTTCAACAGCGAGCGGCGCGAAATGCCCGCTTTTTCGGCAGTCTTGTCATTATTGGTGTCACGCATGGTCTGTTCTCCTTTTATGTTGTTCTGAAGGATCAGCTGTCGAGCCGGCCAAGCACGATGGCGTCGCGCGGCTCCCAGAAGAGGGGCACGGCCTGGCCGACCGTGATCGGCTGGGCAAAAAATTCGTTGTCGCCGAGGATGACGGTGAAGTCCTCGATGCCTGCGCCGGCGAGGGAAAGTTTCACTGTCGAGCCGCGATATTCGACATTGGAGACAATGCCGGTGAAGCCGAAGCCTGGTATCGAGGTCTCGCCAATTCGGACACGATCGGTACGAATGGCAATGTCCGCCGGCGCGCCGATCTCGGCCTGCCGGCCCGTCGCCGAGAACTTGCCACCGCCCACCACGTCGAGATCGATGCCATGTTCAGTCGTGGCGGTGATCTTGCCGGAGATCACATTGTGATCCCCCATGAAGCGGGCGACAAAGGCCGTGGCCGGCTGCTCAAAAACTGTGCGCGGCGCCGCCGCCTGCTCGATCCGGCCGTCGTTCATGATCACGATCAGGTCGGCCAGGGCCATGGCCTCTTCCTGGCTATGGGTGACATGCACGAAGGAAATGCCAAGCGAGGTCTGTAGCTTCTTGAGCTCGGCGCGCATCTTGATCTTGAGGAACGGATCGAGCGCCGAGAGCGGCTCGTCGAGCAGCAAGGCCTCGGGATCGGTGATCAGCGCGCGTGCAAGCGCCACGCGCTGCTGCTGGCCGCCGGACAATTGCGCGGGACGCCGCGTCGCATAGGGTTCAAGCTGCATCAGCTTGAGCATGGCCATGGCCTTGGCGTGGCGCTCGGCCTTGTCGACACCCTTCATCTTCAGGCTGAAGGCGACATTGTCGACGAGATCGAGATGCGGAAACAATGCATAGGACTGGAACATCATCGCCGTGCCGCGCTTGGCTGGCGGCAGGTCGGTGACTACGATATTGCCGAGCCTGACATCGCCGCTCGAAATCGCCTCATGGCCGGCGATCATCCGTAGCGTCGAGGTCTTGCCGCAGCCGGATGGCCCGAGCAGGCAGCAATAGGTGCCGGCAGGAATCTTCAGGCTGATCGAATGGACTGCCGTCGTCTGGCCATAGACCTTGGAGACGGAGACGATGTCGATTTCGGCGGCTTTGCTCATGCGGCGCTCCCATGCACTGCACAAGCCATGCATCCGCCGTGCCAGTTTCGCCGCATTGCAATAAAGCGCTGATTTACATTCTTATTTTCCTGTTAGTAATATGTCGGCAAAACCGCCCTCCCCTGCTTGCGTAAAAAACAAGCGATTGTCTGCGATCCTATGGTCAAATCGTATGCAATAATTTTTAGGATCATCGGCATTCCCACGCGGCCGCATTCGCGATAGAACAAGATGATGGGAATCCACGCATGAATATCATCGAAAAAACAGCTGACATCGACCAGAACCAGGAAGACCGCGCCCAGGCGATCCGCGACGCACTGCGTGACGCAATCGTCGACCGCAGGCTTGCCCCGGGGGCAAAACTCTCGGAAGCCGAGGTCGGCACGCTGTTCGATGTCAGCCGCACCGTGGTGCGCTCGGTATTGCAGATGCTGGCTTATGAAGGCCTGGTAAAGATTGAGCGCAATCGCGGCGCCTTCGTCTCCAATCCGACGCCGGAAGAGGCCAGGCAGGTGTTCGATTCCCGCCGTCTGATCGAGCCGGGCATCGTGCGCGCCGCCGCCGAGCGGCTGACGCCGGCCGACATTGCGGCACTTCGCCAACACCTGGAGCAGGAATCGCGCTTCATGAACGAGCGCGGCCCGACGGCACGGCGGGCCGAGATCAAGGCCTCCGGCGATTTCCATTTGATGCTGGCAAGCCATGCGGGCAATGCCATCCTGCAGAAGTTCATGGACGAGCTCGTCGCCCGCTCATCCCTGGTGATCGCCCTCTATGGCCGCTCCGGCATTTCGAGTTGTGGCCACAACGAACACGGCGCCGTTCTGGATGCGCTTGAAAAACATGACGCTGATCGCGCCTGCGACCTGATGCTGCATCACATCCATCATATCGAGGCGGACCTCGATCTCAGGGTTCAGGAAGGCCTGACGCTCCGCGACGCGCTGGCCCTGTAGGACCTCTCGCCAGAGACCGCGACCTTTCGGCGAGGACGCTCACAATCATCGAGCGCACTCAATGCCGTAGGCATTTCCGACTATTCCGATGCCACAAGTCTGTGCTTATCCTGGATGATGTGGGCAAGGCCGACCTCGCTGAGTCGCACTTCCTGTTCTTAACGCCCCCTAGAATTGCCCCCACGTTCATCTAATGCGAGTTCACATGTCATCCAAGCATCCGCTCCTCGACGCCACCATTCGCTCCCTGCCGGATCTCTACAAAGGGCCGGGAGGCGCGGTTGCCGTGATCCGCGACGGCCAGATCGAGGTCAGACATGCCTGGGGCTATGCGGATCTTGAACGTCATGTGCCGATGGCACCCTCGACGATCATGCCGATCTGCTCGATCAGCAAGGAATTCACCTGCGCGACCCTCCTGGAAAGCGTCGGCGATCCTTCCCTGCTGGACGCGGCGCTCGCGGCTTACCTGCCCAACTTCGAGAGCGATCTGCCCCGCGTCGTCGATCTCTGCAACAACCAATCCGGCCTGCGTGATTATTGGGCGCTGACGGTTCTCTGCGGCGCCGATCCGGAGGGCGCGTTCCGGCCGGAAGATGGGCCGAGCCTGCTTGGGCGGACCAGGACGACGCATTTTGCGCCCGGCTCGCATTATTCCTATTCGAACGGTAATTTCCGTATCCTGTCCGACCTGATCGAGGCCCATACCGGCGAAAAGCTTGGCGATCTCTTCGCCAGGCATCTGTTCGGACCGGCAGGCATGCTGACGGCGGAGCTGTTTCCTGACACCGGCAAGTTCAAGGGAGCGGCCATCGGCTATGAGGGCAATGTCCAGGTTGGCTTCCGCCCGGCCATAAACAATCTCTACTGGTCCGGCGATGCGGGCATCTGGGCCTCGCTGGACGACATGATCGCCTGGGAGACTTTCATCGACGCCGGCCGTGACGACATGGCAAGCCCTTATGCGCGCATCTCGAAGACGCAGACCTTTTCGGACGGCGCTGCCGCCAGCTATGGTTTCGGCCTGGCGCATATGATCATCGGCGGCATCAAAATGACCGGTCACGGCGGGGCGCTGCGCGGTTGGCGATTGCAGCGGCTCCATGCGCCATCCGAGCGGCTTTCGGTTGTCGTCATGTTCAACCATGAGAGCGATGCCCATGCCGCCGCGGAGCAGGTCATGCTCGCCGCCCTCGGCCAAACGAAGGCTGCTCCGGCGCGCCTTGCCGGCGAAGCAGACTGGGCCGGTCACTATCTCGACCCGGAAACGAAGCTCACATTGAGCCTGACGCCGCTCGACACCGGTCGTTTGACCGCGCGGTTCGAGACCTCGCGGGAAATCGTGACCCTGATGCCGGATGGAACGGCGCGCTCCGACGAAATGGTGCTGTCGCGAGACGGCAGCGACATCCTCCTGAAGCGTGCGGACGAGAATCTATCGCTACGGCTGAAGCCTGTCAGCGGTGAGGCGCGTAAGGATATCGAGGGCCGCTTTCATTGCGAAGAACTGGATGCCGACCTCCAGGTCACGTCCAGCGGCGGTGCAATGTTCGTTGTCTGCAAGGGTTTCCTTGGCACATCGCGCATGCAGTCCCTCTATGCAATCGGGCCGGACGTCTGGCTGATGCCCTGCCCGCGCGGCCTCGATGCGCCTGCGCCGGGAGACTGGAGCATGGTCTTCGACCGCGATGGCGATGGTAAGGTCACTGGACTGACGATTGGCTGCTGGCTGGCCCGCGGTGTCCGCTATGTGAAGGCGTGAGTTCGATCACTCCAGCGGAAAATGACAAGCAACGTTGCGGCCACTTGCATCGCCGGTCAGCACCGGCCGCGTCTCATGGCAGAGCGCTTGGGCATAGGGGCAGCGGGTCGAGAATTTGCAGCCCTTGGGCGGATTGAGCGGGCTTGGGATTTCTCCCGTGAGCAGGATGCGCTCCTGCTTGCCGCGATTGTGCGGCTGGGGGATGGCCGAAAGCAGCGCCTGCGTATAGGGGTGGCGCGGCGCGCCGTAGAGCGCATCGGTCTCGCCGACTTCGACGATCGACCCAAGATACATGACGGCCACCCGGCTCGACACTTGCCGCACCACCGCGAGATCATGGGCGATGAACACATAGGTGAGGTTGAGCCGCTGGCGCAGGTCGGCGAACAGGTTGACGATCTGCGCCTGGACCGACACATCCAAAGCTGACACCGGCTCGTCGGCGACGATCAGCGCCGGCTCGACTGCCAGTGCCCGCGCGATGCCGATGCGCTGGCGCTGGCCGCCGGAGAATTCGTGCGGATAGCGGTCGAGATATTCGCGGCGCAGGCCGACCAGTTCCATCAGTTCGGCCAAGCGATCGTCGATCTCCGATCCCCGGCGGATATCATGCACCTTCAGCACCTCGCCCAGCATGTCGCGCACCTTGCGGCGCGGATTGAGCGAGGCGGAAGGATCCTGGAAGATCATCTGCATCTTGCGCCGCACCGGCTTGAGCGCTCGCTTTTCCGCTTTGGAAATATCCTGCCCGTCGAAGGTCAGCTGACCGGCAGTGATGTCATAAAGCCGGGTCAGGCAGCGGCCGAGCGTGGATTTGCCGCTGCCGGATTCGCCCACCAGGCCCAGCGTCTCGCCGGGATAGACATCGAGGCTGATGTCGTCGACGGCATGCAGAATGCGTCCCGAACCGGGCCGGATGGTCTTGCCGACGACAAAATTCTTGGTCAGCGCCTCGGCGGAAAGCAGCGGCTTGGTCTTGTCGGTCGCGCTCATGCGGGCTCTTCCAATGTCAAAACAGTGCTGCGCAGGGCATCACGCTGCTCGCCGTCGAGGATGCAAAGGGCTGCCTGATCGTCGATGCGACGCAGCGGCGGCCGGCCCGCGCATTCGGGGCGGGCGAACCGGCAACGAGGCTGAAAGCCGCAACCCTCCGGAATGCTGCCCGGCGTCGGCGGCATGCCGGCGATGGAAATCAGCCGCTTCGGACGCTCGCCGGTCAGCGGCGGGATCGAGGCCATCAAGCCCCAGGTATAGGGATGGATGGGATTGGAGAAGATTTCCCGTGTGGTGCCGCGCTCGACGATGCGGCCGGCATACATCACCGCCACCTTGTCGGCGACTTCCGAGACCACGCCCATGTCGTGGGTGATGAGGATGATCGCCGAGCCCAGGTCCTTGCGCAGCCTCAGCAACAGGTCGAGCACCTGCGCCTGCACCGTCACATCGAGCGCCGTCGTCGGTTCGTCGGCGACCAGCAGCGCCGGCTGGCAGGAGAGCGCCATGGCGATGACAGCCCGCTGACGCATGCCGCCGGACAGCTGGTGCGGATAGCGCTCGACTGCCTCGGCGGGATTGGAGAAACCGACTTCGGCCAGCAGTTCGATTGCCCTGAGCCGGGCGGCGCGCTGCGAGATCGGCTCATGGGCGCGGATCTGCTCGGCGATCTGCCAGCCGATCGTATAGACGGGCGTGAGCGCCGTCATCGGGTCCTG
This sequence comes from Rhizobium sp. P2_G9, assembly GCF_056403475.1. NCBI lineage: Bacteria > Pseudomonadati > Pseudomonadota > Alphaproteobacteria > Hyphomicrobiales > Rhizobiaceae > Rhizobium > Rhizobium sp. P2_G9. Next base: position 57,521 of record NZ_JBFUFK010000026.1, on the reverse strand, counting down.
CGAGATCAGCCCGATTTCCTTGCCGCGGATACGCCGCATCTGGCTGGCCGACATTTCGATGATATGCTGGCCGCGAAACGAGACGGCACCTTCGACGCGTGTGGTCTTGCGGTCATGCAGTCCCAGCAGCGACAGCAGCGTCACGGATTTTCCCGAGCCGGATTCGCCGACGATCGACAGGATCTCGCCTTCGCGGACACTGAAGGACACATCATCGACCGCCTTGACCACGCCGTGGTCGGTGGCGAAAGACACGCTCAGGCCGTTGACATCGAGCAGCAGCGGTTTTTCAGGGGGCGTCATCTCAATTCTCCCTGATACGCGGGTCGATCAGCACATAGACGATGTCGACCAGGCCATTGGCGAGCACGACGAAGAAGGAGGCATACATGACCGTGCCCATGATCATCGGCAGGTCGAGATTGAGCAGCGCCTGGTAGGTCAGCCGGCCGACGCCGTTGAGCCCGAACACCACTTCGGTCAGCAGCGCCGAGCCGCCGACCAGGGCGCCGAAATCCAGCCCGAACATGGTCACGAACGGGATCAAGGATGTCCGGAGCGCATGCCGCAGCATCACCCGCATCGGGCTCAGCCCCTTGGCGCGGGCGGTGCGGATATAGTCCTCCTGATAGGCCTCGACCAGATTGGCGCGCAGCACCCGGCCATAGATGCCGATATAGAGCGCGGCCAGCGTCGACCACGGGATGATCAGGGTCAGGAACCAGCCGACCGGATCGGAAAACAGCGGCTTGTAGCCGAGCGCCGGCACCCAGGAAAATGCCCAGCTGTCATGAAAGCGGCTCTGCGAGATCAGGTTCATCACCTCGCCCAGCCAGTAGACCGGCATCGAGACGCCGATCAGCGCCAGCGCCATCAGGCCCCGGTCGAGCACGGTGTCGCGGGCCATCGCGGCGATGACGCCGAAGACAATGCCGCCAACCACCCAGAGCACGGCGGCGCCGAACACCAGCGACAGCGTCACCGGCGCCGCTTCAACGACCTGCGGCACGACGCGCATGCCGCGATTGACGTAGGATGCGAGATCCTGCGTCACGAACAGCCGTTTCATCATCAGCACATATTGCACCGGCAGCGGCCGGTCGAAGCCGAATTCGGTGCGGATCTGCGCGATCGTCTCCTGCGAGGCATTGCGGCCGGCAATGCGGGCGGCCGGGTCGGAGCCGGGCGTGGCGAAGAAGATCAGGAATACCAGCACCGAAATGCCGAACATTACGAACAGCATCTGCCCGAGACGCTGGAGGATCGCGTAGGTCATCTCCGCCTCCTCAGACGATCTTTGTGCGCGGATCGAGCGCGTCGCGGATGCTGTCGCCCACGACATTGAGCGTCAGCACGGTGAGCGCGATGGCAATGCCGGGCGCCAGAGCGACGATCGGACGGGTGTAGAGCAGCGTCTGGCCATCCTGGATGATGGTGCCCCAGCTGGCATCCGGCGCCTGCACACCGATCGACAGGAAGGAGAGCGACGATTCCGTGACGATATTGAGCGCCATCATCAGCGGAATGAAGACGATCAGCATGGTCGAGACATTCGGTAGGATGTCGTTCCACAGGATGCGCCATTCGGGAATGCCGAGGCCGATCGCCGCCAGCACGAATTCGCTGTTCTTCAGCGCCAGCACGCGGCCGCGCACCGGGCGCGCCACATAAGGCACGTAGATGATGCCGATAATGCCGATCGGCAGCAGCAGGCTGTCGGCGGTGATCTCGATCGGGCCAAGCACGATGCCCTTGGAAATCAGCACGATCGACAGCGAAATGGCCAGGAGATAGACGGGAAAGGCCCAAAGGATATCAAGAAACCGCGACAGGAACATATCGACGGCGCCGCCGAAAAAGCCGGCGCAGATGCCGATCAGCGCGGCGAAGACCAGACAGATGGCCGTGGCGCAGGATGCGATCAGCAGCGAATTGCGGCCGCCGTAAAGCAGCCGGGCGGCGACATCACGCCCCTGCGTATCGGCGCCGAGGAAATATTGCGCAGCCCAAGTCGGCCCGATCGGCGTCACGCCAAGACCCAGCCCCTCGGTCGAAGGCTGCATGATCTTGACCCTCTTGCCGTCGATCTTGATCTTGCCGCTGAGATTGGAGCTGAACGGATCGGTGCCCGACACGTAATGCGCATAAAGCGGTGCGGCGAGGCTCGACAGGATGATCACCAGCAGCACCAGGGCGGCGGCGATCGTCGGCTTGTCGCGTTTGAGAAGCCGCCAGGCGCGTTGCCAGTGGCTGGAGCCTTTTCGGAGGCCTTTGCTTTCCGAATTCTCCATCGGATTGGCAATGCTGTCGGATACGAGGGTCATTTCCAGTTCCTGCCGTCACCGACGGTCACACGGTCGCAAACAGCCGCTATTCTCGCCGATTCGGATTGTTCAAGGATGAAGCGGGCAATGGCATGCGGCTGCACGCCATTGCCCACACGGATTATTTCACCCAGGACTGGGAGATGATCCAGCGGTTCTGCTTGTTGAACAGGTAATTGCCGAGGCGGGCCGAGCTGAAATTGACGCTTTTCGGCGTGAACAGCGGCGCAAGCGGCGCCTCAGCCATATAGCCCTTGTCGATCTTCGCCCATTCGGCTTCGGCGCCCTTCTCGTCGGTGAGCGAGAGCTTCATCGCCGCCTTCATCTGAGCATCGAGGTCCTTGTTGCAATAGCCCGAAATGTTGATCGAGGAATCACTGCCCTTGGTGAAGCTGCCGCAGGAGAGCAGCACGTTGAGGAAGTCCGACGCCGCCGGATAGTCCATGTACCACTGCGTGATGCTGATCTGGACGTTGTTGTTGGTGTTCTGGATGTAAGAGAACTCGATATTCGGCGAGATCGCCTTCATCGAGGCTTCATATCCAAGCTGGGTCAACACGCTCTGGACATAGGTGCCGATGCCCCGCGCAACGGCATTGTCTTCGGCGATCACGGTGATCTTCTGGCCCTTCGTGCCGGATTCCTCGACCAGTTGCTTGGCCTTGTCCATGTCGGCCTCCGACCAGGTCGGGCCCGGATCCTTGGTGTAGATGCAATCATCAACATGGCCGGGGAAATCCGGCGGCAGGATCTGGCAGGTCGGCTGCCCCAGCGCGTCGCCGCCGAACAGGCCGACCAGCGCATCGCGATCGAGTGCATAGTTCAGCGCCTGGCGCGCCTTGACATTGTTGAACGGCGCCAGGTTGGTATTCATCGGCGCGTACCAGAAGGCGGCGAGCGGATCGAGATGCATCTGCTTGGCATATTTGGTGCCGAGTTCCGGCAGACGGTCGGCCGGCGGCGTATCGAACATCCAGTCAACCTGGCCGTTCTGTATGGCGTTGATGACAGCTTCTTCGGTCATGCCGAACTTGTAGATGATCTCGTCGGCATAACCGTCCGGCTGGGCATCGGCACTCCATTCCTTGAAATGCGGATTGCGCTTCATGACCAGCGCTTCATTGGGATTGTAGCTGTCGAAATAATAGGGACCAGTGGTCGGGATCGGCGTCGTCCCGGCATCCTTGGCCGGCGTGTCGGCCGGCACGATCGAGGCATGCGGCACGGCGAGCTTGTCGAAGAATTCCGAATCCGCTGCCACGAGATTGATGGTCACAGTACCGGCGGCCGCATCGGCGCTGATGCCGCCGTCGAGCGTGCAGGTATCGGGCGTAGCGATGCATTTGTCGGCGCCGACAATGCCGTTATAGAAGCTGCCGACGGTCGGCCCCTTGACCTTGAAGATGCGCTGGAACGAGGCGACGACATCGGCCGGCGTCAGTTCCTTGCCGTTGGAGAACATGATGCCTTTGCGGATCTTGAACACGAAGGTCTTGCCGTCATTCTTCATCTCCGGCATCGCCTCGGCGATATCGGGGACGATCTTGAAGCCCTCGATACCGCCGGCCTGCTTGAACTTGACCAGGCCGTCATAGGTCATCTGGTAGATCTGCCAGTACTGGGCGGTATAGTTGATCGCCGGGTCGATGGTGCCGGCCGCAGACACGGCCGACAGCACCATGCTGCCGCCGCGATGCTGGGCCATGAGCGCCGCCCGGTCCTCGGCATGGGCGAGGCCCGCAAGCATGGTCTGGGCGAGCAGGACGCCGGCAAGAGCGGCCCCTGCACGACGGAAGGTTGTCATTGATCTCTTGGTCATGATGGTCTGTTCCCCTGTTGTTGTGGCTGGTTCGATAGGACTGGCATTCGCGACCGCCCCAATAGGGCGGTCCTTGTTTTCAGGGCGCTTTCGCATCCAGGAAGGCACTCACCTCGGCCATGCAGGCGGCACGTTCCTCGACATGCGGCATATGGCTGGATTGTTCGAAGATTCGCCAGCGCACATCCGGAATTTCATCGGCATAGGGCTGTACGCAGGCCTCGGTCGCCTCATCGAAGCGGCCGGAGATCAGCAGCACCGGCACATTGATGGTCGACAGGCGGCCGACGATCGACCAGTCCTTCATCGTGCCGATGACATGGAATTCGTTCGGTCCGTTCATCGTGTGGTAGACGGTCGGGTCCTCGGCAATGGCATCGAACGTGCGCTTGACCTCCGGCGGCATGGGCACGACGCGACAGACATGGCGTTCGTTGAACACATCCGTCGCCTTGGTATAGTCAGCCGAATCCGTGGTGCCGGCCTGTTCGTGCTTGAGCAGCGTCGCCTGCACATCGGCCGGCAGCGCGTCACGCAGCCGATTGGCCTCGGAAATCCAGGTGACCATGGCGGCCGGCGAATTGGCGATCACCAGCGCCTTCAGCCCAGCCGGCCGGTCAACCGAAAACTCCGCTGACAGCATGCCGCCCCAGGACTGGCCGAGCAGGCAATAGCTCTCGCGAATGCCGAGATGATCGATGAGATTGTGAAGCTCCGCCTTGAAGAAATCGACGGTCCAGAAATCCCCGCCCTTGTCCGGCAGATGCGTGGATTTGCCATTGCCGACCTGGTCGTAGTGGATCACCGCGCGGCCGGTTTCGGCAATATCCTTGAAACTATCGACATAATCATGCGTGCAGCCCGGCCCGCCATGCGCCACGATCAGCGGCGGCTTGCCGGACGCCATGTCGCCGGTGATCCGGTACCAGGTCCGGTAGGCGCCATAGGGTGCATAGCCTTCCTTTATCTCCATATTCCGTCTCCCTTTTTCATCCTTGTTCTATGGTCCGCCGCGGGTGCGCTTGTCGTTCCTGCAGATGGCATCCGCCGCCTCCTCGATCGTCATGCCCCAATCCATGGAAATGCTTCTCAGCCGCTTGAAGGCCGCAGTCTCGCCGGCATAGCCCTGCTGCATCAGCTGCAACACGGCGCGCACCACGATCGGCCGCTGCCGCAGGCGGTCCTCGAGCACACGGATATCGTCGGCATGGCTGCGTGCTTTCCGATAGGCGTGCGCGGCGATCAGCAGCGCGCTATAGGCGCCGGTCGAGCCGATCGGCTTGAGCATATGCGCGTTCGAACCCTGGGCCAGCGCCCATTCGATCCGTCCCGGCGCTTCCGAGCCGATGAGTGCCACGAGCGGCATGGGCGAAAAGCCCGATGGCCAGGGAAACTGCTGGTCGTGCCCCATATCGGCATCGAAAAACACCACATCGGCTGTCGCATCCTGCTCGTCGAGCTGCGGCCAGACGGACCTGACCCGGATATGCAGCGATTGCAGCTGCCGCGTCAGCGCCTCGACGGCCGGATGCGGCCGGTGCAGGATCACCGCCTGCCAACTCGAAAACATCGGCCGTTCGAACTGGCTCATTTCACCACCTTCAGTCCCGGTGCCGGCGCATGGCTCACGGGCTTGGCGGGAAAGACCGAGCGCACCAGATAGGGGTCGGCCTCGATGACCGGCGTGTCCATGTCGAAAACCTCGAAACCGCCCTCTTCGTCGGAGCGGCCGATATAGGGCCTCAGCCCGGCGTGATGCGTGCGCGGATCGAAGGAGACCGGCCCGATCGGTGTCTCGAACCGGCGCTGCGTCACCACCTTGCGGATCACATCGGGATCGTCGGTGCCGGCATCGGCGATGGCCTGGGCAAGGATGGAAACCGCCATATAGGCAAAGACGAACGGCCCCGTGACCGGCCGCCCTCCCCCGCGACGCGCCGCCAGCCGTGCCTTGAAACGCCGGTTCTCCTCGGTGTCGAGCTTGTCCAGATAGATATCAGTGACGATATGACCTGCCTTTGCGCGTGGGCTCAGCCCTTCGAGGTCTGTTTCTGAAAAGTTGCAGGCGACGATCGGCCGCCGGTCGGCGCCGAATTCCGGGTCGCTGTCGCGCAATTCCGCATAGGCACGGATAAAGGCATGGACGGAGCGGCCGACGAGATTGGAGAGAATGAAATCCGGCCGTTTCTGGCGGATCTCGGCAATCAGATGGTCGACCTCTTCCGAACCGAGCGGTACAAAGCGCTCGGCCAGCACTTCGCCGCCTGCCGCCTCGGTCATCTCACGGGCGATGCGGCCGATCTCCCAGCCCCAGATATAGTTCGACCCGACGATGAACGGCCGCCTGCCATAGCGCGGCAGGACATGATCGAACAGCGGCAGCAGATGCTGGTTGGGACAGGCGCCGAGATAGACGACGCTGTCGCTCGTCTCATAGCCTTCATAGGGGAAGGCATACCAGAGCAGCGCCCCATGCCGTTCGACGACCGGCAGCACATCCTTGCGGCTCCAGGACGTGATCGTGCCGACGATATGCCGGCATCCCCGCTGCCGAATGGCCGCTTCGGCGAATTCGGCATAGCGCTCGGCATTGCCAGCGGGGTCATCGACCCGCGGCTCGAACTGGAAGGATGAAGCGGGGTCGCCGTTGACCTCGGCAACAGCCGTCAGGGCGCCATCCACGGCATCGCGGCCAAGCGCCGCATAGGTGCCCGTGGTCGAATAAAGCAGCGAAAGGGGGATGGTCTTCCGGATCACGACGCCTCCTGCAATCCGGGACGATGACGGCACGCACCGGCCTGACACCTGCCCGGCAATCCACCGCTCTGACCACGAACACCGTCTGCCACGCCAAACTCCCAATTGGAACAATCAGGCCATGGCACGACCGGAGAAACGGCATAAAAAAAGCCCCGTCCGCAGAAATTTGCGGAGATCGGGGCTCATTTGCCGTTGGCGATCAGTGCCATTTGTCAGGCGAAGCTATGACAAGCTCACTTTGTAGTCAATCGAATTTCGTGCTCATTTTTCAACCATTCGCATCGCGTTACGCCGTGACAGACTCTCGCCGCGTTGGCGCACCCGCTGCAATCGCAAGATGGCTGGGAGCTCACTCGATCGAATTCAGGTCAGGAGAAAATCCGTATTGGACAGGTCGCCCTTGTTCATGAGGGTGGTAATCAACACCTGATCGTGATCGGTGCCGCTGCCATCCTCGTCATAATAGAGATTGCCGGTCTTCTTGTCATAGATCAGCCAATCGTCGCCATCCTTGGCGGCGGTGCCGAGGACGAAATGGTCGGCGTTCACCTTGCCGGCATCGAACTGGTCGATCGCCTGGTGGGCCATCTTGATCATGTCCTGCTTGCTGTCGAAATCCTTGATCTTGTCGACGTCGTCGCCGAAAAATGTCTGGGGAAGCCGCTGGAAAACGAACGTGTCCTTGCCCGCGCCTCCGATCATCAGGTCGGCGCCGTCGCCGCTATTGATGATGTCATTGCCGGCACCACCGTCCAGCGTATCGTTGCCGATGACTTCGGTGTAGAAGCCGCCTGGCCCGATCTGGGCATAGAGCGTGTCATTGCCGCCGAGCCCCTTGATGACATCCGTGCCGCCGCCGCCGATCAGCACTTCGTCATGCTTGTCGGTGCCCGTGATCATGTCATTGTTGGCGCTGCCATAGACGCCTTCCACATTCAGGATCGTGTCTTTCCCCCAGGCGCCGAAATTCTGGAGGCCCGTCTTGCCGAGATCGATCTCGACGCCCTTCTTGCCCAGGACATCACCATCGAAGCTGACAAGATCGACCCCGTCGCCGCCATCGATCTTGTCGTTGCCGGCCCCGCCGGTCAGTTTGTCGTCGCCCTTGCCTCCCGAAAGCGTGTCGTTGCCGTCATCTCCATAGAGATAGTCGATACCGCCAAGCCCGCTGATCTTGTCGGCGCCGCCATTTCCGTTCAACTGCTCTCCGAAGGTGCCATCCTTTGTATCCTTGCCGATGATCTCGTCGTTGAAATTGCTGCCCTGGAGGCCGATGACATCGACCAGCGTGTCATGGCCCGCACCGCCGGTCACTTTTCCGGTACCGAGGTCCGCCTTGATCCCCGAAAGCGCCGTATGACGATAATCGGCAACGGGAAAGGCAGCATCACCGCCATCGAGCCTGTCGTCGCCGAGGCCTCCTTCCAGCGTCGGCGGGAAAGCGGTGAAATCCTTGATCGAACTGTCGCCCTGGGCGAGGTAGTTGTAGATATCGCCCGACCCGCCGAGCGCCGTCATGACCGCGGAAAGCGAGGCATGCAGGTTATCGACCGTATCGAGCGAATGACCGTTGAAGTCGGAATATTCGAGCGACGTCACCGTGCCCTTTGTCGGATCCTGGGTGAAGCCCGTGCCCTTGATCGTGACGAAATTGAAATTATCCATCTCGATGACGATCTGCTTGGACGTGAATGTGTCGATCGTATCGATCGTCGACCAATCCGCCGTCTGCTTGATCAGCGCAATCGCCGGTGACAGGACATCGTGATAGAGGTCCGCGGCGGAGACGGCGCGCTTCATCGTCACCGTTTGTGCCTTCACGGGGCCTGAGAAATCATCGTCGATATAGGTCAGCTTGGTGATGTTGCCGGCCTTGAGATAGCCGTCGGCATCGTATTTGAACCCGGTTCCCGTCATGATGACCGAATCCCCGCCTATGCCGGCAAAGGTCACGGATTTGTCGGTTCCCTCGACAGTTTCCTTCAACACCATTGAATAAGACATTGATCGCTCCCCGTTTTGATCTCAAAAACGGTATAGATGCGACAAAGTCGCACAATCCCCTGTTCAGGGGACCCGGCGTGTTTTGCATGGCCCCCGCAGTATATCGGCCAGCGGCGGCAAGAATATCTCTACGTCCCCGTCATCGGCTCCGTTCGGGTCATCGACCGCAATGTCAGCGATCACTCGGCCGCCGCATCGAACTGCCGGTCCATGAACGCCTTTGCCGCGGCGAGCGCCGCCGGCATGTCCTGGCCGAGCGCCAGATGCGCCGCGACGGCGCTCGACAACATGCAGCCCGTTCCCCGCAACGTGAGCTGGCGTCTCGGCGAAGCGAAATGCCGTGGCGGCACGGCGGGCACATAGAGCGTGTCGATCGACATCGCGCCGTCCCTATGGCCGCCCTTGACCAGCACGGCGGGACAGCCCATGTCCAGGATTTGCGCGGCCTGGTGCGCGATTTCGGCGTCCGAACGCGCCGTTTCGCGATCTGTGAGAATACCGAGCTCGGGGAGATTGGGCGTCACCAGGGAGGAGGCGGGCAGCAGCCTTTGCCTGAGGCTTCTTAGCCCGGGATCAGAGAGCAGCCGGGTTCCCGATGAACTCGCAAGCACCGGATCGAGAACGGCCGGAATGCCGGCAATGTCGGCCAGCACATCGGCGATGGCCTGCACCACCTCCGCCGTCGCCATCATGCCGATCTTGATGGCAGCGATCGGATCGGCGGCCAGTGCCGCCCGCATCTGGGCGGCGACCAGATGCGCGGATATGGGCTCGACCGCGATGACGGCCGCATGCGTCTGCGCGGTGATCGCCGTGATGGCGACCGAGGCCCCGACACCGAAACCGGCAATCGTCGCCACATCGCGTGCGATGCCAGCGCCGCCGGAAGAATCCGAGCCGGCGACAACCAGCACCTTCGGTCTGACATTCATCGCCACGCCGCCGTTCGTTCGATCCATTCCCCTGTCCGCGCCTCGGGATCGGCATTGAGCGTAATGTCGGTGACGACAGCCGCGCTATCGGCGCCTGCCTCGAACACACCTTGCAGCCTCCCCACATTCAAGCCGCCAATCGCCACCAGCGGCAGCGGGGCAACGCGCCGTTTCCAGTCTCTGATGCGTTCAAGCCCCTGCGGTGCCCATTTCATCTGCTTGAGGATGGTCGGATAGATCGGACCGAGTGCGACATAGTCCGGCCTGGCGGCCAGCGCCGTTGCAAGCTCCGCCTCGTCATGCGTGGAAAGGCCGAGTTTCAAGCCGGCCCGACGAATGGCTGAGAGATCGGCAGCTGCAAGATCCTCCTGGCCCAGATGGATGAAATCGCAGCCTTCCTCGATCGCGACCTGCCAATGGTCGTTGACGATAAGCTGGCAGCCGTGAGCGGCACAGATCGCCTTTGCCCGGCGGATTTCTTGGCGCAGCCTGTCATCCGGGACATCCTTGATCCGCAACTGCACCAGTCTCACGCCCAGCGGAACCAGCCGTTCGATCCAGGCAGCGCTGTCGACGATCAGGTAGAAGGGATCGAGCGTCATGCGAATACCCCCTTGCCGATCACTGGTGTCGACGGCACGGCCATGTCCCGCGGTTCGAGCGGTCCTGCGCGACAGGCCTTGTGCCCTGCCTCGATGGCTTGCGCGAAGGCCTCGGCCATCAAAGCCGGCTCCCCGGCACCCGCGACAGCCGTGTTGAGCAGCACGGCATCGTAGCCGATCTCCATCACCATCGCCGCATGTGAGGGACGGCCGATGCCGGCATCGACGATCAGGGGAATATCGGGGAAATGCGCCCGCATCGATTTCAGCGCCATCCTGTTGACCGGCCCCATGGCCGAGCCGATCGGTGCGCACCATGGCATCAGCACTTCACAGCCGGCGTCCAGCAGGCGTTCGGCGACCACGAGATCGTCCGTGGTATAGGGAAACACCTTGAAGCCCTCGCCCGAGAGGATCTTTGCCGCCTCCACCAGGGCGAAGACATCGGGCTGCAATGTGTCGTGATGGCCGATCACTTCCAGCTTGATCCAATCGGTCTGCAACAACTCGCGCGCCATCTTTGCCGTCAGCACCGCTTCGGACACCGAATGGCACCCCGCCGTGTTCGGAAGCACGCGCACACCGAGCGCCCGAATCAGGTCAAAGAATGTCCCGCCTGCTTTGCTGCCGGCCATTTCACGCCGCAAGGACACAGTGACGATCTCCGTTCCGGACCGCCGCACCGCCTCTTCGAGAACGGCAGGGCTGGGATAGCGCGCCGTGCCCAACAGCAGGCGCGAACCGATTTCGGTTCCATAAAATGCGACCATGTCAACCTCCCTGCAGCGGCGTGAGAATTTCGATCCGATCGCCGTCGGTGAGACGGCAATCCGTTCGGTCCTCGCGATGAACGAGCTCGCCATTGACAGCGGTCGCCAGCCATCCGCCCTCATATTCGAGAAGGGTCATGACATCGGTGAGTGTTGCCGCATCGAGGTGATGATCTTCGCCATTGACGATCAGTTTCATGCCGTCGCTCCTGCCTTTGTTCGTTTCATCTCAGCCGTTGCCAAAAGCTCCGCCACCTGCCGGGCCATGGCCGGCGCCAGCAAAAAGCCATGGCGATAGAGCCCGTTGACATGCAGCACCTGTCCCGCTGCGATCACGCGCGGAAAATTATCCGGAAACGCCGGCCGCACACCCGCGCCGGTCTCGATCAGACGGGCTTCGCCAAAGGCCGGATGCAGGGCATAAGCGGCATTGAGCAGTTCCATGATCGAACGCGCGCTCGGCGACCCGCCCGCATCGCTCTCGATCATCGTCGCGCCGACCATGAAGCGGCCGTGCTGCCGCGGGACGATATAGATCGGGTGACGCGGATGCAGCAGCCGGACCGGCCGGGACAATGCGATCTCCTCTGTTTGCAGATAGAGCATCTCGCCACGCACGCCCCGCAGATGCTCCAGCTTGCCGATCATTGCAGAACCGGTGCAGTCGATGATCTGGTGATAGTCCGATGCAATCGCATCTGGATCGAAGGCCCCTCGCCAACCTTCGAGGTCGAGCCACTTGTCTCGACCCCTCCCTCGGCCCCTCACAAGGGGGACGGGCATAAGCCGCGGCTCCGCTGCGGCCCAATTGAGGCAGGGAGCATGCCGCAAGTCTTCTCCCCCCTTGTGGGGGAGATGGCCGGCATGCCAGAGAGGGTCTTGCGGCACATGCGACTGCCCTGGCTCAAATTGGCACTCGACCAAACCGTCAGCCACACCGAGATGAAACCGGACACCCTGCATCTGCAGCGATCGATGCAGGCCCTGCATCACCCGCCGCGGATCGAGATGCGCCTCCTCGCGGAAGAACAGCCCCTTGCGGAAGCGGCCGGCAAGCCCCGGCTCCAGCTCGGCAATGCCATCCTCACCCAGCCACTCATATCCGGATGTGCGTGACGCGAAGCGGGCAAGCTCGCCCAGATCTCGCTGCGGCGCGACCACCAGCGTGCCCTTGCGCATGACTTCGCCAGGCACGGCCGCCTCCCACCAATCGGCGGCAGCCCTGCCTTCCACGAGCACCCGCTCGTCGGCACTTTCCCGCTCGCACCAGGGCGCCAGCATGCCACCGGCCAGCCACGAGGCACCCGCCCCGATCGATGGTGCGACATCCCTGACATCGACAGCAAAACCGAGAGACGCAAGTTCATGCGCCACCGCGAGGCCGGCGACACCGGCCCCCCTGACGAGAATGCGCATCTCACTCTCCCACGGGCATATAGAGATCGCCGCCGGCGCGGTATTTCGCCGCCATGGCTTCGAGCCCCTACTTCTGCGCCTCGGCGCGCAGATCGTGCGAGATGCGCATCGAGCAGAATTTCGGCCCGCACATCGAGCAGAAATGCGCGACCTTGTGTGCCTCCTTGGGCAGCGTCTCGTCGTGGAAGGAACGCGCGGTATCCGGGTCGAGCGAGAGGTTGAACTGGTCCTCCCAGCGGAATTCGAACCGCGCCCGCGACAGCGCATCGTCACGGACTTTCGCCGCCGGATGGCCCTTGGCGAGATCGGCGGCATGTGCCGCGATCTTGTAGGTGATCACCCCGGTCTTGACGTCGTTGCGGTCGGGCAGGCCGAGATGTTCCTTGGGCGTGACATAGCAGAGCATGGCCGTGCCGAACCAGCCGATCATCGCGGCACCAATGCCGGACGTGATGTGGTCATAGCCCGGCGCGATATCGGTGGTCAGCGGTCCGAGCGTATAGAAAGGCGCCTCGCCGCAGACCGCAAGCTGCTTGTCCATATTCTCTTTGATCTTATGCATCGGCACATGGCCGGGGCCTTCGATCATCACCTGGCAGTCTCGGGCCCAGGCAATTTTCGTCAGCTCGCCGAGCGTCTCGAGTTCGGCAAATTGCGCCGCGTCATTGGCATCGGCGATCGAGCCGGGCCGCAGCCCGTCGCCCAGCGAGAAGGAGACGTCATAGGCCCGGCAGATGTCGCAGATTTCTTCGAAATGCTCGTAGAGAAAACTCTCCCTATGGTGATGCAGGCACCACTTGGCCATGATCGAGCCGCCGCGCGAGACGATGCCGGTGACGCGATTGACCGTCAGCGGAATATAGGCAAGCCGCACGCCGGCATGGATGGTGAAATAGTCCACACCCTGCTCGGCCTGCTCGATCAGCGTGTCTCGAAAAACCTCCCAGCTCAGGTCCTCGGCAATGCCGCCCACCTTCTCAAGCGCCTGGTAGAGCGGCACGGTACCGACCGGCACCGGCGCATTGCGGATGATCCATTCGCGGATATTGTGGATGTTGCGGCCGGTCGACAGGTCCATGATCGTATCGGCGCCCCAGCGGATCGCCCAGACCATCTTGTCGACCTCCTCGGCCATCGACGAGGTGACGGCGGAATTGCCGATATTGGCATTGATTTTCACCAGGAAATTCCGGCCGATGATCATCGGCTCGCTCTCCGGGTGATTGATATTGGCCGGAATGATCGCCCGCCCCCGGGCGATTTCCTCGCGCACGAAATCGGGCGTCACATAATCGGGAATAGCCGCGCCAAAACTCTCGCCGTCGCGCGCGAGCTTTTCCCGGATCGCCTTGCGTCCGATATTCTCGCGGATGGCGACGAATTCCATTTCCGGCGTGATGATCCCGGCCCGCGCATAGGCAAGCTGCGTCACCGCCCTGCCATCCCTGGCCTTCAAGGGACGCTCGCGCACCGGAAATTCCGGCGTCAGGCGGTCGCCGGTGACAAAGCCATTGTCCTCCGGCTTCACCACGCGCCCCTCATAAGCCTGCACGTCTCCACGCGCTTCGATCCATGCCTGGCGCAGCCGCGGCAGGCCGGATTCGATCGCCACGACATGCGCGGGATCGGTATAGGGGCCGGAGGAATCATAGACCGTCACCGGCGGCTCGCCAGCGGTCGGATGCAGCGCGATCTCGCGCATCGGCACCCGGATGCCGGGATGGATTTCCCCCTGGATATGAATCTTCGTCGACGCCGGAAGCGGGCCGGTGGTGACTGTCGGGGTTTCAGGCTTTGCGGCAATATTCATCGTGAGGCTCCAAAGTTTTCGCGTTGGAGACCCAGTCATCGAGCCGGAATGATGGAGAACGCCGATACGGATTCAGGGCGTGAATCCGCGTGTCGTCAGCGCTTGCACCGTCCCTACGCCAGTATGAACTGGATCAGGTTCAACGGGTCACTGCGCCGCGAAATCGCTCAGCAGTATCTCAGCCCCTTGTCGGGACCCCCCTGGTGAATGCGGTGAGGTTATGCGGACGAGTGGGGTTCGTCAAGCGTGCGAAAAGTCTGCAAGTGGGTGACTGCCGAATTGGCTGGATCCATTTTCTCTCCGTTTATCTCCGCGGATGCGGAGAATACGCTGCTCGCTGCGCCGTACAGCTCGCAATAGACGGTTCCATGACGGAGGGGTTTACGGCCTTCATGTTCAGTCCTGCAGGCTGGTTAAAAACCCCATCGGCCCTACCGAAGCCATTCTTGCACTCGACCCCGCATTTATGTAAAATTACGTAAAACATATGGAGGCCGCCATGCAGTCCATTCGATCAATCAATCTTCAAAAGAACCTCGGCGATGTCTTGCGCGCTGCCGATGTCGAAGCGGTCGTGGTGATGAACAGGGATCAGCCCCGCACGGTGGTCATGTCCGCCGAGGAGTTCATCCGCCTGAAGATCGCGGCCGGAGAACCGGTTCCCCCGGAGGTTCGCAAATCACGCCCCACGCTACATCGGCCAGTTGTCGACCCCTTGGGATACGATACCGCCGATCCCGACTTCCCATTGAAAGTGGCCAGGCACGCTGTCAGTGGGGAACACAAGGATGAAATCCGGTCGGAGGTGGCGGCCGCAATGCGGCGCTGGGGGATGGGCGGATGAACGACGGGATTGACCGCGCGCCGCGGCTTCTGATCCCGGACAACTCCCCTCTGTCCTTACTGTCTCATGCGGGGCTCGATGGCCTCGACGCCCTGTTCATCCCGGGAGTCGAGGTCTGGGTCACCGACATGGTGAAAATCGAATCCACGCGAGAGCCCGACCCCGGGGACGACCCCAGAAGAGAACAACGCAAACTCATCGGCGACTGGTTCGATGCCAACAAACATCGAATTTCGGTGATGGAGACGGAGGCTGGCCGGGAATATCTGAAGGCGATGGTCAACTGGACGATCGGCGGGAGCCGACCGGACTTGAAACCGAGTTGGACGGGCCGCGGCGATGCGAGCCTTCTCAATATCCTGTCGACCGCCGAAAAAGTCGTGAGGGATCACGGGGCCGTGGTTTTTATCGTCGATGATCGAAAGGCAAGAGCGGCGCTGCGGCAGGTGGAAAATCTCAACCTGGACATTCTCTCGACAGAGGCGTTTGTCTGGATGCTGGAGGACAAGTTCGGAGTTTCGAACGCGGCCCACATCTGGCAGACCATCGAACTCAGCGCTGGTGTCAACCTGCACGGCAAATCCAGAGTTCCGGACCCGCCGAAAGAAGATCCGGTCTTCGTTCGCAAGTCGAGACCATAGGCGGTCCCAGATGGGCTGTCCGTCTTGCTCGGCTGACTGGCGTGCGCTTCGATCCGTACAAAAGCCGGCAGGGGCGGTCGGGATCGAGCATTCGAACTCATCTGCTGCGGCTTTCGGGAGGCTGGCAGTCAATAGCTTTGCGCAGCGAACTTTGGGCAGCGAAGGTGTAGAGATTTCCGTTGCCAGCCAGGTGCCGCCAGCCTTGGGGACATCGGTACCTAATTCCGAATCGAAATGCTGGTGGGATTCCTACATAACTCCGGAATTTCGAAGTCGTTGGAAATCGGTCGATCCCCGCGCATGCGGAGAACACCCGATTGGTGCCGGTTACATCGCTGGCTTTCACGGTTCATCCCCGGGCACGCGGAGAACACGATTCCGTGCCGTAGCCGAAGACGCCATCGGCCGGTTCATCGCCACGCACCTCGTACTGCAGCGACTGAAGCGGGTTTCAAGTTTTGTTTTGTTTGGTTTTGTTTGGTCTCCATCTGCGTCTCAGTCTGTGTCTGTGTCTCTGTATGGTCACACAGGTGCGACACCGGTCCGACACCGGTGTCCCACGGGTGTCACGTGTCGGCCCCTAAAGGTCTCTCGACCGAAACAGGGCTGCATCGAGCCGCGATTGCTTTTCTGGCACTTTCTTGCGCCTTTGCTGGTCGCTCGCCTCGATCTCAGGTTCGACAATCTCGCGGATCATGTCGCTTTCGATGTTGCAGACACTTTTGAGTGCGCCTTTGAAGTGGCTGTCGTTGCAAATCGGGTTGGTCTCGTACCAGCCGCTGACGTAGATCTCGCTTGTCTCCGGATCGAACTGTGCGAGCCCACCGGCGACGACCTCGTCCCGCGCCTGGACATAGCGCTCCGCATCCCATCGTAGATCGGAGGCTGCGTAGCCATCCGGAATGCGAAAGCAGCCACACGCGTTCTGATGTTCGCCTGTGAGAAAGTAAAAATAGAGCAGTCTCGCGTCGGTAGACGCGAGACAGTGAAAGCGCTTGTCCCGCCAGATCAGTGGCGAAACCTTGGTGAAGTCACGCATGCGCGGCCCTCCGAAGTTCACCGGCAATCCGGCAGCCGTGACAGGCTTCCGTCACCGAAAGGGCGAACCGTTCGCGCAGGACCGGAATCACCATGGAGGGTGGCTCCTGCTGCTGCACAAGCCATTCTGCCGCTGCGCGGACGGGGTCAAAGGGAGGCGTTGTCATCGAACGCTGCTCCCTTCAGGCGCTTATGTGCGGCCATATGACAGGCGCGGCAGAGCCATTGGACATGTATCGGCCGCGAATAATCGGTATGGTGCGCCTCGGACTTCTCGCTGCCGTAATCTTCGCAGGCTCTCTGCGCGACGAGGCCCTGTCGAACGGCCGAGCGGAGCGCCATATGTGCCCACCGTTTCAGCGGATTTGCCCGGCTCCATTTCTGCTGACGGGTAAGCGACGGCATGGTCTGCTCCGTCGGCGGGGTGGGCGTATTGGGCTGAAGCTGGAGAGCGGCTTCGGCTGGTTTCCGTTCATCGACTGTCTGGCCGGTTGCCACGGTTCTCTGAGCCCGGCTGGTGCCGGGTTGCGCCGCCGGTTCGGTCGGTTTTGCCATGGCCACACCTCACGCCGCTGTCTTGGAGCTTGGCAGAGCGCGGACATAGGCATCCAGCTCTTCGGTGAGGATCAGCGTGCGGCGCCCGCTCTTCCTCGAGGTGAGCTTGCCCTGCTTGATCAGCGCGTAGAGTTTCGTCCGTCCGATGCCACAATAGGCAACGGCATCGTCGATCGTCATGGAAATTTTAGACATTGGTCCATCTCGCCGGGGAGACGCCCGGTGGCGCGAACACCGGTTCGTTCACCGGTGTTCGTCGCCCATTTTTCACACAAAAATCCAAATAGCAGGGATGCAAATAGGATTATTTTCCTTAGTCTATTTGCATCCCGCCTTCAATTGCCTCGTTTGGAGCGGAGGATGCGGGCGGCCATGGCTTGAGCACTCGGGATGCTCGGAACGATATCCGCCGGCATCAGCCGCATCGCGTAATGGAGGAAAGTTGCGAAGGGCGCGGCCGTGTCGTCCAGGGACCTCATCGAGCCGTAGGGAAGCCCGTTGTCTTTCGCCCAGGCCTTGGCGCGAACGACAAAGTGTTGCAGTGCCATGCCGACCTCGATGCCGTCTGAATCCTGAAATGTGTCCGGTACGCCCCCGGCGCTCTGGATTTTCGCAAGCGCTGCAGAGATTCGGGTGGCAACTTCCATCACCATATTGCGCGACAGAGAGATGGCGCCGACTGGTGCGTCCCCATCGTCACCGGGTGTCCCTTGCCCAACCGGCACCTTAAAACCTTCCAGCGCTTCGTCGAATTGCGACTGAAACTCATCCCAGGCGGCCTGCGAGACGCCCTTCGGAATGAGTGGCTGGCCAAAGGAAAACTGAAGAAGCGGCGTCAGAAGGGCATTCACGCTCTCCGCACATCGCTTGACATCGGCAACACGGATGGCTGCCTGCTCGAGCTGTTCACGCAAGAGATAATCATTGCAGAGGGTTTGAAAAGCTTCGCGAGCACCCAGCAGGACGGACCTGCCTAACGCCTTCTCCAGGTCGCGCCATTGTTCGGCCGATACCGCGATTTGCGCCGGCTCTTCGGATAGCGAGGCATAAGGCAACCTCTCCCCGTGGCGTGGCATCAGGCAACTATCCCGTTGTCAGTGTGCATTGCGGATTCCGTTGCATTGGCTCTGGCGACACTATCGTCGCCAGTCGTTCAAAGTCTACGGATAACGATTGGCCAGTGGCCGATTACCGGCCAGACCCGGAGGGCAAGCGCCTTTCATTTGCCGGATCAATATGATTACATGCTAATAAACATGGAGGAAACGGCAATGACAAAGACAGTCATCGATACAGTTGTCCATGAGGGAGTCCAAGACTTCAATCTGACCTCCTTGGTTGTGACAAAGACCGGCGGAATATCTCTGTTCCAGCAACAAGACGAGTGGGCAGTCAATGTTGTCACCACAGGGGTGGATATAACAGTTAACGGCTTCCTCGTTGCCTCAAGCCCGGTTAGCAATAGTGATCAACTATGGGCTCTCGGGATAAACAACCAGCAGAACAATACCCATATTGTCGTTGGCTCTACTGGTCTCATTACCGGAGATCAGGCAATTTTTTCCAGTGGCGACTTCGCAACGATTGAAAACCATGGCAGAGTTGAAGGGCAAGTCTACGAAGCGATCTTGCTTTACGGCGACGCCGCCACGTTGACCAACAGCGGTTATATCTTCGGCAGTCGTGGCGTGAAGGTGACCGGCGCCGGCAACACCATCGTCAACGACGTTGGCGGAACAATCACGGGAGCTGATGGTGTGGCGCTGTCGATAGAAACAGGGACGGGCGTTGCCACCAAAATTGTCAATCACGGAACGATCGTCGGGGGGATCTTCGGAGACGACGGAGCGGAAAAACTGATTAGCGACGGCGTTATTACTGGCGGCCTGATTTATTTGCGCGATGGCAATGATATTGTCGATCTACGAGGCACCAAGGGGGAGCAAACGGTCTACGGCGGGCTCGGCAATGATGTCTTCATGACCGACAATGCCAAAGTGACGTTCTCGGAAAGCGAAAGTGAGGGCACCGACACGGTGAAGTCGTCTGTCAGCTACACCCTCTCAAACAATGTCGAAACGCTGACCTTGCTTGGCAAAAAGAACATCAACGCCACTGGCAGCGACGATACTGGTAGCGACAACTATCTCTATGGAAATCCGGGCGACAATGTCCTGAATGGGAAATCAGGCTACAACGAGATGTTCGGGAGGGGTGGCACAGATACGCTGATCGGTGGCGCCGAATATGACCTTTTCGGCATCGGCAAAGGCTATGGCCATGACACCGCCCGCGGGTTTACCAATGGCCTCGACCAAATCGATATTTACCTCCTCGGCCCTGACAACTTCGCCGATCTCCAGCCACATATCGAGCAGCATAAGGCAGACACCTGGCTCGTTTTCGGTAAGGATGTGCTCATTCTGAAAAATACGGATCATCACGTTCTCGACGAGACCGATTTCCTCTTCAACTATTGATCATTCTATGTCGGTCAGATGTGCAAGGGCCTCTGATGGAGCCCTCTGGGCGCAGTGCTGGTCAGTCGTCGCCAAGGTGGCGAGACCGGCAAGCACACCGATATTAAGCCTCTCAGAGCGATTTTTGGGTATGCGGTCCGGATCAGCGTGAACGCTGTCAACCAGGCTGACAAAATCTTCTCTGTTCCCGACCGCTCTCCGAGAGAAATGCGCGCACCATGTCGGATTTGAGTGGCGTCGCACGTCTTCGAAACATCACTTCGGAAATCACCGGCTGCAGTCAAGAAACGAGGATAAGATGAGGAAGCTTATTGTCACCGAATTCATCAGCGTCGACGGAATTGCCGAGGTCGAGAGGCTGCCCAGCGTGACCTGGAACGATGAGATGAACAGGTTCAAGGAAGAGGAGCTTGCCGATAGCGGCGCCATGCTTCTCGGCCGCACGACCTACGAGATTTTTGCCGGCTCCTGGCCCGAGGAAACCGGCGACTTCGCCGACAGGTTCAACGCCCTGCCGAAATATGTCGTGTCATCGAGCCTGAAGACGCTCGAATGGAAGCCGGCCGAGTTGCTGAAGGGCTCGCTGTCGGATGCGGTCCGGGCGCTGAAGGCCGGCGACGGCGGTAACATTTATGTGCATGGCAGCCTCAGTATCGTCCAGCAGCTTCTGCGCCACGACCTGGTCGATCGCATCCGGTTGCTCAGCTATCCCGGCGCAGTCGGCCAGGGCAAACCCCTCTTCGCACCTGGAGAGCAGCAGCAGTTTGAGCTGATTTCGGCTTCGCCCCTCAGCAATGGCGTCGTCGCCATGGAATATGCGCCGGTAAACGCGAAAAATCATCCTCGGGGCGATAAAGCAGAAATGCGATGACCACGACCATCACAGCCTTTGAAAGCTCGCCAGACTGTGTTCGGCGTGCGTTTGACCCCACCATAAGCGTCGAACGTTGACCCCGGCCAAACCGAAAGCACCGCAAACTGAACAGCATTTTAATCTGCACAGACCTGCGTCAAAGGCACGTTCGACCAACGTCAAATGGCACATCTATGATAGTCTCGTCAGAATTCTTCCCACGAGTCACTTTTCGTCGCCAAATTGCCCGATGCGCGGGGACCACCTGCTGTGCGAGGCAGTACAGGGGTTTTGGCGACGGACGGAGCCGGGCGCGCCATCGCAGTCGCCGTTTGGCGCAGAGCTTGGCTCTGAGTGGAACTCTGCTCCACGGTGAACTTTGCCACGAGGTCCCGCAGTTTCGCCGCTTCTTGCGCCAGGGCGGCAGCCGCTGCGGTCGACTGCTCGACCATCGCCGCGTTCTGTTGGGTTGTCTGATCCATCTGGTTGACGGCAACATTGACCTGAGAGAGGCCAGTCGACTGTTCCTGAGCTGCCTGGGCAATCGATTGCATATGCCGGTTAACCTCGGCGATATAGTCGCCGATGGTTTTCAGAGACAAGCCGGTTTCGCGCACCAGCGTGACCCCTCCCTCGACTTCCGCGGTAGACTTCTGAATGAGTCCCTTGATTTCCTTGGCGGCCTGAGCCGACCGTTGGGCCAGTTCGCGTACTTCCTGAGCGACGACAGCAAAACCCTTGCCTGCCTCGCCAGCGCGCGCAGCTTCGACACCAGCATTCAGAGCCAAAAGGTTGGTCTGGAACGCGATCTCGTCAATTACGCCAATGATGTTGGAGATCTGCTGCGAACTCTCCTCGATTCGTCCCATAGCCTGCTCGGCGCGAGACACGACCTCGGCCGACTGGGTCGCACTGCTATTTGCTGCCTGAGCGATATTTCTCGCCTCCCCTGTCATCTTGGTCGAGGTGGAGACATTGGATGTAATCTGCTCCATCGCAGCTGCCGTTTCTTCCAGCGAAGCCGCCTGCTGCTCGGTACGCTTGGATAGGTCGCTGGCGCCATTGGCGATCTCGCGGGTGCCGCTGTCCATGTTATGGACCGCAACAGCAACAGAGCAAATCGTCTGGCTAAGCTGCTCGACCGTAGCGTTGAAATCGGTTCGGAGCGGCTCGTACTCCGGGGCAAACTCAGTATTGATCCGGCAAGTGAGATCGCCTCCTGCCAGCCGCTTCATGTTCTCACCAAGTGTCGAAGTTGCGACGCGCAGTTGCTCCGCTTCCCGTGCAATCCTTCGCTGCTCGGCATCACGGGCAACTTCCGCAGCGCCGCGATTGGCAGCCGCTTCCTGTTCCAGACGGGCATTGTTGATGGCGTTCTGCCGGAAAACTTCGACGGCTGAAGCCATTTCACCGAGCTCGTCACTGCGACCGGAGAATGGCACCTCAGAAGTGCTGTCGCCCTCGGCAAGTCGTCGCATAGTCCCAGTGATGCGGGAGATCGGCCTCGAAATCCCTGTCATGGCATAGAACATGCTACCCATGGCGATCAAAACAGCCACGGTGCTGACAATTGCCATGATTAACAGCGTTTCATGGTAATTTGACTTCCCGTCTTCGACCTCAGCCTTTGCTAGTCCCATATTGAAATTGACGATCTCGGCGATGACCTTGTTGGCAACGTCGGTTTGATCCTTGAGAGGACCTCGCAGGTTTGCCTTGGCTTCATCGAGTTTGCCGGCGTCGCGGAGCTTGATGACGAGCTGGTCGCGCATATCGCGGTATTTGTTTGTTTCTTGCTTCATCGTCTTGAACAGGGCGCGTCCACGTTCCGTGTTCAGAATGGCCTCTAGTTTCGCCATGCTTTCATCAAGGGAGCTTTCGACACTCTTGGTGAACTTGTTCTCCAGGGCGATCTCATCCGGCGTGACCGCCAACAGTTGTCGGGCAGTGGCAGCACGCAGGAGATTGAAGCTGAACTTGATTTCCCCCGCTATGGCGACCTTAGGCAGCTTGTCCTCTCCGATCGCCTCCGCGTTCTGAAACAAGGAGGACATGCGAAACACTGAGGTGACTGAAATCGCGACCAATAACGCCGTCAGCACAATGAACATTACGGCCAAAGAGGTTCGGATGCTAATTTTGGGCATTGGTCTTCTCCGTCTATGTCGCAACGGGCGTTATCGCTGCGGCGCCAGTCCATGCGGAAATATTAATTTATGTTTGACTAATATTTTGCTAATTCGAAAAGTATTACTCCTGCCCGTAGTGCGCGGATGCGCGTGCCATGAACGACCAACTCAAGGAAATCAGCGCCCATGCCGCTAAAGGCGCGCATGCGCTGTTGTTATGCAATGGCGCCAGCAGGCATCAGACCGGGGGAGAACTCAAAGTGCCTGACAACATCACCATGATGTTCATCCCGCCTTATTCCCCCGAATTGAACCCGATGGAAAATGTCTGGCAATATCTGAGGCACAACCAGCTCGTACCCTCGTCTGGGAAAGCTATGAGGCGATTGTCGATGCCTGCGTCAACGCTTGGAACTTCCTCATCAATGATCCCCCGCCGAGTCCAGTCAATTGGGTCCAGACAATGGGCATGCATCAAACAATAGGCGGGCTGGCATTATTCTACTCGATCGTCTTTGAACCAATCGTTGCAGGTCTGATTGATGACCGGGGGGCTCAAAGTCGCCGGGGCTCAGGCTGCCGCCAGCCCCGGCGTTTTGTAGTCGACAGCGTCAGCTGCGAAGGAACGCCAGCAGGTCGGCGTTCAAGCGGTCCTTGTCGACATGCAGCAATCCATGCGAGCCGCCTTCGTAAACGATCAGCTTGGCATGCGAAACGAGACTGGCGGTCAGTTTCGCGGAGATCTCCAACGGGACGATCTGATCATCGTTGCCGTGGACTACCAGTGCGGGGACGCTGATCTTTTTTAGGTCGTCGCGGAAATCAGTCTCCGAGAAAGCGCTAAGCGCATGGTAGGCGGCAAGAAAACCGGTTGCCTGCCCCTGCCGCCAGTAGCTCTCCCGCAGCCCTTCCGAGACATGCGCCCCCGGCCGATTGAAGCTGTAGTATGGCACAGTGACGTCGAGATTCCACTGGGAGCGGTTGGCCTGCACGGCCGCGCGGAACGTATCGAACAACTCCTTCGGCGCACCGTTTGGGTTGGTGGCGGTCTTGAGCAGGAAGGGGGTCACCGAGGAGATGAAGGCGACCTTGGCGACGCGGCTCTGGCCATGGCGCGCCACATAGCGTGCAACCTCGCCACCGCCCATCGAATGGCCGACGAAGGTCGCCTCCCGCAGATCAAGCCCCTCGACCAGTTGGGCCAAATCGTCGGCAAAGGTATCGTAGTCGTATCCGCTGGATGGCTGGCTCGACCGGCCAAAGCCCCGGCGGTCATGGGCAACGACGCGATAACCGTTCTGCAGCAGGAAGAACATCTGGTCCTCCCAGGCATCGGACGACAGGGGATAGCCATGGCTGAACACGACGGCCGGACCGGCGCCCCAGTCCTTGTAGTAGAGGCTGGTGCCATCTTTTGTGACGAGGTGATCGCCGGATGGCTTGCCGGCACGGTTTGCCGCGGGGGGCTTTGCATCCGCGGGATTGGCGCCGGCCCCCGCGGCTGCAAGTCCGACGCCAGCGATGGCGACCCCTTTGAGCAGGTTGCGCCGCGTAGCGCTTTCGGGTGTTGAGATCGTAGACATGAGGAAACTCCGTGAGAATTGCCGCCTGGGACGGCGCGATTGGCAAATGTGGATGGGGGCGTCGGCGGGGCGTTCGAGCCGCATTCGCGCGGGCGTTAGAAGCCAAGCCTGCGCAGATCCTCAGAGACGAACATTTGGCCGCTGCGGTTCTTGACGCTCGGCAGTTCAGAGACTTTCGCGCGCCAGGACGTCAGGGCGGAGTAATCTTCAGGGATGCCAATGCCGGCGGCCTCCGCGAACATCAGCCCGGCAAACACAGTGATGTCGGYCATTGAGAACGCATCACCGGCAACGAACGGATGGTCCTCCAGCACCGTGTCGAAATATCTCATGCCGGCGAGCGCCTTATCGCGCTGGCGGATGCCCCAGTCTTGTCGGCCAGCCCATTCAGGGCTCTTGAACATTTGCAACTCGGCGCCGAGGCCAGGCGTCGCGTGGTGGAAGTAGTTGCCAACCGCGTCGAGTAGTTCGGTTTCCGCCCGCTTCTGCATCATGTGGATGACGGCCTTTTCCTTCGGCGTCTTGCCGGTGAGCCGCGGATCGCCGTCAAGATTGTCGAGATATTCCGTGATGGCGGTGGCCTCACTGATGTAGGCGCCGTCCTCGAGTTGGAGGACCGGCAGCACGCCCGAAGGGTTCTTTTCGAGGAAAGCTGGCTGCTTATGTTCGGCGCCGATGAGATCGACGGAGACGAACTCGACTTCAGGTTCGAGCCCTTTCTCGGCGAGGACGATCCGGATGCGGGCCGGATTGGGAAAGCCGGGGCGATCAAAGATTTTCATAGTAGACTCCTTAAACTGTCTATCGATAGATAGATTACGACCAGACGATTAGCCCTTTCCTTTTTTGACGTCAACAACTATCTATCGAGTGATAGGTAAGGGTTGGCGATGGCAAGAACGAAATATGATATGCGCGAGGCGGTGATGGCGGCCGCTAGAGCAACGGTGCAGGCGCACGGCTACAATGCCCTGAGCTTCCGCGAGCTCGCGAAGGAGGTAGGGATCAAGAGTGCCAGCGTGCACTACCACTTCCCGACCAAGGGTGACCTCGGGGCCGCTTTGGCGCGTCGCTATACCGAGGACGGGGCAGCCTACTTGGCGGAGTTGTTGGCGACGTCCAATGATGCTACCTGGTGCATGGATCGCTACGTGGAGATCTTCCGCTCCGCCCTGGCAAACGACAACCGCATGTGCCTGTGCGGCATAATGAGTGCCGAACTCGACGACCTTCCCCCCGAGGTCAGGACCGAGGTCGACAAGTTTGCCGAGACCAATGTCGGCTGGATCGCCAAGGTGTTGTCACGGGCAAGGACTACGGCGAGCGGGCAAGATCTGGAGGAGCACGCGATGGCGATCTTCGCTGCGATCGAGGGGGCCCAATTAATCGCACGCGGCTGCCAGGACATCGGGATTTATGACCGGACAATCCGGACCTATCGGATCACGGGCCTTATCCCCTGACCATGAGCGACGGTGCCAAGTGGAATTTCATCGTCGAAAGCGGCTTTAGTGGCATGGAACATGGACCATGACGCTTCAGCACAATTGGAGTTTAAACCATTAAAAATATTATAAAAAGGATGGTGGGCGTGACAGGGATCGAACCTGTGACCCCTTCGGTGTGAACGATTGGCCTATAAGCGACAGGCCGGGATTTCTCGGGACTGAGCGCTTCGCAAAGCGGACATTGGAGGCATATGTGCACCCAATGTTCCGCTTTTCAGGTTTGCCGAACCTAAGAGCACTTCGTAAAATCGCAGCGCCTCGACCTCGTCAAAGGTGGCTGCTTGCGTCTTGACTCGTCTCACCCTTGCGGTTGAAATATGGTCAATAGGTTGGAGGGCGCGCATCATTGGCCGACGCTGGCTTAACAAAGTTTTTGGAGGACGTCGTCGATAAGCTGAGACTTGGGGATGCGCGGCTTGGACTCCCGCCTGGCACGCTCCAGATGATGGCTCTCGATGATGATTACCTG
This sequence comes from Rhizobium sp. P2_G9, assembly GCF_056403475.1. Classification (NCBI taxonomy): domain Bacteria; kingdom Pseudomonadati; phylum Pseudomonadota; class Alphaproteobacteria; order Hyphomicrobiales; family Rhizobiaceae; genus Rhizobium; species Rhizobium sp. P2_G9. Next base: position 30,984 of record NZ_JBFUFK010000026.1, on the reverse strand, counting down.
ATGGTGATCAAAATGATCGCAACCGTCGAGCCCACGATCAACGAACTTATTGCGCTGCAAATGTCCAGACCGATCGGCCTCGGGGGCAATCCGGCAGCTAGATTCAGCGGTGTAACGGACTTTGCCATTCGCCAATTGCCGTTATCCGGACGCGCAAGCAAGTTGGAGTTCGCGGAAGCCCTGGGCGTGCTAATGAAATGGGACAGGGATTTTGTTGAGGCTCTTTCTCAGATCAGAAACCGGTATGCTCACAACATTCGGAACGTCAGCAGACCGCTTTCAGAAATGGTCACCGAGGCGCTGAAGAATGACGCAAATTTCGGACTTAAGCTCTTCCGGTTGAAAGACGATTTTTCCACGATGGAAAATGCCGTTCTAAAACTTGCGTTGTTGTACTCGTTCGCCATTTTCATCGAGGATGCCGAACGCTACCATGCATTGTCGCACGATGGCCTTGCCGGCTTGTTCGGAGGGCTGCTGGCAAATATTCCGCCTACTGGCGACACTGCTGATGGCAATAAGTGATCCTTGCACAGTTCCGTACCACATCGCCAAAGGCATGTGCATGACACACATACCCTGCAGGTGTTGCCATGATGGCAATACCTTCCGGCCGTGGCAAAGGGTATCGCTACTGGCGATGGCCATAGGGTGTGGTCCAAACACCATGCCATTGTGCGGCGCATTCGGACTGGATTGGTAAAATCGGCCTCGGGAATATGGCAGATACAGCTCGGCCGGGCGATCCGCGAATATCTCAAAATCTCGGTGCCGGAAGCTGTGAATAGCACGGCTGAGAGAGCCGACACAGGCTGAGCCACCTGCATCTGTGACTTGACTCTCGAAAAAGAAGCCGTTGGATTGTCCTCTTCAAAGAGGAGGACTGTATAGATGGCTGGCAGACGCCCTTCTGCAATTCCCGCCGGAAGTTGGCCGCCTCGCATGAGGGCGGAAATGGCTGCCGGCTATGTCGGGGAAAAGCACGTCGAGGACTTCCTCGATCGGGTCGGCAAGGAATATCCGGCGCCGCGGGTTGTCGAGACGATGCGACGGAAGTTCTGGTATCGCCAGGATCTCGACAAGGCAATGAATCTTGTAGATGAACAGCCAATCGAAAAACCGTCGAGCGATCTGGGAGATAAGTTCATCGCAGGCATGGCGCGCAGGCGAGAGGAGCGCGAGGCGGAGAAGGCCAGGAAAAAGGAAGCTCGGGAAAAAGCAGAAGCTCTCAAGGCGGAGCGCCGCCAGCGCGGAAAACAAGCCTCGCCATGATGGCTGATGAAAATGCCGCTGCCCCTATTCGAAATTCAGGACAGCGGCACTCGCATCGGGCTGCTTCCTATTTCCAGTTCAGAAGCAGCGACAAGGACGGTAGCAGCCGCGGCGCCGGCGGGCTTTCAAAATCTTGCTACGGTCGCAAAATCTTGCTCAAGAATTTTCTCTTGCCAAAGGGTGACTGCTTGCATCTTGGCTCATGATTGCCCTGCTGCCGGCCGCTTGCAAGGCCGCTGTTACAACTCGTCACAAATCAGCACGATCTAATACACGATATAAGTTCATCCGATCAGGCAAATCAGTTAATTCCAATCCTCGACAGGCTGAACAGACAATCGCTCTCAGCTTCGGTGTCCTGGTCTAACCAGGGCGGCGGCCCGAAGTTGAACCTCCTCCCAGAGCGAACCTGAACATCGGTCAAGCACGACAATTGGCGGCACTCGTCGTGCACTCATTCAAGAACGAGGCAAAGCCGGTGCACAGGGGACGTGCGCCGGCTTTTCTTGTTTCATCCGAAATCCATGATCGCAGACGACGCTTACCAATGCCCGCACCCCGCCGACGTGATCATGACGATAAGGATGCGAGCAATTCCTGTTCGAACATAGGGTTCTCATCCAAACCGAGCCTGATGCGCTCGCCGCAGGCATAGACGATCGCGTCGCGCTCGACGTCGAAGCGTGCGCATCGCTCCTCGCCATTTTCGCAGACGCGAATGTCATAGCCGTCACCATCATGGACAACGATTACCGCTGCCGCGGAAGGCCTGAAATTGCGCTTGGGGGAGACACCCATGGCCTGCCTGCTTTCCAGTAGGGGCGGAAGCGGCTAGCTCTCAGCCGGCCGCGCCCTTGGCATTGGCAGCCGGTATTTACAGTGTGCGCCCGACGCGCCGTTGAGTCCATCAAAAACGTCCGGTATCGGGCACTAAATGTCGTTTTTGAGAAACAGTGCGGCCCCACCTCGGCACATTCGGCACCCCTGAATGAAAGTTCCATGACAACCGTTTGACGCTGGCGGCGTTAGACTTGCGACGAAGCGAGAAAATAAGAAGCCCACCGCAGAGGGGCTCACGGTGGGCCTCGTACACGGCTCGGAGGCGAATACCTTGAGGGGAACCACGGTAAGCCGAGCCTGGCGTCCGAGGACAACGCCAGATGAACTTGAGCGTTCCGGCACCGTCAGATACCGTACAAACCTAAGAATGCGGCCCGGATTTCGCAAGGCAGAGCTGGGCGGGAGCTTTATCCAGACCAAGAGCGAGTGCTGACAGAGATGAAATGATCGCGACTTTGATCGTTTGCGCGCTCTTGGTATCCACACCGCAAGATCGATTGGTCGTAAAGCGCCCTACGAAGTATTGCGACCTATGTTCCCGAGAATTAATATCGATGTTCGGACAGGGATGCGCGGGGGTGCCATGAGGGAACCGCTAGCCGTATTTGCTGTTCGACGCCCGCAGCGCGCTCAAACCCCACTTGAGCCCTGCGTGCCCTGATGGTCGCTCTCCGCTGCGATGCCCCTTTTCGCAGCAATCCCGCACCACCTGACGCGGGAAAAAGGAGAGCGGCTTTCCAGGGAACTGATGTTTCCTTATCTTGTTCGCGAGGTACAGGATGCCTGCGGCCACCCAATTCCAAAAGCCGTGCGTGGTCATCATACCGACAAACCCAAGCCGATATGGACGCCCGCGCCGGGCCCATTCTCGCCTTGGTTAGGCGCGGATGGAGCCGGAACATCTTGCCGAGTCTGCCGTTCCACAACGCAGCAATTTACTATTGATGCGGAAAGTTGTTCCTGAAGTTGGTCAGACAGATCAAAAGACGCTATAAATTTGGTCAGGTCAATAAGCTGAAACCAAGGATGGATGACACTTCAAAACTGACTGTGATCGTGGTCAACTATGGAACCCCTGAACTGACAATACGTTGCGTCAGTTCAATTGCCGCCGTCGGTGTAGCCCGACCCGATCAAATCGTCGTCGTAGATAACTATTCGCAGGACGGCTCGCTCAAGCGAATCCAAAAGGGGGTCCCGCCTGAGGTGGTATTTATCGCCGCCTCCCATAACGGCGGGTTCGGCGCCGGTGTGAACCTTGGCTTCCGCAACGCCACGGGTCGCTATCTCCTCGTCCTCAATCCCGACACCTATTTCAAATTCGACAGCGTTTCGCCCGTGCTGAGCCACATGGAAGCCAGCAAGGACGTCGGAATTGTCGGCCTCGACCTGATCAATCCGGACGGCAGCAGACAGTATTCGGGGCGGCGCTTCTATTCGCTCATGGATGTGTTTGCACGCCGGGTGAAACAGGCCGGACAGTTGATGCGGCGCCGGATCGACCGGCACCTGATGCGTGACGCTTGGATCGGGGAACGTCCTTTCGAGGCTGACTGGGTGATGGGAACCGGCTTCGTCATACGCCGCGACCTCTATGAAGAACTGGGCGGCATGGACGAAAGCTATTTCCTCTATATGGAGGACGTCGATCTCTGCGCCCGTGTCTGGCGGGCGGGCAAGCGTGTGATCTGCTATCCTGGGGCACAGCTTGTTCATGACCACCAGCGTTCCAGCTCAGCCGGTGTGCTGACGTTCGCGGGCAGAACACATATAAAAAGCCTTCTGCTCTTTCGAAAGCGGTTCGCGCTGCCGCTCATGAAGTCGCCAGGGGTTCAGAGAATAGTGAACTGCAAATCGTGACGAGCACTCAGATTTTGGTTGGCCGGGGTGCTGCCCTGCAGAGCGGGTGGGGACGGCGGCTAGGCTCATAGATCATCCCCCCCGGTCGACCGATTCCGTGATGGCCGAAACAAGTTCCGCGCTGGGACGCGGTTAGGGTTAAGTTTGATCTGTCATTGCTCTGTAGTAGCGGCGATGCATACTTGTTCAACCGGATGCGGGCGCTCCCCCGCCAGGTGGGAAACCACTGTCTTACCCCGCAAACCAGAGCATCCGGAAATTACGATGGGGATGGCACAGCCCTGCCGTCCCACATTTTATGTCATGGGGAGATATCCTCACCGATGCGGCAAGATCCCGAGGCGATGAATTCGCTTGATGGACCGCTCGATCTCTTCCAAGATCACGGCCTGGATGTCAACATAGCCGTCGAGCTTGCTATCAGCCACTGCGTCGGTGTTGATTGTATTAAGGGTGCCTACCACGCAGCCATCGATAAAGATGCTGTATTGCAACTCCTCCCCCACAAGTTCCTTAGCAATCTCAAGGTGGCTCCCGTTCTGATCGAACGTCTTGATGACACCCATTGACTTCCCTCCAGTCGGATTGCAACGCTGGACTATGCCGTCGTCGGCTTGGGCAAGCAAGGTGTAGGCGTTGTACTTCCTTCGGCAAAGAACGCAAGTCCGTTAGACTGGAGACAATTTGGCGCCGATGCCGGTTGCACGCAGCATTGTTGGAACGCGGCGCGCCGCATCAGGTCCGCCGGCCAACCTCTCTAGACAATTCTCTGATCTCGTCACGAACGCGGTCCAGCATGTCTGTCTGCAGGTCGACCGACTCCGTATGCCGATGCAGCGCGGCTGTGGCGGCATTGAGCGCGGTAGGATCAACGATTACGGCTGCTACTTGGGCCGCGGGCACATCCCGCGCCGGGTCCGCGTCCCTACCCTTTAGGATGCCGCGCCAGGAAGCCGCGATTACCGCGGCGAACACGGCTGCAAACGCCACGGCCGCTGGCATCGGGAGCTTGCCAACGAACTCAATGAGTTCTTCCATAGTTCTCTCCGACATCGTGAGCAGCACGGCTGATATTGACGAACTCAGTCACCACAAACAGTGGGTAGAGGACGATCCATGCGCTCACGATTCCGGAAAGCCAGTAGCAATAGCACATGCAAAAAAAGATCATCGCGCCGCAGCCGGCGCCTATCATGCGGATATGGGGCGTGACGTTCTGCCGTGCCCCGTTGACGATGAGACCAGCGATACGGAGCACGCCGAGGAACAACATGGCGGAGCCGAGGGCCTATCCCAACTGGGACGTCTACAGCCATTTCTCGATCAACGAGAGCACTGGCGGCTGCACCGCCGTCATCCTAACCGAACGGGAGGGCTAGAGGTGATGGACTTCTTTGCTCCAGCAATCCCGGCCGAGCGCGTCCTATCGCCGGCCCTGCGCGTCCATATGGTCGACGGCGACGGCTTCGAGCCGCACCTGATGAGCCGACGTGATTATGTCCTGATCGCTCCGGTCAATGAATATGTCTGTGAAGGCATTTACCTCATTCACGATGGCTTCGGCCCGGTGCTCTATCGCGTCCAGCGCTGCCTCCTCAAAGATGAGCCGATCGTGATGACGCTCGACAACCCGGCGTACCGTCATCAGGAAACCGGCGGTCACCGGTGCTCGCTCGAAAAGTTCAATGAAAACGTGCTCGGCATCGTCGTCGCCGACGTCAAGGTCCGGAATGAGCGATTCTTGCGGGAGACGCTGTCATGAGGAAAATCACTGAAGCCAACGTCGACCAGATCATGGACGACGCGACCCTCCTCGATGTCTGCGCCGCCGCGCTGCTGGTGGAGGAGGATGCGGAGCGCACGCGTCGCAACGTCTCGCGGCTGCTCGAGTCCGTGGCGGCGCGCATGGGGCACACCATCGACATACTCGACAGCCTGTTCGACGAAAGCCGTGCCTCGCCGGCTCCTACCGTCGTGTCCGGCCCGGAGGTGGCCGACGTCGTATTCATCGGGGACGAAATTCTCCGGATATGGGATCGCCTCGCCGCGCGGAAGCGGGCTGTGGATAACGGGGAAAGCGGGGGAAAGTGATGGAGACAGTCTTCACACCCACGACCCTTGCCGAGCGGTGGGGTTGCTCCGAGCGCCATGTTCGGCGGCTTATCAATCGCGGCGAGCTCGGCTGCTTCAAGCTTGGCGGCAAGCTCGTCCGTATCCGTCAATCAGATGTTGAGAGGTTCGAATGCAAAAGCAACAATGGAGAGTTACCCGGCTCCAAGGCGAATTCTGCGTCGCCTGGGACGAAATCGGGCCAAATGGGAAGCCCATCCGCCGACGTTATCGTCTTGGCACCACTGACCAGCGAGAAGCGCACGCGCGCGCGGCGGCTCGATATTCGGCCCTCACCCGACCAGCCGGGAAGACAGTAAAGGCGCTGTGGGATAGCTACGTGCTCGACAAGGCGGGCAAGGCCGTGCTCGACACGATGAAGCATACCTGGAAAGCGCTCGCTCCGGTGTTCGGTCACCTCGAGGGCGAAGCGATCACCGCCGACGACTGCCGGAGCTATACTAAGATGCGGCGCGAGGCGAAGAAGTCGGACGGCTCGATCTGGACAGAACTCGGTCATCTGCGAACTGTGCTGGTTTGGGCACGCGACAACAAGCTGATCAGCGATGCCCCGAAGATCGAACGGCCGCCTAAGCCCGAGCCGAAGGATCGGTACCTGACACGCGAGGAAGTGGGCCGGATGCTGGACGGCGCCAAGGTGCCCCATATCCGCCTGGCGATCCTGCTGCTGATCTCGACCGGCGCCCGGGCGACCGCCGCGCTGGAATTGACATGGGACCGCGTCGACTTCGTTCGCGGGATCATCCAGTTGCGGAACCCCTTCGACAAGACAGCGCGCAAGGGCCGCGCCACGGTGCCGATGAACGCGACACTGCGGGCAGAACTCGAAGAGGCGAAGAAAGCCACCCTCACCCGCTTCGTTATCGAGTGGGCCGGCGAGCAGGTGAAATCGATCAAGAAGGGCATCAAGGCTGCAGCCGCGGCGGCGAAACTGGACGACGTCTCGCCCCATGTGTTCCGCCACAGCGCCGCCGTCTGGCTGGTGGAAGACGGTCATTCCTTCGAGGAGGTTGCCCAGTTCTTGGGGCACAGCGACGTCCGGCTAACCTTCAAAGTCTACGGCCGTTTTTCGCCGACGCACCTGCGCGGATTGGCCGATACACTGGAGATCAAGAGGGCAAAATGAGGCTCAGGTTCGGTCAAACCTGGAGAGCAGTTCGTAAAACACCCGCAACGCCGTCTGAAAGTGCTGGAAATCTCGGGCTTCGGATGGTGGGCGTGCACAGGATCGAACTGTGGACCCCTTCGGTGTGAACGAAGTGCTCTCCCGCTGAGCTACACGCCCATCCTATTGAAAAACAAAGGTGATTTGCTTTTCTGTATCGCGAGGATGCGGGGAATTAGCAGGTTTCCCGGACCATTGCAAGGGGCGGTTCGGAAAACCGGCCCACCCTCCGCGAAAAATTCTCAGCCGCCTTCGAAGCCGGTCAGCACGCCCACGGCGTTGACGCCGATTTCGGCGACGGCGTAGCCGCCTTCCTGGACGAAGAGCGTCGGCAGGCCGAGCCTGGCGATCGTGGCACCGATCTTGGGGAAGTCCTCGGTCTTGAGTTTGAATTTCGAGATCGGGTCCTTCTCATAGGTGTCGACGCCGAGTGAGATGATCACGACGTCCGGTGCATAGTCCCGGAGCTTGCGGCAGCCGTCTTCCAGCGCCTCGTTCCAGGTGCTCCAGTCCGTGCCCCAGCGCATTGGATAGTTGATATTGAAGCCGTGGCCTTCGCCCTCGCCCGTCTCGTCGGCACTGCCGAGGAAATAGGGATATTCCTGCATCGGGTCGGCATGCAGGTTGATCACCTGCACGTCGGAGCGGCTGTAGAAGATTTCCTGCGTGCCGTTGCCATGGTGATAATCGACGTCGAAAATGGAGACGCGGGCAGCACCCTGGTCGAGGAACCATTGGGCAGCGACGGCGGCATTGTTGATATAGCAATAGCCGGCCATGAAATTGTGGCCGGCATGGTGGCCCGGCGGCCGACAGAGCGCGTAAGCCGCGCGTTCGCCGCCCTTGACCAGGCCGGCCGCGGTCAGCGCCACATCATGCGAAGATTTGATCGCGTCCCAGGTGCCCTCGACAAAGCCGCAGCCGCCGTCGAAGGAATAGAAGCCGAGCTGGCCGTCGATATGTTCCGGCAGCTTGTCGCCGCGCAGGCCGCGGGTCGGCCAGGTGAAGGGGAGTGCGGTGCCGTCGCGGCCTTCCGCCTTCCAGCGCGGATAGATGGTCGGCAGGAAATCGAGAAAGGCCTTGTCCTGCACCTTGGCGGCGGTCGAGAGATCGTGCTCCTGCGGCGCCAGCACCGGCCCGAGCTTCACGTCATCGATGCGTGACAGGATGAACGCCGCGCGCGAGGGCATTTCGAAGGCCGGCACGATGGCGCCGGCCACCAGTTCGACATTGCCGGAATGGCCCTTATGGCGCTCGGAATAGACGGTTTTCATGCGATTTCTGCCGGAATGAGGAAATGGAACGGCCGCCTCGCGGGGCGAGGCGGCCGGGTAAGGCTTACTTCTGCAGTTCGGTCCATATCTTGGTGTAGAGCGCCTGCACATCCGGCGGGCAGGTCTGCGATTGCACGCCGACGGACTTGAACTGGTCCGGCACGTTGATTTCCGGCGCGTCCTTCATGTCGGCCGGCATATATTTTTCCGAACCAAGGATGCCGTTCGCATAGCGATGGAAACCCGAATTCATGCCCGCGCTTTCAGGATCCATCATGAAATTCTGGAAGAGCTTGGCATTCTCGACATTCTTGGCCTCCTTGAGCACGACCAGATTGTCGGACCAGTAGACGAAGCCTTCCTTCGGATAGCCGAAATGGATTTTTGGATTGGCCAGGCGCTGGCGGAAGGCCGAGCCGTTCCAGTCGCTGGTGGCGGAAAAATCGCCGGCGGTCATCTTCTGGATGGTGTTATATTCCATCGCCACCCAATAGGGCTTGGCGGCCATCAGCGTATCGCGGGCTTTCTTGAGCACCGTGAGGTCGCCCGTGCACTTCTTGCCGCCATTGTAGAGGATCGCCGCATCCATGACGTCGGACATTTCCGGAACGACGTTGATCTTGCCCTTCAACTCCTCCGGCGGATTGAAGATGATGCTCCAGGTGTTGATGTCGCCCTTGTAGACGTCGGTGTTGACGACCACGCCGACAATGCCCATCGCCCACGGAACCGAATATTTGCGGCCCGGATCGAACGGCGGATCGGTCCATTGCTTGGCGACATTCTTGAAATTCTCCATCTTGCCCGGATCGGTTTCGAGCAGCAGGCCCTCCTGGATCCAGATCGGCAGATAGTTCTGCGACGGCACGGCCATGTCGAAACCGGTGCCGCCCTGCCGGACCTTGGCAAGCGCGGTGTCGTTCGAGTCATAGTCGGTGATCGTCACCTTGATATTGTATTTCTGCTCGAACTTCTTGATCATGTCGGGGCTGGTATAATTGCCCCAATTGTAGATATGCAGTTCGCCATCGGCGCGGGCGAGACCGACCGATGCCATCAGCATCGCGGCTGCCGTCAGTAATTTCCTTCCCAGTTTCATGGTTCTACCTTTCCTCATTGTGCACGCTTGTTGTTGATGAAGAAGAAGATCGTCACCGCCGCCACGGACAGGAGCAGGAAGACGGTGGAAATGGCATTGACCTCCGGCGATGTCGCGCGGCGGATCTGGCCGAGCATGTAGGTCGGCAGCGTGTCCTGCCCGCCCGACTTGACGAATTCGGTGATCACGACATCGTCGAGCGAGATGACGAAGGCCAGCATGAAGCCGGCAATGATGCCCGGCCAGAGCAGCGGCAGGGTGATGTGGCGGAACGCCTGGATGGGTGTCGCATAAAGGTCGGCAGCCGCCCGTTCGAGCGTCAGGTCCATATTCTCCAGCCGCGCCCTGACAGGCAGGTAGGCAAAGGGAATGCAGAAGGCCGTGTGGGCGGCGATCAGGTAGCCGAGCCCGGAATAGCCGGTCCAGATCTTGATGCGCGAGAAGAAGATCAGCAGCGCCACCGCGGTGACGATTTCCGGCACCATCAGCGGCAGGTTGATGAACGCATATTTGGCGGTCAGCCCCCGATACGCTGCCGTCCGCGTCGTCGCGATCGCCGCCAGCGTCGCGGTGATGGTCGCCAGAATGCCGGCGATCAGGGCGATCTGGAAGGAGCGCAGCGAGGCGTCGATCACATCGACATTGCCGGCGGCCTTGTAGAACCAGCGCAGCGACAGGCCCTGCCAATGCGCCATGCTGTCGCCCGAGTTGAAGGCGAACACGACCAGCACCGCGATCGGCAGGTAGAGGATGAAGAACGAGATCATTGCGATCGTCGTGAAGCCGGCCTGGCGGCGGATGTTGAACTGCCTAGCCATGCCCCTTCTCCGTCGATGATCCGGCATTGCGGACATAGGCAAGCAGCGCCACCATGACGATCACCATCAGCGCGATCGAAATCGCCGAGCCGAGCGGCCAGTTCCGGCCCTGGCCGAATTGCAGCTCGATCAGGTTGCCGAGCATCATGTTCTTGCCGCCGCCGAGCACCGAGGGCGTCACATAGGCGCCGAGCGAGGGAATGAAGACCAGGATGGAACCGGCGATCATGCCCGGCTTGACCAGCGGGATGATGATCCGCCGCAGCACCTGGAACGGTGTCGCATAGAGATCGTAACCGGCCTCGACCAGGCGGAAATCGAGCTTTTCCATGCTGGCATAGAGCGGCAGGACCATCAGCGGAAGGTAGACATAGACCATGCCGATCAGGATCGCCGCATCGGTGAACAGCATCTGGATCGGCTTGCCGATAATGCCGAGATCGATGAGGATGGTGTTGATCAGCCCCTCGTTGCGCAGCACTTCCAGCATGGCGAAGGTGCGGATGAGAAGATTGGTCCAGAAGGGTATGGTGATCACGAACAGCCAGAGCTCGCGCGTCTTGGCCGGACGGGTGGAGATGAAATAGGCGGTCGGAAAGCCGAAGATCAGCGTCAGGATCGTGGTCAGCACGGAGAGCCGCACCGAACGCAGGAGAATCGAGAGCTGCGCGTCGGCGAAGGACAGCGTGCCGTCAAAGATATCGCGTTCGAAGAACACGTTGAACCAGCCATCGGTCGAGAACTTCCACACCACGTCGCCATAGGGGCCGGCCGTCAGGAAGGAATAGACGACAACGATCAACAGGGGACCGGTGGCAGCGAGCAGGATGATCAGCAGTGCCGGCGTGGAAAGCAGCCAGCGATTGCGAACATCTTTCCGTATCTCCCTGGCGATCAGTTGCTCATGACTTGCCATGTCAACCTCTGAGCACACGGATCGAATTGGCCGGGAAGCTCACGCCGACACGGTCACCGCCGGCATAGCTTCCCTCTTCGCCGGGCCGGTTCTGCTGGCGCACGGTAAACAGTGTTCCGTCGGCCAGCTTGACGTTGAAATAGGTGTCGGTGCCGAAATAGACGATGTCCTCGAGCGGGCCGCTGGCAATGGCGCGTTCGCCGCCACTCGCCCCGACGAGGCGGGCATGTTCCGGGCGGATCATCACCGTGACCTCGTCTCCGGCGGCGACCGATTTCGGCGCCGGCGCGATCACCGAGACGCCGCAATTGAGCGCGATCACCGCCTCGTCGCTGGCGAGCGATTCGATCTTGCCCTTGAGGAAATTCGTCTCGCCGATGAAGTCGGCGACGAAGCGGTCCGCCGGCCGGTCATAGATGTCGCGCGGCGAGCCGACCTGCAGGATATTGCCCGATGACATGACCGCGATGCGGTCCGACATCGTCAGCGCCTCTTCCTGGTCATGGGTGACGAAAACGAAGGTAATGCCGGTTTCGGCCTGCAGGCGCTTGAGCTCGATCTGCATTTCCTTGCGCAGCTTGTAGTCGAGCGCAGAAAGCGGCTCGTCGAGCAGCAGCACTTTCGGCGACGGCGCCAGCGCCCGGGCCAGCGCCACGCGCTGCTGCTGGCCACCCGAGAGCTGGCTGGTGGCACGCTTGGCGAACTGCTCCATCCTGACCAGCTTCAGCATCTGGTCGACGCGAGCGGCAACCTCCTGCTTGCTCTTGCCGAGCATTTTCAGCCCGAAGCCGATATTGTCGGCGACGCTCATATGCGGAAAGAGCGCGTAATTCTGGAAGACGGTGTTGATCGGCCGCTTGAAGGGCGGCATTTCGGCGATATTGTCGCCATAGAGCGCCAGTTCGCCTTCCTGCGGGAATTCAAAGCCGGCGATCAGCCTGAGCAGCGTGGTCTTGCCGCAGCCCGATGGGCCGAGAAGGGTGAAAAACTCATTCTGGCGAATGGAAAGATTGGCGCCGTGGACCGCCGCCACCCGATATTCGCCGTAACCGTAATATTTTGTGACTCCGCGAATTTCGATCGCGTTCTGATCAGCCATAATAGCTCACATCGCCCGTTTACCCTTGATTCCATCAGCGTGGAACCGCCGAAAAATGGGAAAAGTGCACCCTCCTCGTGCCGTAGCGAATAGCAATGTCGCCTCTGTTCCCAATCGCGCCGTCGCCCAGTCTTTGATCGGGTCTTACGGCGAAACCGACGCTAACTCACCACAGCGGATGGGAATTGACAACTGCTATTGACCGTTCGTTCAATATATTTTCTCGGGGCCTTGCTTCGGCCTAAACGAAGCAAGGCGCAAACCGGGTCGGATTTATTGAATCCCCCGGCCAGATGTGGCGCACTCACACCGCATAGGTTACCCGGCCGCCGCAAATGACCTTCACCGGACGCACCATATGCAGGTCATCCGGCTGGACCTCCTCCACCGGCGCGCTCAGCAGCGTCAGATCGGCGAAGTAGCCGGGCCTGATCATGCCCTTGCGGTCTTCGGCGAACTGCGCATAGGCGCCTTCGATCGTGTAGGCGGCAATGGCTTCGATCAGCGAAAAGCTCTGGTCCGGATCGCTCTCGGCCCATTTCTTGCGCGTCACCGCGGCCTGGATGCCGGCCATCGCATCGATCGGCGACACCGGCCAATCCGAGGCAAAGGGGATATGCGCACCGGCTTCCTTCAACGTCCGCCAGGCATAGGAATAGGGCCAGCGGGCGCGGCCGATCATCGACACGGTCGGCTCCAGCGGCAGGCCCATGGCGCCCGGCGGATGCGGCGGCTGCATCGAGGCGATGACGCCGAGCGCCTTGAAGCGCGGGATGTCGTCGGGGTGGATCACCTCGATATGCTCGACGCGATGGCGGCTGTCGCGCCTGCCATTGGCCTCTTGCGCCGCCTCGTAGCCGTCGAGCACGGCCCGCACGGCGCCGTCGCCAATGGCGTGCACGGCAATCTGCAGGCCGCGCCGGTCGATCTCGATCGCCGCCGCCTTCATCTCATCCGGCGTGAACAGGCTCTCGCCACCGCGCGAATCCGGCTTGTTGGCATAGGGCTCGACCATGATCGCCGTCCAGCTGTCGAGCACGCCGTCAAAGAACATCTTGACCACGCCGGATTTGAGGAAATCCGAATGATAGGCTTCCGCCATCATCGACGCCTTTTCCAACGCCGAGAGCGGCATGAAATTCTTGAGATGGAAGGGGATCTGCACCCGGCATGGCAGAAAACCGTCGCGCTCCTCGATCTCGGCCAGCAATTGCAGCTGATAGAGATTGCCATCCATGCATTGCAGCGAGGTAAAACCGTGCTCGGCGCAATAGGCGAGGCCGCGGCGCATGACGGCAATATCCTTCTCCCATTCCGCCCCGACCGGATAGGGATTGGGCTCGCCGCCGGTGGACAGGCCAAGGCGATAGCGGTCGAAGCCAGAGGCAGTGAACAGCGGCCCGAATGCCTCCATCTCGCGCAATTCGCCATTGGCAAGCCCATCCTCGCCCATAACCACTTCCTGGCCCGGCCCGAGTTGCTTGCCATTGAGCAGGCCGGCGAATTCCAGCGCCTTGGTATTGGCCCATACGGTATGGTGATCATGCGCGACGATGGCGAACGGACGGTCGGCAATGATCCGGTYGAGATGATGGCGGGTGACGYGCTCGTCGCCGCCGAGGATGGTGTAATCCGCCCCCTGCCCATAGATCACGGTTTCGTTCGGGCGGGCTGCCGCATAGGTCTGCGCGGCCTGTTTCAGGGCTTCGAAACCGTGCACGCCGGTGAGATGCAGATGATCGAGCTCCGCTGCGCCGGAGAAAAGGTGCAAATGGTTTTCGGAAAAACCCGGCACCAGCGTATTGCCGCCGGCCTCGATGATCTCCGCTTCCGGCTTGGCGAGCGCCCGCATCTCGACATTCGAGCCGACACCAACAATACGCCCGTCCTCTGCGTAAACCGCTTCTGCCCGCGGATTGTCAGGGTCCATTGTCAGGATCTTGGCATTGAGGATCAGGATGGGGCGGATGTCTGACATGGCCACACTTGCGCTGGATGATTCTATGGAGCGGTACATGATATACAGCAGGAGGATCGGATTACCACGCCCGATCAATTGCACGCTTTGGTTTCAACGAGTAGTCTGCACCTGAATTCAAAGCAAAGAGGCGAAGCGATTGGCGAGAGTAGTATCGCGTTTCATGGAAGGCGAGGAGAACAGTGCGCTTGGCAAGGCAATAGCGGAGGAGCCGGCCACTTCGCGTGAGAGCAGAGCGTGGTATGTCGCAGTCGCGATGCCGCACATGCATGATTCGCCACGCTATGAAAGCATGTGGTGTCCAGGCGGAGGGCTTAATATGATCGTCGTTTCGCTGACGCGGAAAGGCGCGTTGGCGGAAGCGCACTTCGATCGATTGATGAGCCCACCGAGAAAGTCGGTCGAAACACCCTTGAGGCTATTCGAGTTCAACATTCGGCTCGATGCCGTATTGGATCTCAGCGCTCCCAAAAAACTTGCCAAATTCGGGCTCACAATGCCGACGCTGGAGCGTTTTTACGACATCCACGATGGCGTCCGCCGCCTGGAAGTGGAGGATGTGATCATGAGGCAAACGCTCATCAAGATAGATGGCGCGATCCGAAAAGTGGATCGGGTCACGGAACAATTTACGCGCGCGGACAAGGTCACAAATGTCGCGAGCTGCGTCGGTTTCGAAGGCATGCTGGT
Source organism: Rhizobium sp. P2_G9 (assembly GCF_056403475.1). Lineage (NCBI taxonomy): Bacteria > Pseudomonadati > Pseudomonadota > Alphaproteobacteria > Hyphomicrobiales > Rhizobiaceae > Rhizobium > Rhizobium sp. P2_G9. Next base: position 15,843 of record NZ_JBFUFK010000026.1, on the reverse strand, counting down.
TCCGAGCCTTCGGCATGACGGTCTTAATCTGGTCGTTTTCTACCACAGTTCTCTCTGCGATCGGCAGATTATCGCACATGACACCATTCGGGATATCGTCGATCTCGGCCCAGTCAATTGGAGCAAAATGCCATCGCCCAAATGCAGCTGATGTCAGACATCCCGCGCTTTGCGTACTTCAAAGAACCGAAGGCGGCGGCGCGCTATTTCATCATGTAGGGCATTCGAAATCAGCAGGCTCCCGGGATAACGGCGCTCGCGCCAACAGTTGAGGCCGCGCATAGCCGCAGTGTTGAAGACGATGTTGACCGGCCCGGTTGTTCCATGATTGTGATTGAACCGCATTTTCTCACGATCGAATCCCTGAAACGCCATCGAACCGACGTCGGATTGCTCATCTATCACACTGTCCTGCATTGCATGCACGTTGAGGACAAAACGCACCTCGGTCGGAGAATTGCTGCTCACCTTGATGGGCAGCGTCTGATGGACGCCAGGATCCAACTCCTTCAACAAATCGCGCAGGGCTGTCGAGATGATCAGGATGCCATTGTCGGACCGGAAAATGTCGCGGAATTTTTTCCAGGGGGCGTGAAGTCGAGCCGGTACCTCCTCCGGCAACAGAAACCGCGTGCCATCCTTAAAAACTTTTGAAATTTCTGCTGCGCGGCTCAGATCAGGCTTTTTTGTTTCGCGATCAAACCGCGAAGCACTGATGAAATAGGGAGAAAGTGACGTCTGTTCGACAATATAGGTCATAGTCGACATCCACTTCTGAAGCACGTAATTGATATTCCGGTCAGGGTTACCACAGCTCCCATTTACAGCCCTCGGATGGGTCTGGTGTTAAGGATTGGGGTGAAGCAGATGTCGAACATGGGCCACAATGAGAATGATCAGATGCGAGGCAGATAGGTCCGATAATCGAAATCCGACACTGTTCGCAGGAAGGTGATCGCCTCCTTGCGCTTCGTATCGGCATAGAGCTTCTGGTACTGCTTCCCAAGGACATCGCCGATGAAATCCGAGGCAGCAAAATCCTCGACGGCGGTGAGGAAATCGTGCGTCAGCCGCTCGGTTTTCTCCGGTGCGCTGGTCGGCGTCGTCACCTCGCCGGGGTCGAGCGTCTCCTCCAACCCCAGCAGCATGCCGCCGAGGATGGCGGTCAGCAGCAGATAGGGATTGGCATCGGCGCCCGCGACACGGTGCTCGACGCGTGCGCCCGGCCCATCTTTTTCCGGAATGCGGATCGCCGTGCCACGATTGCCGAAACCCCAGTTGACGTCGACCGGCGCGAACGAACCCGGCTGGAAACGGCGATAGGAATTGGCGAACGGCGCGAAGATCAGCTGTGCCGCGCGCATGGTCTGCAACAAGCCGGCGGTAAAGGATTTGAGCAGCACGGGATCGCCACCCTTGGCATCCAGCACGTTGCGGCCGTCCCTGTCGATCAGGCTGGCATGCACATGCAGGCCCGAGCCTGAATGTTCGCTATAGGGCTTGGCCATGCAGGTCGATTTCAGGCCGAATTTGCGCGCCGCCTGTTCCACCACCCGCTTGAGATAAATGCAGTCGTCCGCCGCTGAAAGCGCATCGGCCTTGTGGTTGAGGTTGATCTCATATTGCCCCGGCCCGAACTCCGCCGTGGTCGCGTCCGCCGGCAGGTTCATCGCCTGGCAATAGGCGCGCACGAGATCGAGATAGGGCTGCAGGCTGTCGACCGAATCCATTTCGTAGAGCTGGAAACCGTTGGGCTCGCCCTTGCAGGTCAGGATCGACGGCGGCACGGGAATGCCGGTTTCGCGCGACGCGCCGTCCATCACATAGAATTCGAGTTCGGTCGCCACGACCGGCGTCAGGCCCTTGGCCTCGAAGCGTTTGAGCAATGCCGCCAGCATGCCGCGTGGATCGCAGAAATGCGGATCTCCCTCCAGCGTATGCATGGTCGCCAGTACCTGCCGCGAACCGGCAGGCGCCCAGGGCATTGCAACTTCTGACTTCGGATCGGGCATGACAGCGCCATCGGGATCGCCGAGCGTCAGCGAAATGCCGGTGAGGTCATCATTGTCGTCGCCCCAAATATCGAGCGACTGCGTGGAGGCCGGCAGGCGCACGGCGCCCGACCAGATCTTCTTCTCCGCCTCCAGCGGGACCTGCTTGCCGCGCAGCCTTCCATTCATGTCGACCAGCAGGATTTCGATACGGGGCGGGGTTGAAACGTCCACGGAACCGGCTACCGGCTTTTGGTCATTCATGATCGGGTTTGGCCTCATCGGAAGGTGAGAGAAGGGATTTTGCGGCGAAAATCGGCAAATGGCTTGCCAAAATGGCCTGGCACGGGCATTTTCCTAGCCGATAACAGGCCGCCTTTCAATCAGGCAAAATCGTCAAACCACATGCCAACCGGGTGCTTTCGCCATCGTCCGGCATGCAGGCTGTGGCAAAGGGGGAACGAAATGACTGCCGCCAACGCCGCTTTGTCCAATCTCGGCGCCATCGACGCCGCCCACCATATCCACCCGTTCACGGACATGAGGAAGCTCAACGCGGCCGGCACGCGCATCATCGAGCGCGGCCAGGGCTCGCATATCTGGGACAACCAGGGCAAGAAATATCTCGACGCCTTTGCCGGCCTCTGGTGCGTCAATATCGGCTATGGCCGCAAGGAAATCGCCGACGCCGTCTATAAGCAGATGCTCGAGCTTCCCTATTACAACGCCTTTTTCGGCACCACGACGCCGCCGACCATCCTGCTGTCGGAAAAGATCACTGCCCATGCCGGCAACCTGAAACATGTGTTCTTCACCGGCTCCGGCTCGGAAGCCACCGACACCTGGTTCCGCATGGCCCGCGTCTACTGGTCCCACATCGGCAAGCCGTCGAAGACCCATGTCATCGCCCGCCGCAACGGCTATCACGGCTCGACAGTCGCCGGCGCCAGCCTCGGCGGCATGAAATACATGCATGAGCAGGGCGCGCTGCCGATCGAGGGCGTGCACCATATCGGCCAGCCCTACTGGTATGTCGAGGGCGGCGAACTCTCGCCGGAAGAATTCGGCAAACGCGTCGCGGAAGAGCTCAACGCCAAGATCGACGAACTCGGCGAAGACAATGTCGCCGCCTTCGTCGCCGAGCCGATCCAGGGCGCCGGGGGCGTCATCGTGCCACCGGACACCTATTGGCCGGAGATCGCCCGCATCTGCAAGGCGCGCAACATCTTGCTCGTCGCTGATGAAGTGATCTGCGGCTTCGGCCGCACCGGCCATTGGTTTGGCCACCAGCTTTACGGCTTCGAACCGGACCTGGCCCCGGTCGCCAAGGGCCTCTCCTCCGGTTACCTGCCGATCGGGGCCGTGCTGGTCAGCGATCGTGTGGCCGAGGTCATCACCTCGACCGACTTCAACCACGGCTACACCTATTCCGGCCACCCGGTCTGCGCCGTGGCCGCTTTGGAAAATTTGCGGATCATCGAAGAGGAAAAGCTGGTCGAGCGCGTGCGCGACGATATCGGGCCGTATCTGGCGAAATCGCTGGCGACGCTATTGGATCACGACATGGTCGGCGAGGTGCAGTCGGTCGGCCTGATGGCCGCGGTGCAGATGACGGCGGACAAGAAGACCCGCAAGCGCTTCGACAAGCCCGACGATGTCGGCACCCTGGTGCGCAACAAATGCGTCGCCGCCGGCCTGATCATGCGCGCCACCGGCGACCGCATGCTGGCCTCGCCGCCGCTGATCATCACGCATGAGGAGGTGGATTTCATGACCGCGACGCTCAGGACAGCACTGGATGCGGCTTGGAAGGAATTGAGATAAGGATGTCACGGAAGCGTGGCATTGAAACTTGAATTCGGCGCTACCCCCCTCTGCCCTGCCGGGCATCTCCCCCTCGAGGGGGGAGATCGGATGGGGCACCGCTCCGCGCCTCTTCTACGTCGAATGCCCGGTAGCAGGCATCTGCGTTAGGCGATGAGCGGGCCTCTAGCCGATCTCCCCCCCTTGAGGGGGAGATGCCCGGCAGGGCAGAGGGGGGTAGCCCAGTCCGCCAAGCCGCATTTTTGGACCCCACCCATGAAATTCATCCACCTCACCGACCTCCACCTCATCGCCCCCGGCCGAAAACTCTGGGGGCTCGATCCCGTCGAGCGCCTCAACGCCTGTCTCGACGACATCGCCAAACACCATCCCGATGCCGCCTTCTGCGCCATTTCCGGCGACCTTGCCGATCGCGGCGAGATTGCCGCCTACGAATGGCTCAAGGACCGCCTGGCCGCCTTCCCGATCGAAACGCAGCTGATGCTCGGCAATCACGATGACCGCGAGAATTTCAAGCAGGTCTTCGTCGACCACCCGCGCGATCACGGCGGCTTCGTCCAGGACCTGCGCGAAGAACACGGCGGCGTCTTCCTGTTCCTCGACACGCTGAAGGGCCCACCCTCCTCCGCCGGTCTCTATTCACCGGAGCGGCGCGAATGGCTGAAACAGGCGCTCGACAAGGCCGCCGGCCGGCCGGTCTATCTCTTCATGCACCATCCGCCCTTCTCGATCGCGCATGAGCTGATGGACAAGATCATGCTCGACGATCCCGAGGAGTTTGCCGCCCTGCTGCAAGGCCACCTGGTCAAGCACATCTTCTTCGGCCACGGCCATCGCGCTGTGAGTGGCGTCTGGCGCGGCATCAGCTTTTCGGCGCTGCCGGCGATCAATCATCAGCTGCCGCTGGTGAGCGGCTCGGTGGAGACCGTCTACAGCGACGAGCCGCCGGCCTATCCAAGACCGTCAATCGAAGATTGTCAGACGAAGGCTACCGGTCGAAGACCGTTATCACGTTGATGCCGATTTCGGTCGACGTGTCCATGCCGGTGAGCAGCGGTACGGCTTCTTCGAGGCTGACATGCCGGTTGATCAGTTTTTGCGGCGTCAGTTTGCCGGTGGCGATCATCTCCAGCATGGCGCCATAGCGCCAGGCCTGCATGCCGTGGCTGCCATAGAGCTCCAGCTCGTGGCCGATCACCTGCGCCATCGGGATTTTCGCATCCGCATCGTCGCCGAGCATCAGGCCGACCTGTACATGCCGGCCGCGGCGGCGGAGATTGCGGATGGAATTGTAGCTGGTCACGGCATGGCCGAGCGCGTCGACGGAGACATGCGCACCACCACCGGTAATTTCGCGCACGGCTTCTGGCACATCGGCCACCGCCCTGCCATTGACAGTCGCCACCGCCCCGATCGAGCGGGCGAAGGCGAGCTTGTCGTCGGCGATGTCGATGGCGACGACGCTGGCCCCGAGCGCACTGGCGATCATGATCGCCGACAGGCCCACGCCGCCGCAGCCATGCACCGCCACCCATTCGCCGCCCTTCACCCTGCCCTGATCGGCGATCGCCCGGAAGGACGTGGCGAAGCGGCAGCCGAGGCTGGCAGCAGTGGCAAAATCGATGCTATCAGGCAGATGCACGAGATTGGTATCGGCATAGTGAATGCCGACATATTCGGCGAACGAGCCCCAATGGGTAAAGCCCGGCTGCATCTGGTGCGAGCAGACCTGCTGGTTGCCCGAATGGCATTCCTCGCAATGGCCGCAGCCGGAAACGAAGGGCACCGTCACCCGATCGCCGACCTTGAAGCGCATCACCTGCGCGCCGACCGCCGCGACCGTGCCGGCGAGTTCGTGGCCCGGCACATGCGGCAGATGGATGTCCGGATCATGCCCCTGCCAGCCATGCCAATCGCTGCGGCAGATACCCGAGGCCTCGACCTTGATGACCACGCCATGCGGCTCGACCACAGGGTGGGCCACGGTGCGGATTTCGGGCGTCATGCCATAGGCTTCGTAATACATTGCTTTCATGGTGTGGATCCCGCTGCAATCGGTTTGCCGGGACATTGCCATGTGTGCGCCAGCAGGCAAAGGGCCCGAGACCATGACTTTTGCTGATGGGTCAATCTCTCCGAAGGGCCGACAAAGGCAGCAATCGGGCTCGGCCGCCCCATGTCGACAACAGCGGCTAAATCGACAGTCCCAGCTGAAAATCGGTGTAGTCAATCACCGTGTTCGGCTCAACATGGGCAAGCTCCACCCGGTCATATTTCGTGCCCGAGCCGTCCCGATCGAAGAAGATGTCGCCATCCGCCTTGTAATACAGGATACGGGTGGCGGCGGTTACTCCGTCTGTGGAGTCAGGGTCGGCGATGGCGCGGAATTCGCTTTTCTGCAACGAACCGATGTGCCGGAAGATGGAGAAGAACTGCAGTTCGAAGACGTCGTCGGCGTGATTGAAATCCCTGATCTTGTCGATCTCCACCAGGCTAGGCGCAGAGCTGGTGAAGACGAACGTGTCCTGCCCCGCCCCGCCGGTCAGGATATCCGCTCCACCCTCGCCATAGATCCTGTCGTCGTCACTGCTGCCGATAATCCGGTCATTGCCATCGCCACCCCGGATATTGCCGTCTATCGCCCCCCTGCGGCTATTGAACGTATCAGAGCCACCACCAAGCAGGACATCGCCGAACATCTGGCCGTTGTTGGTGATCTTCTGGACGGCTTCGTCCTGGAACTCATAAAAACTTGCCGTCTTCCCGGAGATTATACCGGTGTTCTTGATATCCAGCTCCTGGTGACCGAGGGCATAGATGCCGTACTTGTCCGATGAGACTGTCCCGGTATTGAGGACCTGCGATGTGCCGCCGTCATCGGTTTGCGTGTCGAAATAGATGCCATAGTCTGTGCCGGAGACGAGACCGGCATTGGTGATGCTGCTATTGTTTCCGGTGATGGCGAGTGCGCCATACCCCACAGCAATGCTGGAAACGGATCCGCCTTCATAGACAACGATCTTCTCACCTGTCGTTGCGCCCGATCCGAACGTGATGCCCTGATGATTGGCGACCACGGAGCCTCGAATGAAGGCTGCGGAGTTGCTCACGAAGCTCTCCACACCAAAATCATCGGGTCCAATGATGGTTCCGCTCGCAGTGACCACGACGGTGGGCACTTCGGCCTGCAAAAACAAGCCATTCTCTCTGAGGTCGGAAACTGTAAAGATGGGTGAGATGTCGACCATTGAACTCTCCCGTTTTCAATAGGCTTGATCACGGGCAGTATAGGGTCTGGCCTTTTATTTTAGCAATACTTGAATTAATTCATTTGGAAGCTTGGCTCCAACAGCCGGAGCCAACGCAGATCAAATCACCTTCCCCGGATTGAGAATCCAGTTCGGGTCGAGCGCCTGCTTGATCCGCCGCATCACCTCAAGCTCTTCAGGGCTGCGCGAATAAGGCAGATAATCCCGCTTCAGCGTGCCGATCCCGTGCTCGGCCGAGATCGAGCCCTGATGGGTCCGCACATGGTCATAGACGATCGTGTCGATCCGATGCTCCGTCGCATCGTCGATCGCGCCGGCGGAAATGCAGAGATGAATATTGCTGTCGGCGACATGGCCGAAGATCGACACATGCGCGCCCGGAAATTCCGTTTCCAGCCCCGCTGTCACTTCCCTCGCATAGCGATCGAGAATGCCGATCGGCAGGCTGACGTCAAAATTGATCAGCCGCGGCAAAGCATCGAGCGACAGGCCCTCACGCACTTTCCAGAACTGACCGCGCTCCTTCTCCGACTGCGCGATCAGGGCGTCGGCGACCAGGCCTTCCTCGAACATTGCGCCGAGGAAGGTTTCGAGGCTTTCTTCGCCCGACTGCTCGATGATGACGGTGAAGGGATAATCCTGATCGAAGAACTTGAACCCTTCCGCCTCGCGGCTGAAGCGGAAGAAGAATTCCCACATCAGTTCGAACGCCGAGAGCCCCGGCAGCGATTTCTGCGCATGATGCAGCAGGGAGACGACGTCGTCAAAACTGTTGAGCCCGCAAAGCGCAGTTGCCCGGCCAGTCGGCAGCGGCTTGAGCTTCAGCACGGCGCGGGTGATCACGCCCAGTGTGCCCTCCGCGCCGATGAACAATTGCTTGAGGTCATAGCCGGTATTGTTCTTCTGCATGCGGTTGAGCGAGGAAAGCACCGTGCCGTCGGCCAGCACCGCTTCAATGCCCAGCACGTTGTCGCGCGTCACGCCATACGAGATCACACGGATGCCGCCGGCATTGGTGGAGAGATTGCCGCCGATCTGGCAGGAGCCGCGCGCGCCGAGATCGATCGGCAGCAGGAAGCCGGCCTCTTCTGCCGCCCTTTGCGCGGCTTCAAGAACGGTGCCGGCCTTGACCGTCATCGTGCCAGCCGCGGCGTCGATTTCCTCGACGCCTGCGATCAGGTCCATGGTGATGACCACTTCGTCCCCGCTCGCATTGGCGCCGCCGGCAAGGCCGGTCATGCCGCCTTGGACCACGACGGGGATGTGGTGGGCGTCGCAGGTCCTCAGTGCTACCGAAACCTCATTGACGCTGCGCGGCCTGATATAGGCGAGCGGCAGATGCCGGCCGGTCTGGCTGGCATCGCTACGAGCCTTTTCCGGAATGCGGTCACCGATGAAGACAATCGCCTCGCCCAGCGCCGACGAAAGCGCTGCGAGAAATTCTGTCTGTTGCTGGTTCATGGCTCCCTCAGCCAAGCGGCTGGCTCATGCAGAAAATTCGCGAGTTCCGGCAGCGTTCGGCAGCCCATCTGCTGCATCGTGCCTGTAAGTTCCAGCTTGAGCACGTCGATAAGATGCGCTGGACCGTCATCGCCGATCGCCGCGATCGAAAAAATATAGGGCCGGCCCATGAAGACGTAATCCGCGCCAAGCGCGATCATCCGGGCGATATCGAGCCCCGAGCGCACACCGCCATCAGCCATCACCAGCGCCTCCTTGCCGACCCGCTTGCGCACCAGGGGCAGCATGGAAACGGAAGACGGCGCCGCATCGAGCTGCCGCCCGCCATGGTTGGAAACGATGATACCATCTGCGCCGAGCGCCAGATATTCGGCCGCTTCGTCCGGATCGAGCACGCCCTTCACGATCACTTTGCCCGGCCACTGATCACGAATGCGTTTGAACCGCTCCGCCGTGATTTGGTTGGCAAGGATACCGCCGAGGAATTTGGCAAATTCGGTGACCGAAAGGCCTGATGGCGCGTAGGGCGTCAGGTTCTCGAAATGCGGAATGCCATGCTTGGCAAGCCGCATCAGCCAGGTCGGCCGCATCGCCGCATGCCAGACCGTGCGCGGTCCGAATTGCGGCGGCACCGACAGGCCGTTGCGGATATCGCGATCGCGCCGCGTCGGCGCCGGGATGTCGACAGTGACGACCAGCACGTCATAGCCCGAGCGCTTGGCCCGCTCGATCATGTCGGTTTCCATCTTCGGGTCGTTCGGCGGATAGAGCTGGAACCAGCCGTTCGGCCCCGAAAAGGTCTTCATCTTCTCGAGGCTGGTCGTGGCATGCGTCGAGAGAATGTGGACGATATTATGCTTCAGCGCCGCCTTGGCGATCGGCGGCTCGCAACCGGGGATCTGCAGCCCGGCAAGGCCGACCGGCGCCACGCCGAAGGGGGCGTCATAGGTCTTGCCGAAGATTTTCGTCGAGATGACCGGCGACTGCGCTTCGCTCAGATAGCGCGGCATGAACTGGATCTTCTGCAGATCGGCGCTATTGCGCCGGACATTCTCTTCCAGCCCGATGCCGCCGGTCATATATTCCCAGGCAAAGCCCGGTATGTGCCACCGGGCTGCCTTTTTCATATGCGGGACGGATGGAAACCGTTTTGCGATATTGACCATAGATCCTCCCGCAAGCGTCGTCTTTATGCAGCCTCGCGGCGGAGCGCCTGCGCCATGCAGTGAATGCCGCCGCCGGTTTTGGAAATCTCGGCAGTGTCGACGGTCGCAACCTCGAAACCGCGCGCCTTGAGCTGCTCGACCAGCGCGCGGCTGGAGGTCGGCGCAATCACGCGATCCTTGCCGAGAGACATGAAGTTGCAGCCCAGCGCCATCGTATCCTGGAACGGAACGTCGACGATATCGTGCCCCTTGTCTTTCAGCCAGGTTACGATTGCCGGATCGGTGCAGTCAAGGCAGACGGCCGTCAGCTTCGGCGCGATCGGCACGACCATCAGGTCGATATGCACATAATATTCGTCGATGAAGGCGAGCCGGGTTTCCCAGCCCTCTTTGTCGAACCATTCCTTGACTTGCTGCGCGCCGGCCTCGTTGGTGCGGGCGCCACCACAGCCGATCAACACCACGCCGTCTTCGATCACATTGAAATCGCCGCCTTCGAACGTTCCGGCGGTCACCATGTCGTAGATCGGAATGCCAAGTTTCTCATAGGTGCGGATCGCGGCATAGTTCTCGCCACGCCGCCACCATTGCGCCATGGCGGTGATGATCGCGCCATAGGGCGTCATGACCGAGGAATCACGCGAATAGACCTGCATCGGCAGTTCCGGTGTCGGCTCATGCCAATGGATCTTGACGCCAAAATGCTCATAGGCCGAGACCAGTTCCTTGTGCTGCGCCTGCGCCGTCTGGATATTGGCCGGATTGTCGCGCAGATGTTTTTTCGACAACGAGGAGGTGGCGAGGTGGCGGAGATAGGCGGGCGAGCCGAGCAGCACATCGGTCAGGCTGTCGGTCTCGTTGCGGAAACCCCAGCCGGTCAGACGCTCGGTGCCGCCGTTGAGATTGCGGCGCTGCAGCGAGAAGGGTTCTTTGAAATATGAGCTCATGACGTTCCTCTTTGGATTGCCTGTTTGTTTTTCATGCAGTCGGTATCCACCACTCGCGGCCGCGTGCGGTGGTGACATATTCCGGCCAGCGGAAGCTGATCGGCGGGTCATAGTCGCAGAGCGGCGCGATCCATTGGCTGCCACCGACGCCGCCGCCGGTGCGGGCCTTGAACTCGTCCATCGTCGCCTTGCGCGCCGTTTCGTCTTCGAGCAGCCGAAGAGCCGAGAGTGCCAACACTTTCGACGCGGTCTCGACCATAGGGTCGATAGTCGCCGGAATGCCGCCGAGCGCGTTCATCACCCAGCCTGGATAGCGATAGCCGGCAGGCGCCTTGAGCGCAGGACGCGCGATGTAGAAGCGGGCCAGCGGCGCATGCCAGGACATGTCGGTATAGTCATCGGAGGTGGAGTTGAGCTGCGACGGCGGCAGGTCGCGGCGCAGGATGGCTTCCGCTTCCTGAGGTGCCATCAACTGCTCCATCTCGTCGATGAAGGGATTGTCCATCGGGTCTAGGCCGCAATTCATCTGGATCTCGCGCGCCACGGCCCTCGCCTGCTCATCCCATTTCGGCGCGCCGACGGCCTGCAATGAATCCCAGACGACATTCGCCATGGCGTGATTGGCAAGCCCGGGCCGCGACTTGCAGACCCAGTGCCGCTCCCAGCGGCAGCCGCTCATATCTGCGGCGGCCTGCGCGTTGCGGTCGAGCACGGCAGTGACCTGCTCGGCCATGGCGATGGTCGGCATCCGCATCATGTATTGGATCTCGGCAAGCCCGGCCGGCAGGTTGTCGGCGGTCGCCTGTCCCGCCGTGAGGATCGCTTCGCTGATCGACCAGCCGCCTTGGTGCGTCAGCATGGAATCGCGTAACGCCTTCGACGCCAGATACATCATCATCAAAGCATCATTGGCGCCGGGCGCGCGAACGGCGGAATGCGATTGCGGGATCGGCGCACCGTCATTCATGCCCCAGTGTTCCGGCCGGTCGCAGATGAAGCGGTAGATCATCGAATAGGCCGCGCCGCAATGCGTGTCCCAGCGCACCGTATTGCACATCGGCAGCATGTAGAACGGGTGGAAGGAAAGCATCGCATCCAGCCCGTCATAATAGCCTTTGGCCGCATGGATCGGCTTGGAGCCGCGCACCTTCTCGGCCGGCTCTCCAGTGAAACGCAGCGTCCCCTTGATGCCATGCTTCTGCATCGCCGCCTTGGTGGCAAGCAGCCCGCCAAGGCCGCCCATGCCGAGGCCGGAATGCGGATCGGTATGCCCGCCGGCATGCACGTTCAAGCCGTCGCGCGGCTTCTCGACGGTCGCCGCCGCCTGGCAATTGCCCGGCACGGCATCATATTCGCAATACATGCCGATCGAAGGGCCCTGCCCGTTCGACCATTGTGCGGCAAAGGCGGTCGGCATGCCGGCCGAGCCTTCCTCTACCGTAAAGCCTTCTTGCCGCAGCTTTTTCACATACCACTCGACCGAGCGGTATTCGCGCCAGGCGGTTTCGCCATAGTCGAAGATCGTCGCCGTCCAGGCGGAAAGGTCGGCCTTGATGGCTTCGACATGGGCGATCGCGTGGGACTGGGCCGCGGAAAGGGGCATGGATGGGAATTCTCCTTCTCCTGGCCGAATACACCCCAGTTCGGAGCTTCAAAAAAGTGAAATAATTTCCCCGCCCACGCAAATTCTGTTCACCTATGCCCATTTTTTGATTAGCATTCCAACCCTTGGGAGGATCGGAATGAAGTGGATGCCTTCGACCCAGGCGCTCCGTGCGCTCGATAGTTTTGCCCGGCATGGATCGGTGTGGAAGGCCGCTGATGAGCTGAACCTCACCCGCAGCGCCGTCAGCCATCAGTTGCGTCTGCTGGAGCGCGACCTTGGCTTCCAGCTCTTCAATCGCATCGGCACAGGCATCGAGCTCACCGAACAGGGGCTTGGCTATGCGGAGGATATCCGCAAGGCGCTCAACACCATCTCCGGCTCGGCCGTGCGCCATGCCAATCGCGGCGTCTCAGGCACGATCAACGTCTGCTGCGCCCCCGGCTTCGCCTCGAGCTGGCTTTGCGCCCATATCGGCAATTTCCGCGAAGGCCACCCCGATGTCCGGCTGTCGATCTCGACGCCGATGCGGCTCGACGACGTGTCGAATCCGGAGGTCGATGTGTTCATCGCCTTCGGCACCGGCTACTGGCCCGACATGCAGGTGGAGCTTCTGGTCGAGGTGGAATTCACCCCGCTTTGCAGCCCGGTGCTGATCAACAAGACATTCGGCCTCTCCGATCCGGCCGATGTGCGCAAGACCTGCCTGCTGCACCTCGTCGACAATGACGACTGGGAGAGCTGGCTGACGGCAGCCGAAATCGACCCTGCCTTCGCCCAGACCGGCATCGTCTTTTCCGACATGAACCTCGTCTATTCCGCCGCCATGTCCGGCCAGGGGATCGCCATGGGCGACGAATTCATCTGCCGCACCGCGATGGCGACCGGGCAGTTGGTGCGCCCGTTCGACATCTACATCAAATCCAACCGCTCCTATTTTCTGGTCGCCTCGGAAGCCAAGGCGGACAACAAGACCGTGGTCGCCTTCAGCGAATGGCTGAAGGCCGAGGTGCTGAAAAACGAGGCAATGCTACCATCCATGTAAAAGACCGGTTTTGCCGCTATAGGTGAACGAAATTTGTCGAATGGGTGAAAAGATTTCGTTTGTACTGCCGATATTTCCTTCATACGCTTCAGTAAAAAGGGAACGACGATGCAGTCTACAAAGCGGGCAGCTGAAATTGGCGCCCAGGGAATTGGCAAAACCTATGGCGACTTTCATGCGCTCAGCGACATCTCGCTGACGATCGGCCGTGGTGAATTCCTGACGCTGCTCGGCCCCTCCGGTTCCGGCRAGACCACATTCCTGATGATCCTTGCCGGCTTCGTCAGCCCGACATCCGGCACGCTGACCAAGGACGGCGTCGACATTACCCGGCTGCCGGCGGAAAAGCGCGCCTTCGGCATGGTCTTCCAGGGCTATGCGCTTTTCCCGCATATGTCGGTGGAGAAGAATATCGCCTTCCCGCTACAGGTCCAGGGCAAATCCGGCCAGGAAATCAAGGCGCGCGTCGACGACATGGTCGACAAGGTCGGCCTGCGCGGCCATGAGAAGAAGCGTCCGGCCGATCTTTCCGGCGGCCAGCAGCAGCGCGTCGCACTGGCCCGTGCGCTCGCCTTCGAGCCCTCGGTGCTGCTGCTCGACGAACCCTTCTCCGCGCTCGACAAAAACCTGCGCGGCTCGATGCAGGACGAGGTGCGCCGGCTGCACCAGGAGACCGGCACGACCTTCGTCTTCGTCACCCACGACCAGGAAGAGGCCCTGGCGCTTTCCACCCGCGTGGCGATCTTCAACCACGGCAAGCTGCAGCAGCTTGCGAGCCCGCGCGACGTCTACGAAAAGCCATCCAACCGCTTCGTCGCGGAATTTTTGGGTGACATCAACATCCTGCCGCTCAACGGATCAGCCTCGGTGACCGGCGGTGCCGAAGCCAAATGCGGCGACCAGCTGATCAGGGCCAGCACCGACGCCGGTGCGCCGACACACAACCTTGCCATCCGGCCGGAGCATATGGCGCTTCACGCCGAACGGCCGGCGGGCGGCAATGCGCTTCCCGTCACCATCGACACAGTCACCTATCTCGGTTCGGTGACGCGCTTTTCGGCGAGCACGCCGCAATGCCCGTCGCTGATCCTGGAAATGCCGACCCATTCCGTCGCCCAGAGCTTCGTGCCGGGCAACAAGGCCTGGGTCGGCTGGAGGGAAGAGGAAGGCTATTTCCTCTAAGCAGGTTCCGGAAAAGTGTTCCGCGGTTTTCCGGCAAGAACCTGCGACAAAACAAGGACTAAGCGGATGAATCGTTGGCTCGCCAACGAAAGTCCGCCTGGCATATGCAGGGTTGCCATCAGCTCGGCGACTGCCTGAAAACAAGGGATGAGCACATCGGCAACGACGCGCTTGGGACATCCAAACGAGCATAAACACAAGAACAGAGGTGAACGACATGACTGACAATTTCGAGAAAGATTGCATCTCAATCCTGGAACAGAAAGCCGCGCGCGGGGAGATTTCGCGCCGCCGCTTCACCCAGCTGGCCGCCATGTTGCTGGTCGGCGCGCCGCTGGCACTGAAGGCCAAGGGCGCGCTCGCCGCCGCCAACGAACTGGTGCTGGTCGACTGGGGCGGCGATGCCGGGCCTGCCTATGACGCAGCCTATGGCCAGCCCTTCCAGAAGGAAGCCGGGATCACCGTCAAGGAAGACGGCACCGGCCCGACCGAAGGCGCGATCAAGGCGCAGGTCGCCTCCGGCAAACCCACCTGGGACCTGGTCGACGTCGACCCATTCTCTGCTGAATCCCTCGGCAAGCAGGGCATGATGGAAGAGATCGACTACAAGATCGTCGACAAGAACAAGATGCGCCCCGGCTTCGGCTGGAAATATTCCGCCTCGACCTATTTCTTCTCCTACATCATCGCCTATGACTCACAGAAATACGGCGACAAAGTCCCGACCGGCATGGCCGACTTCTTCGACGTGCAGAAATTCCCGGGCAAGCGCTCGCTCTACAAATGGGGCGCCGGCATGTGGGAAGCCGCCCTGCTCGCCGATGGCGTCGCACCCGACAAGCTCTACCCGCTCGACCTCGACCGTGCCCACAAGAAGCTCGCCGCATTCAAGGACAATGTCGTCTCCTATTGGGGCGGCGGCGCCGAAAGTCAGTCGGTGCTGATCAACGGCGAAGCCTCGATGGCACTGATCTGGTCGACCCGCGCTGGCCTGATCGAGAGCGATTCTTCGGGCCAGATCAAGTTCATCTGGGACCAGGGCCTGATCTCGCCCGGCGCACTCGGCGTGCTCAAGAACAATCCGGGCGGCAAGGACAATGCGATGAAGTTCATCGCCTCCGCCCAGGATCCGAACAAGCAGATCGTCATGTTCGACAAGCTCGGCCAGGGCCCGGCCAACCCGGCCGCCGACGCGCTGATCCCGGCCGACCGCAAGCGCCTCAACCCGGTCGACCCCGACAACATGAAGAAGCAGATCGCGCTCAACATGGAATGGTACGAGAAGAATTACGGTGCGGCGCTGGATGCGTATACGAAGGTGATCTCGGCCTGAGATTGATGGCGGGGGGGGGGGG
>NZ_JBFUFK010000025.1:0-105792 GCF_056403475.1 Rhizobium sp. P2_G9 | reverse complement strand
TGGATTGGTTCAACAATCGACGACTTCTGGAGCCCATCGGCAATATTCCGCCAGCTGAAGCCGAAGAACGATACTACGCCATGCTGGACGAACCAGCCGTGGCCGCATAACTTAAACCAAACGGTCTCCGGCAAAGCCGGGGCGGTTCACTCCTATGGACATCGGAAGAAGAGGGCGGCTCCCGTTGAAATCCGGTCAGCGCGTTCTTGATATCGGCTGCGGCCCGGGCTGGTTTTGGGCGGCAACGGCGACGCCGCTGCCGGAAAACCGGCAGGCTGACGCTCTCCGATCTTTCTCCGGGCACGGTTCAGGAAGCCGTCGAGCAATGCAAAGCCTTATCTATCGGCGACTTCAGGGGTCAGCAGGCCGATGCTGCGGCGCTGCCGTTTGCCGACGACTCCTTTGACGCGGTGATTCAATGCATATGTGCTATCACTTGCCGGACCCGTTCAAAGCCATCGCGGAAATGTATCGCGTGCTGAAGCCGGGCGGTTCCTGGCGCTAACCTCTTATCCCCCGGCGATGAAGCCGACGAGGCGCGGCTTGCCGCGTTTCCCAAGGCAATCGACGAAGCATTTCTGGCCGGCGATGGCGTGCTCGATGTCGACAAGGAAAGTGCGCTGTTTGTCAGCCACAAAACCAGCTGAATTGATCCGCCAGACCTCCGGATGGGGTCGCTAAGTTGCCGATACGCTTTCACTTGAAGCGCCCGTGCGCTGAGGGCAACAGTCGGAAAATTGTCGAAGCACCACGGAACCATTTCGAGGATAGCTGGTTGAGGCCGAAACCGATGGAGGCGCCGATGCGGGGATGGTTTGCCAGAAAATGGGTGTCGCGTGTCGAGTACGACAACACCGTCAGTGAATTTCAGCATCAAATCAACGACCTTCAGGAACAGGTGCTCCTGAACCGGCAAGCACTCGAAGCGCTGGCGCTCATGCGGTCATCCGAGCAGCTCCGGAATCCGAAGCCAGTCTGGGTGAAGCGGCGGCGAAAGCTGGTTTACCGGCACGCCCATGACAATGTGATCATCGCCAATTTCCGGGACCGCGATTAGGCGTCTTCAATCTCGCGGCCATTGTCATTGGCGGGATTCATCACGATGTCGGCAACGCGCGTCAGATGCACGTAGTGGTCTATCAGAACGATCCAACCCAAAGCGCTCGCATGGATCATGGTGCCTTCCATTTCGTCCAGGCTGAACCCGCGGTCGATGCCGTATTCTATGATAGCATCGATGGGCACACCGTCGCCGGACGGCGATCCATGCTCGGAAATATATTCCAGGATCAGGTGGAGGTGCGGGTTGGTCTTCAAGGCATTCCTTCCATACGACATGGCTTCGAAAAAGCTCCGCATGCCTGGTCAACGACCGGGCGGCACTTCCGTTCCTGTTCGGGAGGAAGCCACGGACGCGCCGCTCCGCGCAATTCGATGTCCAGGCCATCTTCGGCGCTCAAAGAGATCGTCGTGGCCCGCCTTGGATCCCTCGATGCTTTTGCGGCCTTCAGACGCTATCAGCGCAATTGAGGGGGCAGGCGCTCGAACACAATATGCGCCGCCTCACGAGGCGATGAAGTCGCCGCTGTAACGATCAATCTCGCAGCCCCATCTGCCCCGCCTCAAGCCTGAGTTCCGGATGGCCCGTCAGGAGTCGCGGCAATCGCGGGGACGGCAGCACGTGCAAGTGCTGCGGCAAGCTGGGATTCGCTGAACGGCTTGCCAAGCTGCTGGATCGCGGTCGCGGCCCGGTCGGGCAGATTGGCGTAGCCGGACACCATCAGGACGGGGGTACCGGGGTGCCGCCGCTCGACTTCGAGGATCAACTGGTAGCCGTTCATTCCCGGCATAGCGAAATCGGTCACGAGCAGATCGAATTTCCCCGAGCCGAGCTTCTGCAAGGCCTGTTCCGCCGACGTCGCCTCAGTCACCTCATGCCCGAGTTCCTCAAGCATCATCATCGTGTTCATGAGAACGAGATAATCATCATCGACGCAAAGCACGCGCAAGAAAAACTCCTAGCTCCAACCGCGGCATCGGCATTCCGCCAAACGTGTGGCGATCTCAGGGATTACCTGCCGGCGCTTTGGCCCTTTTCACGCATCTCTTATCCCGAAACCGGCTGCCGCTTTCGGGAGACATGCGTCAGCAAAAGTTCCAAACGCGCCAGAGCGCAATTGGTTCCCGACAATCCCAGGCAACAGTTGCTCAGAAATATCAGATTCTTTCGCTGGACAACAGGCGTTGCAGGGCTCTCGCCAATTGTGCAGGACCGAACGGCTTGTCGAGCGTCGGCGTGGCGCCGCGGTTGGGCAGCTCGGCATAGCCAGTGGCGATGAGAACCGGAATTGCCCGCCCGCTTCCCGTGAGACGGTGGGCCAGTTCCAGCCCCGTCATGCCCGGCATCCCCTGGTCCGTGACAATGGCATCGAAAGTGCCGTCCTTGCCGAGAATCGCCAGTGCTTCTTCGCCGCTCGAAGCTGCCTGCGCCGAATGACCCAATTCTTCCAGCATCGACACCGTGCTGAACAGAACCAGCGCATCGTCGTCGACCGCCAATATCTTCAGGCTTTTCGACGCGCCGCCGGCAATGCCTTCCGGATGGTGGGTGGGGGTGGCATCGGCGTCGGTGGCCGGCAGCCAGAGTGCCACCGTGGTGCCCCTGCCGGGAGTGCTGACCATGTCCATCCATCCGGAACTCTGTTCGACGAAACCATGCACCATCGACAGGCCCAGGCCGGTGCCTTTGGAAACGCCCTTGGTGGTGAAAAACGGGTCCGCCGCCTTTGCCAGCGTCTCCGCATCCATTCCCGTGCCATGGTCGATGACCGAGAGAACGGCGTAGTGCCCCTGGGCATCGTCGGCATGAACGCCGCGAGAGTCTCGCCTTTGCGCCGCAATCACGATCGTTCCGGCGTCGCCCAGCGCGTCGCGGGCATTGACGACGAGATTGAGCAGAGCGAGTTCGAGCTGGTGGGCGTCGACAAGCGCGACCACCGGATCGTCCGGAAGCTGGAGTTCGATCTGATGGCGCGGGCCGATGGACCTCTGCAGCAGGTTCAGCATCCCCCGCACGAGATCGCCGACATCGACGGGTTTCGGATCGAGCTTCTGGCGCCGGGCGAAGGACAGCATGCGTTGCGTCAGTGTCGCGCCGCGCGTGCCCGCTTCCATGGCGGATTCGACCAGGCGGTTCAGTGGGCTCTCGGGGCCGAGCCGTTTCTTCAGGATTTCGAGGCTGCCGATGACGACAGAGAGCAGGTTGTTGAAGTCGTGCGCCACGCCGCCCGTCAACTGGCCGACCGCTTCGAGCTTCTGGCTTTGACGGAGTGCAGCCTCTGCCCTCTTCCTGGCGGTGATGTCCACGAGGCCGCCCAGGATCAACACACTGTCGGTGCTGCGAAACACCTGCGCGGAGGTCATCACGTCCAGCTCCACACCGTCGGCTGCCTTGAAAGCGTATTCCTCCTCCGATCGGCCGGCGTCGTTCAACAGCCGCCTCAGCGCTTCAAGCCAACGTCCTGGAGAATCACCGGTCATGAAGTCTTCCAGCCGCTGCCCGACGACTGCGCTCCTCGTGGTCCGCAGGAGTGCAAGCGAAGAATTCGACACTTCGGTAAGCCGGCCTGCGGCATCCATGGAAAACAGCGGCATCGGCGTTTCGCGATAGAGCGATCGGAATCGCTCTTCGCTGGCGCGCAGTGCCTCCGCCTCGTTTGCCGCAAGATGGGCAAAGCGCCGATCGGCGATCGACGCGACAAGCGCCAGCGCCAGAATGAAGAAGGTTGTCAATGCCACCCCTGCCGCCAGTCCCGGCTGGCTTATGCCGGTAAAGCCGCGCGTCGCGCCGGGCATTGTCATCGGGGTGTAAGAGGCCGCCATCATGCCCGCATAGTGCATCCCGGCAATTGCGGCTCCCATGAAGATGGAAGCGACAATGCGCTGCAACGCCCCAGTGCGCGCGAAAGACACCCAGAGTGCTGCCATGGAAGCGCCGATGGCGATGAGGATCGATATCGACACCCAGGTCGCGTCATAGAAGAGCGTTGCCGGCATGCTCATCGCCGCCATTCCGGTATAGTGCATTCCGGCGATGCCGGCGCCCATCAGGGCGCCGCTGAGCGGCAGTGACCAGGCTCTATGACCATGGCGGGCGACCACCAGGAAGCCTATGCCGGTCACCGCGATGGCAAGCGCCAGCGAAAGCAGCGTCAGACCGACGTCATAGGAGGCCTGCATGCCTGGAACGCTGAATGCCAGCATGGCGACGAAGTGCATCGACCAGATGCCTCCTCCCATGGCAAAGGCCGCCGCACAAAGCCATGCCGCCCAGTTCTCGCTCGAGCGTGCGGCGTTCATCCGCCCCGCAAGGTCGAGCGCGGTATAGGAGGCCGCGATGGCGATCATGATCGAAAGCAGGACGAGCGTCGGGTCCAGTGTGCCGGTGGTCATGCGTGATTCACTCCTCGCGCAGAAGTACCCGATCCGGCGTGCAGATTCCATAGCGATGAAGCCGGCGGACCGGGCGAATGGTCGGCCTCCGCAATGTCCGGACGAATACCGGACCGTGACATCGCCCAGCATTGCCTTTCCAGCAGACGCATGCGATGTCTCGCGCATCACGGAGACAACGGCCATTACATCGAGGTCCTCACTCTCGTTTCGCCTGTTCGCCCTGGTGCTCGCCGCCATGCTGCCGCTCGTCGCGATTCTGTTCTGGAACCTCTATTCGATTCGCGCAGCGAAAGAGCGGGAGGTGCATGCGGAAGCTTTCCGCGTCGGCCAGCTCGCGGCTCTTGAAATGCAGCATCTGCTGGATGGCTTCGAAAATACGCTGTCGGCGATCTCGGTCGCTCCAGCCGTCCAGAGCATCGACCCAGTGAGCTGCAACCAATATGTCGCTCGTGTCGCCAAGCATCTGCCGCAGTTCGCCGGCATCGCCGTGCTTGACGCGCAAGGGATCATTCGCTGCCGCCAGGAGCCGGCGGGCATAGGCGTCTCGCTCGTCGACAAGAACTATGTCCAGGGCGCTCTCAAGGGCAGGTTCTCGGTGGGCGAATACAGCATTGGCCGGGTGAGCAAAAAACCGATCCTGGCAGTGGCGGTTCCGGTGCAGGACGACGATGGCAAGACCATCGGCGCCGTCGCGGCCTCGCTGGACCTCAATTGGCTCGATCGCAGGCTCGCCGGGCGCAGTTACGCCCGCGACAGCAATCTCACCGTTGCCGACCGCACCGGCGTCATCCTCGCGCGTCATCCCACTCCGGAAAAATTCGTCGGCACCCGTATCCCCGAGCCGTATCAATCACTCGTTCACGCCGAAGCGCCGGGGACGATCGAGCTGATAAGCCAGGACGGGACGCGGCGCATCCTGGCTTATTTTCCACCCTCGGCGGCCCAGCCGGGTCTCTATGTCAGCGTCGGCCTTTCGACCACCGACGAATATGCGTCAGTGACGAAGGCGACATATTACGGCCTCGCCGTCACCGCGGTCGCCGGCGGGATCGCGCTGCTGCTGGCAAGCCTGACGGGACGCCACTCGATCCGGCGCCCGGTCGAACGCCTGCTTGCGACCGTGGAGGCCTGGCGCGGCCAGGACGAAAGCGCCCGAACCGGCATGGACCCGAAGAGCGGCGAATTCGGACGCCTGGGCGCGGCAATCGACGCCTATATGGACGAACTCGTCCTCGC
Source organism: Rhizobium sp. P2_G9 (assembly GCF_056403475.1). Lineage (NCBI taxonomy): Bacteria > Pseudomonadati > Pseudomonadota > Alphaproteobacteria > Hyphomicrobiales > Rhizobiaceae > Rhizobium > Rhizobium sp. P2_G9. Next base: position 100,101 of record NZ_JBFUFK010000025.1, on the reverse strand, counting down.
CCGGGAGCAGCGCCGGCAGGACGAGGAGCAGCGCGAGCTTCTCGTCGGCGAGCTGGACCACCGGGTCAAGAACCTGCTGGCGACAGTGCAGGCCGTCGCCAGGCAATCATTCAAATCGGCCGGCCTCGACGCGTCGGTGCTTGAAACCTTCAATCAGCGACTGACCGCGATGGGCGAAGCGCATTCCTTGCTGATGAAAGGGCAATGGCAGTCGGCAGCGCTCAGCGAACTGGTCGAAACGTCGATCCGCCCGTTCGACAATGCCGCGTCATCGCAATTCCTGGTCTCCGGTCCTGAGCTGAGGATAAATTCGCGCGCGACGCTGGCACTCGGGATGGCTCTCCACGAGCTCTGCACCAACGCGGTCAAATATGGCGCGCTTACCAGAGAAAACGGCCGTGTCGACATCGCCTGGCGCATCGAAAACGGAGACGGCGGGGACCGCCTGACCTTCCAATGGCGCGAAAAGGATGGACCACCTGTGGTTGCTCCGGAGGGCAGCGGCTTCGGATCGACGATGATCGAGCGCATGCTCAGCCGCCAGGTCGGCGGCGAGGTCGAAACCAGCTATGAACCGGATGGGTTCAAGTTTGCCTGGCAGGTCGCGGTCACGGCCGTCGAGATGGACGGCTGACTGGGGGCTCGCTGCCGGCAAGGAGCCCGACGGCGTCGCGGCGATGGATACCAACCGCACAGGCGGTTTCTGCGGCTCGCTGGCCGACTTCTTCTTCCCGGCGGAGAACCGTGAAGTCTATGCCGAGGGCCTGCGCCGCGGCGACTTGCTCGTGACCGTCACGGACCTGGACACGACGCAACACCAGATCGCCCTCGACATTCTCGACGACCAAGGCTCGATCGATGTCGACGAATGGACAGACAGCTGGCGCGCCGAAGGTTGGACGCCCAGCGCCACCGCCGAAAGCGACCAGATCGCCAATGCCGCTCGCGCCCGCGATGCCGCCGACGAAGGCGTTGCCTCCTTCAGCGCTGGTCGCACCACGACCAGTGAACGCGTGCAAGGCGTCCGCGACGCGCGAGTCGTGGGATCGCGGGCCCGGTCCTATGTTTATGACAAGTCGGACGGGCGCAACCTGGGGGAGCCGCCGCGCGCCTGAATTCGGCGTGATGGGGCTTCGAATTCTTCCATCCGCCCGTGGAAGTCCGAGGTCCGATGGGAGCCGCGCTCGCTTGGCTGAATCCAGGCGGCGCGGAGCGGCGCTTTTCAATATGAGCAATCGGCGCCGGCAGAACGTTTATCATTTCCTTATGGACAAAGGCTCAAAGACATCTCGAACCCTTATTTTCACGTTCATATCTAAGTGTCAGGCTCGCACGCTTTGTCGTGCGCGAGCACTCGACATTTGTCCGTGGGGCTGCCGCGCGCGCCCGAAGGCACGGACCGCTGCGATTGCTGGCCCGGGATTACAGCGGCATGAAAAGGAGATGATCCGATGCCCAAGGCACATATGAGAGCCGATCGCGACGATCGGTGGCTTGCGGCTTCCGAACCTTTGCCGCATCACACACAGTCGGTCGCCGGCGCTGCTCTCGGCTATCTCGCCTCGATTGCGATGACCGCGGCGGCGACACTGATCGCCATCGGTCTCGACAGCGGCATGACAATCCCCAACCTGTCCCTGGTATTTGTCGTGCCGGTGATCATAGCAGGGATCAGTTTCGGCCTGGGACCATCTGTTGTCGCGGCCGTGCTTGGCGCGATTTCCTACAATTTCTTCTTCACCGCGCCACGCTACTCGCTGATGGTTACCGACCCGGCGAATATCTGGGCGATCGCATTGCTGCTTGTCGTCGGCGGCATCGTCAGCACCATAGCCTTCACTGCACGCCGGAGGGCGGCGGATGACGCAAGCCTCAAACAGCGTATCGCCGTCCTGCAGCGCTACAGCCACGACATTGCAACCGCCACCGATGTGGCCGAGATCGTTTCGATCACGTCCGAGGCCCTTGCATCGGCTTTTCAAGCGCCGGCGGCGGCCATGTTGATCACGAAGGACGATGTGGTTTTGCTCAAATCGGCCGGTCGTCCCCAGCCGAAGGTGGCGGAATTCGAAGCCGCGCGGGCATCCCTGGCAAGCGGGGTCGTGGTGCGAGCGCGAACCTTTCCTGCCCTGGACTCGCGTTTCGACTTCTGGCCCGTACCGACTGCGCTGCAGGAAGGCGTCGTCATCGGTCTGGCATTCGACCACAATGCCCGTCCCCCGATGCAAGACGAATTGGTGGACATTATCAGGGGCAGCCTGGCGCTCGCACTCGACCGCATGCATTTTCGCCTACGTCAACAGCAGACGGCGCCCGGAGAACCATCTATGACCGATGCGAAATCTTTACGAGGAAAACCTCTGTAACCGGCTCTACTGTGCATCACCAAGCACCTTGCCGATCTCAATCTCCAGCTGTTCCTGCGAATAGGGCTTTCCCAGTCTAGGCAAATCAACGTTCGATCCTGGGGGGAGATCGGCATATCCGGTTGCCAAAAGAATCGGCAGGTTGGGCCTCAATTTACGAGCGGCAATTGCCAGCTGCGCCCCATTCATTCCCGGCATCGAGTAATCCGAAATCATCAGGTCGATCTGGGCGTCACCCGACAAAATCTCCAGCGCGTCCGCACCTGAATTCGCCTCGAGGACGTGATGGCCGAGGTCCTCGACCATGTCGACCGTGCTCATTGAGATCAACACATCGTCGTCGACGWTCAGGATCGTGGCGGCAGATTTGACATGTACGGGCTGCGGGTTGGTTTCGTGCGGCAATTCAATCTCCAATTCGGTGGCGGGAAACCATAGTTCCGCGGTCGTCCCGACGCCGACTTCGCTTTTCAGTTTAAGCGCGCCTTGCAGCTGCAGCGCAAGGCCGTGGATCATCGACAAGCCGAGGCCGGTCCCTTTGCCGAGTTCCTTCGTCGAAAAGAACGGGTCGATGGCGCGCTGCAGCGTTTCTGCATCCATCCCACAGCCATTGTCGGCGACGCTGAGGCAGAGATAGCGACCCTGAGGAAGATCCTCGCGCGGCTTGGCATTTTGCTCGTCCCGCAAAGATATCTCGATGGCCCCACCGCCCGGCATCGCATCGCGGGCGTTGACGACCAGGTTCAGCAAGGCGAGTTCAACCTGATTGCCGTCTGCGAGCGCCCGTGGCAATTCATTCGGAATGCGCGTGCTGATCTCGACAATGCTGCCAACCGAGCGGGCGAGCAGGTCCCGCATGCTTTCCACGAGTTCGCCGAGGTCGGTAGGAGCGATCTCAAGCTCCTGCCGTCTTGCAAAGGCGAGCAGGCGCTGGGTCAATGACGCGCCCCGCCGCGCGCCCTGCAAAGCCCCCTCGATGAGCCTCGCAGACTTGGGGTCGTCAGCTAGATTTTTCCGCAGCAGGTCCAGATTGCCGAGCACTACCATCAACAGATTGTTGAAATCGTGTGCAACTCCGCCGGTCAGCTGTCCGATGGCCTCGAGCTTCTGCGACTGACGCAGTTTGGCCTCTGCATTCGCACGTTGGCTGACCTCCTCGCGCAGCGCCCGGGTGCGCTCCTCCACTCTTTGCTCGAGAGTCTCGTTCAAACGACGGAGATCGGCTTCGGCGCGTTTGCGGGGCGTCACATCCGAAGACACGCCCACGACGCGTATCGGGCGACCATCCCGGCCCTTGACAAGGCGACCACGCATCTCGACCCAGTGCTCACTGCGATCCGGCCATATCGTGCGGAACTCGATCAGGAAATCGTCGTCTGTCGAAATCGTCAACGATATGGAGCTGAGCAGGTTGGTTCGATCCTGGAAATGAATCGCACCGGCCATCTGGCCGAAGGTGAACGCATCGTCTCCGACATGCCCGAACATCTGCCGGAACTCAGGCGAAGTGTTCAGTCCGCGTCCCTCGATGTCAAGTTGCCAGGTTCCGAGTTGACCCGCCTGCAGAGCCGTCTTCAAACGCAGCTCGCCCTCGTGCAGCTCCTCGATCCGGCTGCGCGCCTCGTATTGACGACGCCTGTTGCGCAGTGCCGAATGGACGACGCTGACGAATGTCGTCGGGTGAAACGGTCGTTCAAGGAAAGTGACGTTCCCCAATGCTTCGGCAATGCGGGCGGCGGCTGGATTTCGCTCAGGCCCTGCGCCGCGATGCGTCAGCACGATGAATGGAAGATCGGACCAAGTTGGCTGTGCCGCGACCCAACTATGGATCGGCTGGAGATTGCTGGACCGGAGCGTTTCTTCGACAAGAACGACGAATAGCGTGTTATCGGAGATATGGGTCTCCAGGTCGTGCAGACAAGCCATGATCATCGATTGCACCTGTGCCTCCCCAAGCAGGGATGCCGCCACGGCACTGTCGCGCCCGTCGGGTGCATAGATGAGCGCGACGCGTGGGTCAGAAATTGGAGTCGTCCTCCTTGAGAAGCGGTCCTTGTGCGCCGACGAATGTCGGAACCCCTCGTAGCACGCCCTGGAATTTGTCGAGCGGTTCGCCGAGCGTCAGCCCTCCCTTGCCGATCATGAACTCCCGGATCGTGTCTTCGTGTGAACCGGTGCGTTTTTTGATCACTGAAACGGCGCGCCGGACCCTGCCGAGAGCCTCGAAATAGCGGAGGAGCACGACCGTGTCGGCAAGGTAGGTTAGATCGATCGGCGATTTCATGTCCCCGACCAGCCCGTGTTGGGCGACTGTCAGGAACGTATTCGCGCCTTGGCGATTGAGGTATTGCAAAAGCTCATGTATGTGCAGGATGACGGAGCTCTCTTCGGGCATTGAAGCCTGATAGCCATTGATGCTGTCGATCACCACGGTTTTGGCCTGGGCCTCGTCGACATGTTTTCGCACTCTGTGCGCGAATTCACCTGGTGAAAGCTCGGCGGCGTCCAACTGCTCGATGTGCAGCTTGCCGCTGTCGCGCATCGCCTCCAGGTCGATCCCGATCCCTCGCATCCGATTGGACAACAAGCCAAGCTCCTCGTCGAAGATGAAGACGGCGGCATTTTCCCCACGAGCAACCGCTGCGGCTGCAAACTGTAACGTGAAAAGTGTCTTGCCGGTTCCTGCCGGGCCAAGGACAAGCGTGCTCGATCCTTGTTCGATGCCACCGCCGAGCAAGGCATCCAATTCCGCGATGTCGCTTGTGGTTGGATAGCGCTCGAAACTGGAGCGATGTTCGATCGACCTGAGGCGTGGGTAGACCATGACGCCGCCGGTCTCGATCTTGAAGTCATGATAGCCGCCCCGGTAAGATTGGCCGCGGTACTTCATGATCCTCAACCGCCGACGTTCGGCGCCATAATCCGGCGTGAGTTCATCGAGATGGATCACGCCGTGAACGACGCTGTGCACCGTCTTGTCGAACGTGTCGGATGTCATGTCGTCGAGCAACAGCACGGTCGAGCCCTGGCGGGCGAAGAAATGCTTCAAAGCGAGAATTTGGCGGCGATAGCGGAGCGAGCTCTGCGCCAGAAGCCTGATTTCGGACAAACTATCCAAGACGACGCGCATCGGCTGCAATCTTTCGAATTGTTCGAAAATCAGCTTGGTGGTTTCGCCCAGCTCAAGGTCCGACGAATAGAGCAGGCTCTGCTGGTGATCGGGGTCGAGCAGGCTTTCGGGCGGAACCAGCTCGAAAATCGTGACATTTCCGTTGATTTCCATGCCATGCGAGGCGGCGCCTTCCCTGAGTTCGCTTTCGCTCTCGGACAAGGTGATGTAGAGGCATCTCTCCCCCTGTCGTGCGCCATTCAGCAGGAAGTGGAGGGCAATGGTCGTCTTGCCGGTTCCAGGATTGCCTTCCAAAAGAAATACGTGGCCTTTTGCCAGTCCGCCTCCCAGGATGTCGTCCAACCCGGCGACGCCGGTGCTTGCGTTTTTGTTCGACGTCATTTCTGCCCCTTCCGAAAGCTGAAAAATATCTCCGCTTAAACAAATCCACAGATGCGTTTGTCTGTTCCAATCCAGATAAAATTCTGTTGGCGGCCATGGGCTCGATCAACAGCGGCGCACCCGCAAACCCGATAACCGCCGCATTCACATTTTGCAGCGCAGCATACAATTTCCGTAAGGTAAGGCTAATTTCCACTTTACAAATACTCAATTATCTGTGAAGTAGTGCATAACTTCACAGATGGGAATGAAATTTTGAACCCGACACGCTTCGCCACCCGCCTCAACTCCTTTGCTTCAGGCGCCCACCTCGAATGGCCTAGCCAGTCCGGAAGGCCCAGCATGATGCAAATGGCCGAGCGGGCAGCACGCGTGGAAGGCCTGACCGATCTCGATCTAAACTACCCCGACCATGTCGACGAAAATCCTGCGGAACTCGCTCGAAAACTGGGTGATATCGGTCTTTCGATCAATGGCTTTGCCATGCGTTACTACACCAATCCGGCATTCAAGCTTGGGGCTTTCACGCATCCGGATGCCTCGGTGCGGCGCGAAGCGATCGACATGACGAAGAAGGGCATCGACGACGCCCGCGCCGCAGGGTCCAGTCTGATGACCATCTGGCTCGGCCAGGACGGCTTCGATTATGCCTTCCAGGGCAATTACGATCGCATGTTGCAACACGAAATTGATGGAATTCGTGAAGTTTGTATGCATGATCCGGATTGCCTAGTCTCGATCGAATACAAGCCCAACGAGCCGCGCTCCTATAGCCTCATGCCGGATGCGGCCACCACGCTGCTGGTTATCAAGGAAGTCGGGGCGAACAATCTCGGCGTCACGCTCGACTTCGCCCACGTCCTTTACGCCGATGAGCAGCCGGCTTTCGCCGCAGCCCTGATCGCCCGCCATAGCCGGCTGATGGGTGTCCACCTCAACGACGGCTACGCCAAGCGCGACGACGGCCTGATGGTCGGCGCGGTGCATTCGCTGCAGACCATCGAGCTTCTACGCCAGATCCGCCGGGACGGCTATGACGGCGCGATTTATTTCGACACGTTTCCCGATCTGACCGGGCTCGACCCGGTGCATGAATGCGAGGTCAACATCAAGACCGTCCGACGGATGTTGAAGGTCGTCGACCGCCTCGAGCAGGACAATCGCCTGACTGCCGCGATTGACCGACAGGACGCCGTTTCCACGCACGCCATCGTCCAGGAACTGATGTTCGGCGCGGAAAACTGAACCACCTCAACCCCTTGGGAGGATACCATGAAGAGATTTCTTGCCGCGGCTTTCGCCGCCACCCTTTGTGCTGGCTTCGCCACAGCACAAGACCTGAAACCGCTGAATTCCGACTCCGAGCCGGACCGCATGGACTGGTCGCAGCTCGAAGCCAAATACGGCGCGCTTCCGGCTGTTGAAAAAGGCCTGAAGGTCGGCGGCGTGTCCAAGACGCTCACCAATGAATATTGGCGCTCGCTCGGCGAAGGCTACCAGAAATTCGCCGACAAGATCGGTGCGACGGTCGCCTATCAGGCGGCACAGAGCGAAGGCGACCAGCTCGGCCAGCTGACGATCGCCGAAGGCATGGTGACGCAGGGCTACAAGGTGCTGCTGCTGTCGCCGCAGACCGACGCCAACCTCCAGCCGGTCATGGAAGAAGCCAAGGCCGCAAACGTGCCGGTCGTCAACGTCAATGACGCCGTGATCCCGCAGGCCGAGCATTATGTCGGCAATGTTCAACGTGACAACGGCGTGCGCGTTGCCAAGTGGTTCCTCGAAAACCGCAAGGATGGCGGCAAGGTCGCCATCATCGAAGGCCAGGCCGGTGTCTATGCCGCCGTGCAGCGCACCGACGGCTTCAAGAAGACCATCGAGAAAGGCGGCAAATTCCAGGTCGTCGCCAGCGTTCCGGGCAACTGGGATCGCCAGACATCGTATGACGCGGCGACCACCATCCTGCAGCAGCATCCCGACCTCGTCGGCTTCTACTGCAACAATGACGGCATGGCGCTCGGCGTGGTCGAGGCGGTGAAGGCCGCCGGCCTGCAGGGCAAGGTCGTGGTGTTTGGCACTGACGGTATTTCCGATGCCTACAAGTCGATTGCCGCCGGCGAACTGACCGGCACCGTCGACAGCTTCCCGGTCCTGACCGGCGAAGTGGCGATGGAAACCGCGCTGCGCCTGGTTTCCGGCCAGAAGCTGCCGCGCGTCGTCGCCACCCCGCAGGCGTTGATCACTGCCGACAACTACAAGCAGTTCCAGGGCACTCCGGACGAAGTCCGCGCCGTGCTGATGGAGGCTGCCGGCAAGTAATCCGCCTCCCAAGCGGGACGGCCGGCATGTCCGGCCGTCCGAACTCTCACGAGGTCACCTTTCCATGGCAAGTCCCAGACTGGCGTTCGACAACATCTCCAAGGTGTTTCCCGGCGTAAAGGCGCTCTCCGACGTCTCCTTCGAGGTCGCGCCCGGCGAAATCCACGCGCTGCTCGGCGAGAACGGCGCCGGCAAATCGACGCTGCTGCGCATTCTCTCGGGCGTGTTCCGTCCGACGGCAGGCGAGGTCCGTGTCGACGGCACGCCATACAACTTCCGCAAGCCCGAGAATGCCCGCCAGGCCGGGATCGCCATGATCCATCAGGAACTGCAACAGGTGCCGCACCTGACCGTGGCGCAGAACATGTTTCTCGGTCATTCGCTGACGCGCGCCGGCGGCCTGCTGGTCGATCGCCGCGAACAGGAACGCCGGGCCGCCGAGGCGCTGGCCGCCATCGATCCGATGATCGATCCGGCGGCGTCGATATCGACGCTCAAGGTGGCGCAGCGCCAGGTCGTCGAGATCGCCCGCGCCCTTCTCGACAAGGCGAAGATCGTTGCCATGGACGAGCCGACGTCGAGCCTGACGCCCAGCGAGTTCGACAGGCTGGCCGAGGTCATCGAACGTCTGGCGGCGAGCGGCGTCTCGATCATCTATGTGTCCCACAAGATGGACGAGGTCTTCCGTGTCTGCCAGCGTGCCACGGTCATGCGTGACGGCAAGGTGGTCGGCAGCAATGTCGATCTGAAGAAAACCGCGCCCGACGATGTCATCGCCATGATGGTCGGCCGCGAGCTGCTGGTCGAGGCGCATCATGCGTATGCCACGCCGACCGTCAGCGTCGAGGTCCGCAACCTCTCGTCCCATCGCGTCCGCGACATCTCCTTCGACCTGCACAGAGGCGAAGTCCTCGGCGTGGCGGGCCTGGTCGGCTCCGGCCGCACCGAACTTCTCAGGGCGCTTTCCGGCGCCGACAAGGTGGTGGCGGGCACGGTCAAGATCGACGGCAAGCCGCTGATGCTCTCCAATCCCCGTACCGCGATCGCCGCGGGCATCGGCCTGCTTCCCGAAGAGCGCAAGCGCGAGGGCATCATTCCCGGCCGCTCGGTCACCAGCAACATGGCGCTGCCGTCGCTCGGTCGTTTCTCCAAGGCCGGTATCATCAACCATCGCAAGGTCAGGCGCACTGCCGAAGATCTGCTCAGGCGCGTCAATCTCAGGCCGTTCCTGCTCGACCGCCAGATCAGGCTGTTTTCCGGCGGCAACCAGCAGAAGGCGATCATTGCCCGCTGGCTCGCGGCCGGCTCGCGCATCCTACTATTCGACGAGCCGACACGCGGCATCGATGTCGGCGCCAAATCGGAGATCTACCACCTGATCGAAGAACTCGCCGCCGAAGGCCATTCGGTGATCGTCGTGTCCTCCGAACTTCCGGAAGTCATGCGGGTCTCCGATCGGGTGCTCGTCATGCGCGATGGCGCCGTCGTCGCCGAACTCGGCCGCGACCAGCTGTCCGAGGAAACAATCGTCTCTCACGCCGTCGGCACGGCCGACCGCCGCATCGACGCGGCATGACCAACAGGAACCACCCCATGTCTGACACGACACATACTGCAGCCGTGCCTTCGTCCAACCTTTTCGCATCGTTCTCCCTGCGCGATGCCGGCACGCTGATCGGGCTGGTCGCGATCGTGGTGATCTTCGGATTGCTGGCCCCGGACTTCCTGTCACAGCGCAATTTGCTCAACATCCTGCAGCAGTCGAGCATCAATGCCTGTCTGGCGCTCGGGATGACGCTGGTCATCATCTCCGGCGGCATCGACCTGTCGGTCGGTCCGACCGCGGCGATCGCGGCGGTCATCTCCGCCACACTCTTGGTGGCGGGTGTGCCGATCCCGCTTGCGATCCTTGCCGGCCTCGGCATCGGCGTGGTCTGCGGCCTCGTCAACGGCGTCCTCGTCGCTTATGTCGGCCTGCAGCCGTTCATCGTGACACTCGGCACGCTCAGCACCTATCGTGCCATTGCGCTGATCTACACCGGCGGCAATCCGGTGCTCGGCGTGCCCCAAGGTTTCCGCGCGCTGTTCAACGGATCGCTGTCGGGCATCCCGAATTCGGTGGTCATGGTTGCGGTCGTGGCGCTGCTTGCCTGGGTCCTGCTCAAGAAGACCCCGCTCGGCGAATATCTGCTCGCCGTCGGCGGCAACGAGGAAGCCGCTTATATCGCGGGCGTTCCGATCGCCGTCACAAAGATCACCGCCTATGTCATCTCCGGCACGCTTGCCGCGCTCGCTTCGATGATCCTCATCGGCCGTCTGGGTGCCGCCGAGCCGATCCTCGGCAATCTCTGGGAATTGGATGCGATCGCGGCGTCTGCGATCGGCGGAGCCTCGCTGATGGGCGGCAAGGGCAGCGTCATTGGCACGATCCTCGGCGCGATCATTCTCGGCAGCATGCGCAACGGATTGACGCTGATGAACGTGCAGGCCTTCTACCAACTTCTGGCCACTGGCCTTATTATCCTTGTCGCGATGATGATCGATCGCGTCACAAGGGGAAGAGGATGAATTCTGCACATGATCCCAAGGCGGTAGGCCCGCGCATCCGGATGATGATGCCGCAGCTTACGCCTCTGGAGGCGCGGGTGGTGGAGACGGTGTTCGGACTGCGCGATTTCTCCGAGGAGACCGCGCTCAAGGACATCGCCGAGGAAGCCGGCGTGTCGGAGGCGATGGTGGTGAAGATCGCCAAGAAGCTCGGCTTCGGTGGGTATCGCGATTTCCGTTCCGCCGTATCGAGCTACAATAGGCTGCCCACGGCCGAGATGCATCAGGAGCTTTCCGTCGAGGATAGCTCGCGCGAGATCATCCAGAAGGTGTTCCGGACATCCATCCATGCGCTTGAGGAAACGATGGCGATATTGGACATCGAAGCCTTCGACAGGGCATCGGCACTGATCGCCCAGGCGCGCCAGAGGGATTTTTATGGGGTCGGAGGTTCCGCCCAGATCGCGCGCGACGTGGCGCACAAGTTCCTCCGGATCGGTGTGAGGGCGACGGTGCAGGACGACTCGCACATGATGCTGATGTCGGCCTCGCTGCTCGGGCCGGACGACGTCGCCATCGGGTTCTCGCATTCCGGCAACACCACGGCCGTCATCGACGCCGTGCAGCTTGCGCGCAAGAGCGGCGCCAGGACGATCGCGATCACCAATTACGGCGGCTCGCCGCTGGCGCAGGTCGCCGACATCGTGCTCTGCTCGACAGCGCAGGGATCGCCGCTGATGGGCGAGAACGCCGCCGCACGGATAGCGCAGCTCAACATCCTCGACGCGCTCTTCGTTGCCGTGGCGCAACGCGACTACGGAGCTGCGGAACGCAACCTCGGCAAGACGATGTCCGCGGTGACATCGAAACGAAAGGACAAAATCGTATGAGCGCGACCGCCCCCACAGTGATCGTTTTCGGCAGCCTGCATTACGACATCATGGTCCGCGGCCCGGCGCGGCCGCGGAAAGGCGAGACCGTGACCGGCACAGCCTGGTATCCAAACTGCGGCGGCAAAGGTGGCAACCAGGCCGTCTCGGCGGCGAAGACTGGGATCAGGACTTCCATGATCGGGGCAGTGGCAGACGACGCCTTTGGGGTGGCTCTGCTTGGCAATCTCCATCGCGGCGGGGTTGACAGACAGTTCGTGAAGACGGTGTCCAACGTCGGCAGCGGCATGAGTGTCGCGATCTTCGACAGCGACGGAGATTACGGCGCCGTGATCGTTTCCGGCAGCAACCTGACGCTAGAACAAGCGGATGTGGATGCCGCTGCCGAACTGTTTTCCCCAGACGGCGTCCTGATATTGCAGAATGAAGTCCCGGACGCCGCCAATGTCGCTGCCGCCAAGGCGATGAAGGCGGCTGGCGGCCAGGTGGTGCTGAATGCCGCGCCTGCGCGTGACGTCTCCTCCGATTTGGCAGCGCTTGTCGATATCCTTGTTGTCAACGCAATCGAGGCCGAGCAGCTCACAGATACGGCTGTGTTTGATACGTTGGAAGGCGCGCTCGAAGCTGCCCGGCTTCTGACGAAATCCTATCCGATCGCCGTCGTCACCGCCGGAGGCGCAGGCGTCGCCTATGCCACGCGATCGGGAGAAGAAGCCATGATCGAGGCGGTCAAGGTCAAGTTGGTCAGCACGCACGGTGCCGGCGACGAGTTCACGGGAGTGCTGGCTGCCGAGATCGCGAGGGGCGCCAAAATCGAAGCAGCGTTGCGGGCTGCGAACAAGGCGGCGGCGGTGCTTGTCAGCACGCCTCGCCAAGACCATGACAGAGCCGCTTGACGGGAAAGGACAGACGAATGCTCAGGGGTATCGACCCAGTCATCAACGCCGAACTGATCTATGTGCTGATGCTGATGGGTCATGGCGACGAACTGGTCATCTGCGACGTCAACCATCCTGCTCAAACCATTGCAAAGGAAACGACTTACGGAAAGATCGTCGACGTTTCGGGATGCGGCATCGCGCGCGCACTCGAGGCGATCCTGAAACTGTTTCCACTGGACACCTTTGTCGAAGCGCCGGTGAAGAGAATGCAGGTGGTTGGCGATCCGGAAAGGCAGATGCCCATCTTCAAGGAGGTTCAGGACCTCGTCGAGGCTGCGCACGGGAGTGCAGCGACAATCCACGCTCTTGAGCGGTTCGCCTTCTATGAGGCCGCCAGAAAATCCTTCGTCGTCGTTCGCACCTCCGACCCAGGCCCTTACGGCTGCTTCATCCTGAAGAAGGGTGTGATCTAACGCAGGTCGTCCGAAAGCCTGGCCTGTGGTCATCACGACGACATTCGGTCCGTTGGACACCAGCCGAACTTATGCAGTCTTGCGGAATTGATGCGATTGCCGTCCTGTCGAACTCCCCACGTTGAACTCGGCGATCAGGTCGCGCAGTGTCGCGCTCTCGCTGGCCAGCGATGCGGAAGCGGCGCTCGCCTCCTCGACCATGGCGGCATTCTGCTGGGTCGTCTGATCGAGGCTGTTGATCGCCGTGTTTATCTCGGCCAGACCCACCGACTGCTCGCGGGCCGATGCGGCAATCGCATCGACGTGCTGGTTCATCGCCGTCACCAGTTCACCGATCTGCTTCAAGGCGCCGCCGGTTTTCGACACCAGGTCGACACCGGTTGCCACTTCGCCGCTCGATGTCTGGATCAGCGCCTTGATTTCCTTTGCCGCCTTGGCGGAGCGCTGCGCCAGTTCGCGCACCTCCTGGGCGACGACCGCGAAACCCTTGCCGGCCTCGCCGGCGCGTGCAGCCTCGACGCCGGCATTGAGCGCAAGCAGGTTGGTCTGGAACGCGATTTCGTCGATGACGCCGATAATGCTCGATATCTCGTTGGAGGATTGCTCGATCCGGCTCATGGCTTCGACCGCCTGGGTGACGATCTTGCCGGATGTCGCTGCGCTGGCATTGGCCTCAGCGGCGACCCTGCGCGCCTCCTCGGCGCGTTTGGACGATGAGGAGACATTGGCCGTGATCTCGTCGAGCGCCGCGGCCGTTTGCTCCAAGGCTGCCGCCTGCTGTTCGGTGCGTCTTGCAAGGTCGTTGGAGCTGTGGGCGATCTCGTTCGATCCGCTATCGATGCCGACCGTCGAGCCTGCCACTTTGCTGAGCGTCCGGCAGAGCTGCGCCACGGCGCTGTTGAAGTCGGTTCGGAGCGCCTCGAAATCAGGATCGAACGGCTCGCTGATCTGGATTGTGAGATCGCCATCGGCCAGTTTCTTCAGGCTTCCAGCCAGCCCGTTCGTCGCCTGGGCCATGGCTGCCGCCCGTGCCCGATCGACCTCCTCGCGCCGCCGCCGTTCGCCATCCGACAGGACACGGTTTGCCTCGATTTCCTGGTCGGCCTTGATCTTTGCCAATGCCGTCTGCCTGAAAACCTCGACCGCTCCGGCCATCGCGCCGATTTCGTCCGTCCGGTCCGCATAGGGGATGGAGGAAGACGTATCGCCCGCGGCGAGCCCCGTCATCGAGTGCGTGATCGCCTTGATCGGACGGGAGATTTGTGCGGCAATATAGGCAATCGCTCCAGCAACGATCGCCAGCACCAGGGCGATGAGCCCCCAGGTGCTCCAAAGGATCGTTGCATAAGTCTGCTTGCTGCTTTCATAGGAGGCGTCCGAGCCCTGGACGTTGATGTCCAGTAGTTCGCCTGCATCCTTTTCGGCGTCCTCGACGACAGGCTCCATATCCTTGTAGAAGATGATCTTGGCCGCATCGTTGTCGTTCTTGCGGGATTTCACCAGCATCGGCTCGGCCGCATTCTCATAATCGCTGGCGCGTTTTCCGATCTGGTCCAGCAAGTCCTTCTCGCGCGGCGATGATATCAGCGGCGTGTAGGCATCGATCGCTTGTCCAAGCTCCTGCTTTTTCGCGATCACCTGTTTTTCCGCCGCTGCGATCGCCTCATCGCTGATAGACATGATGTGATTTGCATAGGCGAACTTCATTTCCTGAAGTTTCAATTGCATGTTCCGAACCACGGAAACGCTCGGCAGCCAGTTTTTGGCGATGGCGGTGGTATCCCCATTCACCTGTCGCACGCTACCGAGCGAGAAAAATGCGAAAGCGAGAAAAATGAATGCGAACGTCAGATTGATGACGACCAGGGAGGTTCGGACGGTAGGCCTGCGCATAGATCTCACTCCTTCGGAACGAGTCAGCCGAAATCGCCACTTGGCGTTTGGTAAGCATTTTATGAATTTTAGCATTGGCTGTTTAACCAAACGTCAACCCGCATTTGGTGTGCCGGCGCTTTAGGCTCGCACTCAAAAGGAGTTTCAGCGTCCGTGCGGCGCCCCCCTTCCGCTGACATCTCCACACTTTCCGCCCGTCACGCCGCATCGCGGGCTGCAAAAGAAATCCACATCGCGATGCATGCATATCGGCCAACGATACATATTGACTGCAATGCGGTGCGGGTGTATCGAAATTATCAGCAGATCGCTCGGGAGCAGCTTTCGCCAGATTTGAAGCATGGGACGCGGCGCGTGGTGTTGCCGCGAAGGAGGAGATGCATGACTATCACCGTCCGCGGGATCGAATTCCAGGATAATCTCAACAACCCGATGGGTATCGAGTTCTACAATCTCTCGCACCGCTTCGGCTTCCAGAACCCTAACTGGCCCTATTTCCAGGACACGCATATCGAGCGCATCCACTACATGGCCAAATCCGGCGTGCTGTCGCAGCGCATAACGACAACCATGCATGCGACGACGCATATCGATGCCCCCGCACACGTGGTGCAGGGAACGCCGTTCATTGACGAAGTGCCGCTCCCGCATTTCTTCGGTTCCGGCATCGTTGTGTCACTACCGAAGAAGAAGTGGGAGCCGATCACCGGCGAAGACCTGGAAAAGGCGTGTGGTCATGCGATCCGCAAGGGCGACGTGCTGATCGTCAACACCGGCTGGCACAAGCAGTACGAAGACGGCGACTATTTCGCCTATTGCCCCGGCTTCGTGCCGTCGGCGGGCGAATGGATGGTTGAAAAGGGCGTCAAGGTCGTCGGCCACGACACCCAGGCCAATGACCATCCGCTGGCAACAGCGATCGGCCCGCAGCGAAACGGCCCATTGCTGCCGCATCTCAAGCAAGAATACTTCGAATGGTCCGGCGGCCGCGACTGGAAGGACGACTTCCCAGCATGGGAACCCGTTCACAATATCCTGTTCAAGAACGGCATTCTGGGTATCGAAAATGTCGGCGGCGACCTCGATGCGGTCACGGGCAAGCGCTGCACCTTTGCATTCTTCCCATGGAACTGGGACCGCGGTGATGGGTGCATCATTCGCCTCGTCGCGATGATCGACAAGGGCCAGAACTATCGCATCGAAAAGGGCGACACTTTCTGAGGACGACCTCAGCGCGGCGGGCCGCATCGATGCAGTGCCGGGGGTGAGGAGTTCCCGGCGCTCCAAGCGCTTCCTCACGGAGGCGCGGAAATCTGGAGGGATCATGTTCACAAAGCGTTTTAGCGAGGCAAAGCCTTACGACGCGCCCAATCACCGAGGCGTCGTCGGCCTGCGGCTGCAGGGCTTCGAGGAAGACGGCCCGAAGAACCAGTGGGTGGGCCTGTCGCAGTTCCTGCCGGGTGGCGGGGCGGGCCCCGATTCCACGCCGTTCGAAAAGGTCTACGTGGTGCTGGATGGCGAAATGACTGTGATCGTCGACGGCAAGGAGACGGTGCTCAGGGCGCTCGACAGCTGTACGATCCCGCCTGGCGAAGTCCGCGAGATCGTCAACCGGACCAATCATGTCTCAAAAATGCTGGTCGTCATCCCCTACCCGCCGGGAGCAAAATCATGAGCAACGAGGTATTCCTCAAGAACCCAGCCGCGCTGTTCGACATCAGCGGCAAGGTGGCGATCGTGACCGGGGCCTCCGGCGCATTCGGCGCTCTGGCGTCCAAAATTCTCGCCGGCGCGGGGGCGAAGGTCGCTCTGGTGGCGGGCAATGCCGATGCTCTCGCGGAGACCGCCGATGCCTGCCAGGCGCTGGGCGGCGAAATGCTGAGCATCAATCGCAGGCCGAGCGACGAAGCCGCCTGCGACAGTATCGTCGCCGACACCGTCGAGCGCTTCGGACGGATCGATATCCTGGTCGTCGCGTCGGGCAAGAACGACGTATCGAAGATCGTCGACATGGCCCCGTCACGCTTCCTCGACGTGATGGACGCCAATGTCACGCAGTCCTGGCTGATGGCACGGGCGGCGGGCAAGCGGATGCTCGAACAGGGCGAAGGCGGCAAGGTCGTGCTGATGTCGTCGGCGCGCGGGCTGCTCGGCCATCCGGCAGGATACACCGCCTATTGCGCATCGAAATCGGCCGTGGACGGCATCACCAAGGCTCTCGGCTGCGAATGGGGCGCGAGTGGAATTACGGTGAATGCCATCGCGCCGACCGTGTTCCGCTCACCGCTGACGGCCTGGATGTTCGAGGACACTGAGCGCGCAAACGAAGTCCGCAAGGGCTTTCTCGCCCGCGTTCCCAAGGGCCGGCTTGGCGAGCCGGATGATCTGGCAGGTCCACTGCTCTTCCTGTCATCCAGGGCGTCGGATTTCTACACCGGACACATCCTTTACGCCGATGGCGGCTATACGGCGGGTTGACGATGGGCGATACAAAGCAGCGGATTGCAGTGATCGGAGCCGGCCTCATGGGCCACGGCATCGCGCAGGTTTTCGCAGTTGCTGGGCACGCGGTCCGGGTCTATGACCGCGAGCCCGCCGCGCTGGCCTCCCTTCAGGCGAGGATCGCCAAAAACCTCAGCGATCTCGGCCTTCCCCCGGGTGCGGAAAAGCACGTGACCGGGTTCGTTACGATCGGCGAAGCTGTGTTCGAAGCCGACTTCGTCGTCGAGGCCGCGCCTGAGAAGCTGGAGCTAAAGCGGGCGATCTTTGCCGAACTTGTGGTCCGAGCACCGCGCCACGCCATTCTGGCATCGAACACCTCCGTCATCCCGATCACCGAAATCGCGGGAGAGCTTGACACGGCGGACAGGATACTCGGCACCCACTGGTGGAATCCGCCATTCCTGGTGCCGCTTGTCGAGGTGGTCGGGACCGCCAAAACTGATGCCGAAGTGATCCGCGAAACTATCGCTTTGCTCGAAGGCGTGGGCAAGACGGCGGTGCACATTAAGAAGGATGTCGCCGGGTTCGTCGGCAACCGCCTGCAACATGCTCTCTGGCGGGAAGCGATTGCCATCATCGCCGAGGGAATAGCCGATGCGCGCACGGTCGACACCGTGGTGAAGGCGAGCTTCGGCCGTCGCCTCGCCGTGCTCGGACCGATCGAGAACGCCGACCTCGTCGGCACCGACCTGACGCTCGACATCCACAACGTCGTCCTCAAGCATCTCAACCGCGACTCTGCCCCGTCTCCCTACTTGAAACGGCTGGTGGATAACGGAAAGTTGGGCATGAAATCGGGAGAAGGCTTTCGAACCTGGACCAAGGACGAGGCCGACAAGCTGAGGGCCGACGTCTACACCTATCTGAAGAATTTCACGCCGCCTGCCTGAGTTGGAGGACAAGGGCGCGCGGCGACAACCGAGTGAAAATCTGGGAGGAATGCATGCAAGCAAATCTCACACTGAATGGAAAGATCAATCGTCGGACAGTGCTCAAGGGCACGGCGGCGATGCTCGCGGCACCCGCGATCCTGCATTTCACACAGGCCTATGCGGACAATCCGGTGATCAAGGTCGGTCATGTCAGCCCTGTCACCGGGCCGTTGGCAGGCTTCGCGGAAGCCAATGACTACGTGCTGGCTGGCGTGAAGAAGGCGCTCTCGGGGATCGAGAACAACGGCAAATCCTGGACGGTCGAGGTGATCTCCAAGGACAGCCAATCGAACCCGAACCGAGCCGCCGAGGTGGCCGCCGACCTGATCCTGAAGGACGAGGTCAACATCATCGTCGCAGCCTCGACGCCGGACACGGTCAATCCGGTTTCCGATCAGGCCGAGGCCAATGGAACGCCCTGCATCACCACCGACTGCCCATGGCAGCCCTATTTTTTCGGCCGCAACGGCAATCCGGCGGAAGGTTTCGAGAACACCTATCATTTCTTCTGGGGCCTCGAGGACGTCATCGGCGCCTTCCTCTCGCTCTGGGATCATCCCGGCGTGGGTAAGAGTGTCGGCGGCCTGTTCCCGAACGATGCGGATGGCAATGCTTGGAGCGACAAGGAGCGCGGCTTCCCCAAGCCGCTGACGGCTGCGGGTTATGAACTCACCGATCCGGGCCGCTACCAGCCGATGAACGACGACTTCACCTCGCAGATTTCGGCGTTCAAGTCGGCAGGCGCGGAGATCGTCACGGGCAACATGATCCCTCCCGACTTCGCCACCTTCTGGAGCCAGGCGGGCCAGCAAGGCCTGAAGCCGAAGATCGTCACCATCGGCAAGGCGCTGCTTTTCCCATCGGCCATCGCGTCGCTGGGCGCAAGAGGCATCGGCCTGTCGTCGGAAATCTGGTGGTCGCCGAACCATCCGTTCTCGTCCAGCCTGACGGGCGAAAGCTCGAAAGCGCTGGCGGAAGGCTATGTCGCGGCGACCTCGCGGCCATGGACGCAGCCCATCGGCTTCAAGCACGCCCTCTTCGAAGTCGTCGCCGACGTCGTCAAGCGGTGCTCGGATCTCAGCGATGCAGCCGCAATCGTCGCGGCGATAAAATCGACCAATCTCAAGACCATTGTCGGTCCCGTTGACTGGTCCAAAGGGCCGGTCAAAAACGTCACCAAGACGCCCCTGGTTGCGGGCCAATGGCAGAAGGTCGGCGGCAAGGCCGCGCTTGTGATCACCACAAACAAGACAGCGCCGGAAATCCCGGTCGGCGGCGAACTGCAACTGCTAAGCTGATTGCCCGCCGTCCCGTGAGGGGCGGTGAACTCCACCGGAGCCTGAAACGTGCCAATTGTCGAAATGGATTCCGTCTGCAAGCGTTATGGCCAGCTTCAGGTCACCGACCACCTGTCGCTGTCGCTCGAAGCTGGCGAAGCGCTCGGCATTATCGGTCCCAACGGCGCGGGCAAGACCACGATCTTCGGGCTGATCTCCGGCACGGTCGCGCCGGATTCAGGCCGGATCGTCTTTGACGGGCGGGATGTCTCGCGGCTTCCGGCGCGGACCCGCTGCCATCTCGGCATCGGCCGCTCGTTTCAGATTCCGCACCCCTTCGTCGGCATGACGACCTACGAAAACGTGCTGATCGGCGCCGCCTTCGGGCGGCAGCGCTCTGAACGCGACAGCGCGGCGAAGACGGTCGAAATCCTCGAACTGACGGGATTGAAGCGCAAGGCGAACGTGCTCGCGGGCACGCTCACACTTCTCGAACGCAAGCGCCTGGAGATGGCCCGCGCTTTGGCCAGCGATCCGAAGCTCCTGCTGCTCGACGAGATCGCCGGCGGCCTGACGGAACCGGAATGCAAGGAACTCGTCGTGGCAATCCGGGGGGTCCGGGCTCAGGGCGTGTCGATAATCTGGATCGAGCACGTCGTGCATGCGCTCACGGCGATCGTCGACCGGATCGCCGTCATTGATTTCGGCAGAAAGATAGCCGAAGGCGAGCCGCAAACCGTGATGGCGAGCAAGGTGGTCGCGGAAATCTATATGGGCATGGAAGGTGAAGCGCATGCCTGAGCCCATCCTGTCCCTCCGCAACCTCAAGGCAGCTTACGGCGACTTCCAGGCCCTTTTCGGCGTGAACCTCGACGTATTCCAGGGCGAGGTGGTTTCGCTGATCGGCGCGAACGGTGCGGGCAAATCCACCTTGATCCGCTCGATCATGGGCCTCGTTCCCTCGGCGCGCGACATGGTCCACTTCAAGGGCGAGGCGATCGGCGGGATGCGGCCCGACCGGGTCGCGCGCCGCGGCATCGCGCTGGTTCCCGAAGGCCGACGGCTCTTCAGATCGCTGACGGTGGAAGAAAACCTTGTGATCGGCGGGGAGCGCGGCCGGCCCGGACCCTGGATACTCGATACTGTCTATGACCTCTTCCCCGTACTGAAGGAAAAGCGGAAGAATGCGGGAACCGCGCTGTCGGGCGGTCAGCAACAGATGGTCGCCATCGGGCGCGCGCTGATGGCCAATCCGGAACTGATCCTGTTCGATGAGATATCGCTCGGCCTGGCCCCGGTCATCATCAATGACATCTACGCGGCCTTTCCCTCGATCACCGGCACAGGCGTATCCGTCATCCTGGTCGAGCAGGACGTCAGCCGGGCGCTCGCCTTTGCCCACCGCTTCGTCTGCATGCAGGAGGGCAAGGTTTCGCTCGCCGGCGAACCGAAGATATTTTCGCGCGCGGAAATCACCGGCGCATATTTTGGAACCTAGCCATGGATTGGATCAACGCGCTCCTGCAAGGGATCATGCTCGGCGGCCTCTACGCGCTCTTCGCGGCCGGTCTGTCGCTGATCTTCGGGGTCATGCGGCTCGTCAATATCGCGCATGGCGACCTGATTGTGCTCGCGGCCTATATCGCCATGGTCGTTGTCAATCTGACAGGACTGCATCCGCTGCTATCGGCGGTTCTTGTCGTGCCGCTGATGGCCGTCATCGGCTATGCGATGCAGCGGTTTCTGCTTAACCCGACGATCGGCAAGGACCTGCTTTCTCCCCTGCTCGTCACGTTTGGCATATCGGTCATCATCCAGAACGGCCTGCTTACCGGTTTCACCGCCGACAGCCGCCGGCTGGCTGCCGGACCGATCGAAACCGCCAGCATAGCCCTCCTGACGGGATTGAATGTTGGCGTCCTGCCGCTGCTCATGTTTGCGGTTTCCGTCGCACTGATCTTTGGGCTCGAATGGCTGTTCTTCAAGACGAAGCTCGGCCGCGCCTTCAGGGCGACATCCGACGACGCGGAGATGGCTCAGGTCATGGCGCTCGACCGCGGCCATGTGTTCGGGATGGCCATGGCGCTGTCGGCCGCGGTCGTCGCCATTGCCGGCATTTTCCTTGCGATCCGCACCAATTTCGATCCGGCCTCCGGCCCGACACGGCTGATCTTCGGCTTCGAATCCGTCATCATCGGCGGCCTCGGCAATCTCTGGGGCACGCTCGCGGGCGGCGTGGTGCTCGGCGTCGCCCAGGCGATCGGCGCGCAGATTTCGCCCGGCTGGCAGATCCTCGCTGGGCACCTTGTCTTCTTCGTGGTTCTGGCGGTCAGGCCGCGCGGTCTCTTCCCGAGGATGGATTGATGGCCCAGGCTTTCGAAATACGCCGCTCAACACCATCGAGCCGCTTCGGCACTGCATTGTTTGTCATCATCCTCGTGGCGTTGATAGCGGCACCGTGGTGGGCCGGACGAGCCAATGTCCGGCTGCTGGGCGAGGTCTATTCCTTCATGGCGCTGGCATGCCTGTGGAACCTGCTGGCAGGCTTCACCGGTCTGGTATCGGTGGGTCAGCAGGCATGGGTGGGATTTGGCGGCTACATGCTGTTCGCTCTTGCGATGTTCCTGGGTATCCATCCTCTCCTCGCCATCGTGATCGCCGGCGCGGTTGCCGCAGTTCTGGCACTGCCGATCGCTCCCCTGCTTTTCCGGCTTCAAGGGGCATATTTCGCCATCGGAACTTGGGTGTTGGCGGAAGTCTTCCGTCTCTCCTTCGCACAGGTCTCTGCGCTTGGCGGCGGGTCGGGGTCGAGCCTTCCGACGTCGGTGATCACGCATGTGGCCAAAAACCGCGAACTGCGCGAGATGATGATTTACTGGACCGGCCTGGCCCTCGTCGCCGGAACCCTGATTTTCGTGGTGCTGCTCCTACGATCCAAAACGGGCCTGGCGCTGACGGCGCTCCGCGACAGCGAGGTCGCCTCCGACAGTCTCGGCATCAGCGGAGGCAGGACGAAATTGGCCGTTTACGTCTGCGTCTCCGCCGTGACGTCGATGATCGGCGCCTTCATCTTCCTGCAAAAACTCCGCATCTCGCCGGACGCCGCCTTCAGCGTCAACGACTGGACGGCCTATGTGATATTCATCGCCGTGATCGGAGGAATCGGCACGATCGAGGGGCCGATCATCGGCACCGTGCTGTTCTTCCTGCTGCGCGAGACGCTCGCCGATCTGGGCACGACCTACCTGCTGGTTCTCGGTGCGGTGGCGATCGCCATCATGCTCAAGGCCCCACGCGGCATCTGGGGCATGTTCACGGAAAAGACCGGGATCACGCTGGTGCCGATCCGCCGCCATGTCGTCTACGGCGCCGACTGACATCCGAATACGAAAGGAACAACTCATGGCCGACCTCTCCAAGAAAGTGATCATCACCTGCGCGGTGACCGGAGGTATCCATACGCCGACAATGTCGGACGCGCTGCCATTCACGCCCGAGGATATTGCGCGCCAGTCGATCGAGGCGGCGGAGGCCGGCGCGTCGATCTTGCATCTGCATGCGCGCAATCCCGACGATGGCCGGCCGACGCCCGATCCCGCGGTCTTCATGCAATTCCTGCCGCGCATCAAGCAGGCGACCGACGCGGTCATCAACGTGACCACAGGCGGCGGTCTCAACATGACGGTCGAACAGCGTCTCGCCGCGCCTTTGGTCGCCAAGCCGGAAATGTGCTCGCTCAATATGGGATCGATGAATTTCGGTATCTATCCGCTGGCGGATCGCTATTCGTCCTGGAAATACGACTGGGAAGAAGCCTATCTCCGCGGCACGGACGACTTCATCTTCCGCAACACATTCAGGGACATCGAGCGAATCCTCAAACTGCTTGGCGAGGAACACGGCACCAAGTTCGAGCATGAATGCTATGACGTCGGCCATCTCTACAACCTGGCGCATTTCGTCGATCGCAAGCTCGTCAAACCACCCTTTTTCGTACAGATGATCTTCGGTATTCTCGGCGGCATCGGTCCTGACATGGACAATCTGATGTTCATGAAGCGGACCGCGGATCGGCTGTTCGGTTCGGACTACAAATGGTCGGTGYTCGCCGCGGGGCGTTTCCAGATGCCGTTCGCCACGCAGAGCGCCATGCTCGGCGGCTCCGTTCGCGTCGGTCTCGAAGACTCGCTCTATATCGGCCGCGGCAAGCTCGCGGCGTCCAATGCCGAGCAGGTCGCCAAAGTGAGACGCATTCTCGAAGAACTCGGGCATGAAATTGCAACGCCCGCCGAAGCCCGGCAGCTTCTTGGTCTCAAGGGCGGCGATCTGGTAGGCTTCTGATTTCGCCCAGCAAATGTTAGAGGCCGTCGATTGGAAAGACGTGATGGATACGAACGAAAAAGACGCTGACAGCCGCTCGGGCATCCAGGTGATTGCACGTGCTGCCGCCATCCTGAGGGCGCTGAAGAACGAGAACGACGGCCTGAGCCTTGGCCAGATCGCCGAACGCGTCGACCTGCCGCGATCGACCGTGCAACGCATTGTCGGAGCGCTGCAGTCGGAGCAGTTCGTCATCACCGCAAGTCCCGACCGGGGCATCCGGCTCGGGCCTCAGCTTGCAGCCTTGGCCGACGCCGCCAAGATCGACATGGCGGAAAAACTCCGACCCTTTCTGGTCGATCTCGGCAAGCGCACCAAGGAGACCGTGGATCTTGCGGTATTGCGCGGCAAGCGGCTTGTCTTCCTTGATCAGATAGCGGGCACCCACCGTCTGCGCACCGTCTCCCAGGTGGGCGAGACCTTTCCATTGACCGACACCGCCAACGGAAAAGCCTGCCTGGCCAAGATGGCCGAGAAGCAGTTGCGTGCCATCCTGGACAACGAAAGCGTCACGAAGGAAGCCGAGGTCACGTTGCTGCGGGAACTGGAAGATGTCCGTGACAGCGGAGTTGCGTTCGACCGTGACGAGCACACGGACGGCATCTCTGCCGTTGGTGCTGCCTTCTTCGATCGCCAGGGCGACCTCTATGCCGTCTCGCTGCCGACGCCGAGTTCAAGGTTCCGGCTCGAGGAGACACGGCTTGCCGAGAACCTGCTGCAAACCATGAAGCAGATCGCGCGGCTCGAACTGACTGACAATGGCCGCTGAGCAGCTACCTTGCCGGTCTCGGTCGGCCTTACGGCAGAGCCATCATCCTCTGTGCGATGACTTATCGGTCTCGGCGGCTTTCCCCGCTCATGGAACGGCGCGTCAAAGCGGCCAGCGCAATCAGCGCAAGCGCCCCGAACGGCAGGCCGCCCAGAAATATCGAGCGCGCGACACGTATCGCCTCCTCCGGCACGGCAAGCGACTGCATGCCGGCGGCATTGGCCACGCATCCGAGATAGGCGGAGCCCAGCGCATAGCCGAGGCGCATCATGGTGGGCACGGCGCCCGAAATGCGCTTGGCCTCGGCGGGCGCTGCACGCGATGTGGTGAAGCGCAGGAGGAAGGTCCAGGCCATGCCGAGACCGCCGCCTTCCATCAGGGCGAAGACAGCATTGAGCCAAGCGGGGCCATTGGGGACGGCATAGAGAAAGCCCAGGATGCTGGCGACCGTCATGGCGATACCGCAGGCAATCAGCACTCGGTCGCGCCGCTCCGGCGATCCGCTGACCAGGACCGCCATGATCGTCCAGCCGATCGACGAGCAGGCCAGAATATAACCCGCTTCCATGGGGGAGATGCCGTGGATGCGGATCAGCAGCAGCGGGCCAAAGGCTGTGATCGCCGTCGTCGCAATCGATATTGCCAGGATCAGCAACAGAGCTGCACCCGGAGTGCTGCGGGGATCGAGTGTCCGCATTGGAAACAGCCTTCTCTCCCCCGTGCGTCCGTCAAGCCAGAAGAACAACCCCAGTGCTATCAGGCCTGCACAGGCCACCGCCGCGGTGCGAAGAAAGCCGGTTTCGATGCTGCCCAGCGATATAAGCACGACTGCCAGGCAGAGAAGCGCCAGACGGCCAAGCGGCAGGCTCGGCACCGCATCGACATCAGACACTTTTTCGGTACCTGGCCTGAGCGCGATCCAGCCCGCCAGGGCAAAAGCCTGCAAGGCAAAGAAGCCGAATCCCCAGCGCCATGTCGCATATTCCACGAACACCCCGCCCACGAGCGGCCCGAGGAAGGCCGAGAGACCCCAGAGCATCGACACGGTTGCCATGGCGCGCGCCGTGTAGCGGCGGGCAAACAGAGAATTGACGGCAATGAACGACATCGCCACCAAGCCGCCACCGCCCAGCCCTTGTAGCGCCCGGCCCACCAGGATCAGCGGCATGTCGGGGCTGAAGGCGCTGGCGAGACAGCCGCAGCCGAACAGCAGCGCCGCAGCGCTCATCGGCCGTCTCAGCCCCAGCCGCATGGTCAGCAAGGCGCTCGCAGCACCGGCAACGATCGAGCCGATTTCATAGAGCGACACGGACCAGCCGATGAAGGCGCTGCCGCCGATATCGTCGACGATGACGGGCAGCATCGTCGCCATGATCATGCTGTCTGCCGCATGCAGCCAGACGGCAAGACAGACCAAAGCCAGCGGCCCCAGATGCGAACCGATCAAGAATTCCCGCCACGGCACGAAGGCGCCCGCCATCCTCCCGCTCTCCACTCCATCCGTCATGCCTTGCTCCTTCTGAGAGCACAGTGCTACAACCTCAACATTGGTTGAGGTCAAGAGGCAAATTCAAATGGCGAAAAGCGTTCTGTCGGTCGGAGAGGTTGCCCGGCGCAGTGGCCTGCCGGTCTCGACGCTGCATTTCTACGAGCGCAAGGGGCTGATTGCGGCGGAAAGAACCAGCGGCAACCACCGGCTCTATCGCCGCGAGGTGCTGCGTCGCGTGGCCGTGATCAAGGTAGCGCAGAGTGTCGGCATTCCGCTGGCTGAAATCGCCGCCGCGCTGTCGCATCTGCCGACGGAGTCGATGCCCGACACCGAGGATTGGGCTCGCATATCAGAGGCTTGGCACAACGATCTCACACGCAGAATCAATCTGTTGACCGCATTGCGTGACAAGATGGCGCTGTGCATCGGCTGCGGCTGCCTGAGTGTCAACCGCTGCCCGCTGGTCAATCCAGATGACCGGCTGGCCCTGGAAGGTGCCGGCGCCCGGATGCTCGTCGACGGTGAGAGTTTGGATGAACAGGCATCCGCGCTAAGGGATCAGCAGAATACTGCCGGCTGATCGTCCCGCCTCAATGTCCTCATGCGCCTTCGCAACGTCTGCCAGGCTGTATTCGTCGCTGATCTCGGAAACGATGCCCGTCTCCATGGCGCGGATTGCCGCATGGGCGGCCTCGCGATAGCGCCCGATGTCGGCGCACCATGCCATGATGCTGGGTTGCGAGAGCGACTTGCCCGGCCGGAGCTCCTCGACCGGGACGGGCGGGATCGGGCCGGCAGCCTGGCCGATCGTGACCGCCATGCCGAAAGGCCGGACCGAACGGATGCTTTTGATCAGCATGTCGCCGCCAATTCCGTCATAGGCGACATCGACGCCGATCCCGCCTGTCATTTGCTTGACGTCCGCGACGATATCGGCTCCTCGTCCAACAATCAGATGGTCTGCTCCATAGGATTGGGCAAGTGCCGCCTTTTCAGCTGTGCTGACAGTGCCGATGATGGTGGCGTTAAGCGACCTGGCCCAGCGAACGAGAATGCTGCCAAGCCCACCCGCAGCCGCGTGGATCAACACAGTGCTTCCGTCACCAAGCTCATAGGTCTTCTTCAGCAGCATATAAGCGGTCATGCCCTTGAGCAGCGAACTCGCGGCTGTCTTGGCAGAAACCGTATCGGGGAGCCGCACCACCCTCTCCGCCGCAATGTTCCTCGTCGAGCAATAGGCGCCGACAGGCGGTCCCGCATAGGCGACGCGGTCGCCCGGCTTGAAGTCGGCGATATCAGGACCGACGGCTTCCACCACACCCGCGGCCTCGGCGCCGATCACGGCGGGATAGGATGGCAGCACGTAGACGCCCTTGCGGTGATAAACATCGAGGAAGTTCGTGCCGATGGCCTGATGACGGATCTTGATCTCGCCCTCGCCGGGAGGGCTCGTCTGTTGATCCTCAATCCGAAACTGGCTGATGTCGCCGGGTGCGTTCAGCAATACGATTTGGTCGGTCATCCCTGATCTCCTTTTCGCACGCAGATTATTCCCTGGGCAGATGTGTGAAAATTCCCTATTGTCTCACAATGGATGGGAAGGAATTCACACATATGGACTGGGACGACTTGCGCCATTTCCTGGCGCTTGCCCAGGCGGGAACGTTCCTCGGCGCGGCCAAACAGATCGGCGTCGAGCACGCGACGATCAGCCGGCGCGTCGCCTCGCTTGAAGGTAGGCTGGGGCGCAAGCTCATCGACCGCCGCGGGCGGCGCGTCAGCCTGACCGCCGACGGAGAGCAGGTTGCCAAGCATGCGGCGCTTGTCGCCTTGCAGACCGCCGCGATCGAACAGCTTGGCCGCAGCAGCGCCACAGAGATGCAGGGCCATGTCAGGATCAGCGCCCCTCCCGCTCTGTCGAGCGTGCTGGTGGCGAGACCTGTCGTCGCCATCAGGCAGGCCCATCCGGGCATAGAGATCACGCTTGTCGGCGAGAAGCGGCTCGCCTCGCTCAATCGGCGGGAGGCCGACATTGCGGTGCGGCTGTCGCGGCCGGAAGAAGGCGACTATGCCATCACCAAGCTCGGAGAGATCGCTTTCCACCTCTACGCATCGAGGTCCTATCTTGAGGCCGTTCCGCCATCCGAATGGACCTTCATCGGCTACGACGAGAGCATGAGTGCTTCGCCACAGCAGGCACGTCTCATCGAACTTGCGGCCGGCCGGCCGATCGCGGTGAAATCATCCGTTCTGGAATTCCAGGCCGCAACCGCCAAGCTTGGCGGTGGTGTCGTCCTGCTGCCCGATTTCGCCGTGGCGGACACGGATGGTCTCGTACGGATCAAGGACGACAACCCGCTGAGACGGGAAGTTTGGCTGGTGGTTCACGCGGAGATCAAGGACCTGCCGGCGGTTCGCACCGTCATGGAGGCGTTGAAAAGCACCTTCGGAAGATAGTTTGCCAACAACCGGGACCGCTCGCGTGCTGCGGACGGCCTGCAATCTATCCGGGGCGAACGGACGTTTCAGATCTCACAACATCCAGAAATAGTCTTCAACGGTGCCGGCCCGATCGGGAATTTACGATCATCGCCGAGGGATGCCGCTTGTTCCACTATCGCGCCGGAAAGATTAGTGATAACTGTATTAGCGGTCATCAAGACCGATTTTCGAGGGGAGACAGTCATGACGCCTTGGGAAATCGACGGGCTGGAAATGGCGAATTGCAATTGCGATTTTGGATGCCCGTGCCAGTTCAATTCACTGCCCACACACGGCAATTGCGAGGCCGCCGTGGGTTTCATCGTGAAGTCAGGCCATCATGGCTCGGTTCGCCTGGACGGCATCAAATTCGCCTTGACGGCGCAATGGCCCGGTCCAATCCATCTCGGCAACGGAACGGTGCAGTTGGTGGTGGATTCGAGCGCCACGCCGGAGCAACGCGACGCGGTGGCGACGATCGTGTCCGGCGGCGACACCGAGGACATGGCGACCATGTTCTGGGTCTTCAGCAAGATGGCGCCGAACAAGCTCGAAATACTGTCCAAGCCGATCGACGCTGAGATCGATATGGATGGGCGAACAGGACATGTCCGGGTGCCTGACGTCTTCGATCTGACGGTCGAGCCGATCCGCAATCCGGTGACGGGCGCCGAACATCGGGCACGCATCAACCTGCCGCACGGCTTCGAATACCGCGTCGCCGAAATGGCCAGTGGCACGACGCGCACCTCTGGTGCGATTTCGCTCGAGAAGAGCAACAACACACATGCACATATCTGCCGGATATATATGAACGGCCAAGGCGTTATCGATCACGCAGCCTGAGGTCGGACCGTGGACCAGTCGGGTGTCGAACGCATCCTTACCCGTGACCGCCTGATTGTCATCGCGGCGCTCTTGGTTGGCGTCACCCTTTCAGCCTGGTTCATCCTTGAAGGCGGTGGAACGGGCATGTCCGCGATCGGCATGTCCTTGCAAACCGGACCGGCAGGCGCGCTCCTCTCCGGTGCGCCGGATATGGTCAGCCCCTATGTCTGGACGCTTCGCTACGCTGCTGTCATCTTCTTCATGTGGTGGCTGATGATGGTCGCGATGATGCTGCCGAGCGCCTCGCCCGTCGTCCTTCTCTATGGGGCTCTCCATCGTCACCGCGGCGCCCTGGGGGCACTTGAATTTCTCTCCGGCTATCTCTCCGTATGGGCGGTGTTCAGCCTGGCGGCGACGCTGATACAGGGCGTGCTCGCGGCAAGCGGGCTGATATCGGCGATGTATATGAACCTCGCGACCACCACGCTGGCGGCGGTGGTCCTGATCGGCGCCGGTCTCTATCAACTGACTCCGGTGAAAGCCGCCTGCCTGGCGCACTGTCGCGGCCCGGTCGAGGCGCTGACGCATCATCGACGGACCGGGCGTGCGGCAGCATTCCGCATGGGACTTGTCCACGGCCGCTATTGCCTCGGCTGCTGCTGGGCCCTGATGGCGTTGTTGTTCGTTGGCGGCATTATGAACATCTGGTGGATCGTCGCCATCACGCTCTATGTCGCCGTGGAGAAACTGGCGCCCGGCGGAAGGCGGCTGTCACAGTTGATGGCGGCCGTGCTTCTTGTCGCCGGGCTGTCTCTGCTGGTGAAAACGGCAAGCGGCTTCTGACGAAACCATCTACTCCACGCCGTGATCCCTTTCTACTGGGCCAGGATAGGTCCCTTCTTCGCTTGCCAAGCCGACAATCCAAGCTTGGCGCGCTCGTTGTTGATGGAATCGATGTACATGGCCTGGATTACACTATCGAAGACGACTGCAGCTGGGACACGCTGGTCGGCAGCTTCGCGCCGGGAACGGACTTTGCCGCGAGCGGGCTTTCAGTTGGCGTCCCAGAACCATGACCTGGAAGAGTGTTCTCGTAGTTCCGCACGAATGACGCCGATGTCCTTGAGCTGGTCGTCGGAGAGATCGGTCAGGCGGGGCAATCTTCTTCCCCGCCGATTGCGGATCCGGACGGCAATGGCACAGATGGCGCGAATGCCTTTTGATAGCTTCCGGACCATTTGAGTGCTTTCCAAATCCAACGCCATGTCAGCCCCCGTTTCGCAACAGAGTGGAAATATCACTGGCCGAAGCCAGAGACATCCCTTATGGATTAAATGCAATTCATAAGGATATCTTTGGTGTTGAATCTCGACCACATCGCAACGTTTTTGGCTGTCGCGGAACTTGGAAGCTTCACCGCAGCTTCACAACGGATCGGCCTGACGCAGCCGGCGGTGAGTCTGCAGATCAAGCTCCTGGAGCAGCGGCTGGGCGTGAAGCTCATCGAGCGCATCGGCCGACGTGCGCAGCCGTCGCCGGCAGGGCTTGATTTTGTCGTCCATGCGAGACGGATTCTCAGTGAATGCTCCGCAGCTGAAGACGCGATGGCTCCCTATCGCGACGGTGGCGTTGGTCGCGTGAGGATCGGCAGCGGCGGCACCGCGTCCATCCATCTTCTTCCGCGCGCCGTCGCCGCAGCCAAGCAGCGGATGCCGGGCCTGGAAATTGTCGTTCGGATCGGCAACACCGATGAGATATTGCGCGACCTAGAGATGAACACGCTCGATCTCGCCGTGGTCACCCTTCCCGCATCCGGCCGATCCCTGGATATCGACCCCTTTTACGTCGAGCAGTTTCTCGCCGTCGCACCCGAGGGAAGCCAGATGCCGGAAGGCGGGCCGGACGCGGCATTTTTAGCCGACAAGACACTGATGCTTTACGACGGCGGCAACACCCGCGCGGCCACGGACGCCTGGTT
Source organism: Rhizobium sp. P2_G9 (assembly GCF_056403475.1). Classification (NCBI taxonomy): domain Bacteria; kingdom Pseudomonadati; phylum Pseudomonadota; class Alphaproteobacteria; order Hyphomicrobiales; family Rhizobiaceae; genus Rhizobium; species Rhizobium sp. P2_G9. The sequence continues at coordinate 68,585 of NZ_JBFUFK010000025.1, read as the reverse complement.
CACAGCAGCGGGAATCCGACCTGAACCGAAGATGGAATTTGGAAGCGTGGAAGCGATAAAGGGGCTTGTCTCCGCGGGATTGGGATGGTCCTTGCTTCCTGCCATGGCTCTCAGGCCGGAACGAGCCCATGGTTTGAGGACGTCACCGGTAAGCCCCACATTGACGCGACAGTTGGGCCTGGCAATTCGTCGAGACAAACATCTGACACGTGGGCTGCGCGAGATCATCAAACAGTTGCGCGAGCATCAGCAGTGATACGTCATCCTGTGCAGGCTTGCGAGTGACAGGCGCAAGCGCCGGCACGCTTGAGCCCAAATTGAAATGCTCTCCGTGAAAGGCCATATGCCCAGGCCGAGACGAAGAATTGGGGGAATCCGCAATGGCAGACACCGTCTTTTTGGCCGGCGCCACGGGCGCGATTGGACGCAAGTTGCTGCCGATGCTCGTGCAGGCAGGTTTTGCGGTTTATGGCACGACGCGAAAACCTGACCGCCAGGACGGCATTCGCCAAGCCTGCGCGATCCCGGTGGTTGTCGATGTCTTCGATACCGAGGCACTGAAAACGGCGGTGGCCATGGCGAAGCCGCGGATCATCATCCATCAGTTGACCGACTTGCCCTTCGGCCTCGACCCAGCGCAGATGGAAGAAGGCCGTCGCCGCAATGCACGCCTCAGAGAAATCGGCACGAAAAACCTGGTCGACGCCGCCGTTGCGGCCGGTGCGGAAAGAATGATCGCGCAAAGCATCGCCTGGGTCTATCAGCCGGCGGCCCCATCGATCACGGAAGAGATGCCGCTGCAGGAAAGTGCTGCCGCAGTCCGGACGCTGGAGCAGCTGACGCTTGAAACAGTTGGTATTGCCGGCACGGTCCTGCGCTATGGCCTGCTTTACGGGCCGGAAACAGGCAGCGACGCGCCGTCCGGTTCGACAGTGCCGCATGTCGACGATGCAGCGCGCGCCGCATTGCTGGCGGCGAAAGCGACGGTTTTCGGCACCTTCAACATCGTCGACGACGGGGGCCCGGTCTCCAACGCCAAAGCAAAATTCATGCTTGCCTGGTCTCCTGTCAGGCACGAGGTGTGACTGGAAATATCCCACGCGATTTCCAGGATTCGCTCAGATCGCTTGCTCGCCGCGCCGTGCGCAGAGCGTCGAGCGACGGCGGTTCGTTTCCGTGCCCCAACAGAAGCGGCCTTTTTGCAACGGGGGCAATTTCTCGCTTACACGCTGGAACGCGAGGGGTCGTCGGTCGTTCAGGCATGGGGCTGGCTTCACGGTCGATGCTTTTCAGGCTCGTTACCCAACCGCCGAGGCGGCCCCACCTCTCTCGATCTCCACGTCAATTTCTCGAAAACAGCCCGGCTTCGTCTGCAATTCCGCGGAAAATAGGTCACGGGCAAAGCGCTCGTGGAACTCGCCATTTCCGACATCGTTGTTGGTCTCAGGAGGCCGTTATGAACCCACCACGACACCTGATGCCTTATGAAGACCGCCTGATGGACTGCGAGGACGCGATCGAAGACCGCTTCCTGGAAATGGTCGACGAAGCCTGTGAGAACGGCTGGAACGCGGCGGAGATTGCGCTCGCGCTCACCAATCTGGCCGATAATCTGATCCTGAAGCTGATGGCCAATGAGGAAACCGTCAGGAAGATGGTCGATCTCAAATTCAAACCGCATTAAGGGCTGGCGATTTCGAACTGCGTGAAAAGCATTCGCAATCGGGCCGGTGTTTGGCGGCAGGAATTGCCCCGGCCCTCCGCGACTATGCAGGAGCCGGGTGAATGTCCGTGCTTGGCGGGCAAATGTGACCTGTTGCCAGGCAGATATTTCCGTGCAGCCATTAAGACATGATCAACCGACCATGGCCGAGACGCATTACCGTTCTGCGGTGATTTGATAGGCATCCGCCGCCTTCGGAGAAAATCCTATGCTGGCCGTACCGAGCAACAGACAGGCGACGCCGAGCGCGGTCAGAACAACGGTGACCGCGACGGGTAGAAGCTGCGCTTCAGCGGGCGAATACTTGTACTTTCTCTCCATGTCACTGTCTCCTGCCCGGTCATGTCAGGGATACAAATGCCCATTTGAATCGGTTTGTTCCGCGCCGTCGAAATACGCGGCGGACTGGCAGTAGACACGCATCGTTGAGAAATAAAACCGGGAGTAGAGGTGATGATCTATTCTGATAAAACGCTGACAACATGCTGAAAAATTATAATTATTAGCAAATTAAAATATTTTAGGAACTTCTGTTCTCCTTTGACTGTTCGTTGGCATCGGTAAGCCGATACGAAAGGAGAAAAATCATGAAAGCCACGATCCTCGCTGCGATCGTCGGAGCGTTGTCGGCCTGTACTTTTGCTTATGCAGGCGACAACAGCGGCAAGGTCACCGGCATGGTCGGCGGCGCTGCCACAGGTGCCGTCATCGGCGGTCCCATGGGCGCTGTGATCGGCGGAGCTGTCGGCCTTACGGCCGGCGCCGCCCTCGATCCGCCGCCGGACCGGGTCGTTACCTATGTTCAGGAACAGCCCGCCGACAGCAGTGTCATCGTCAAGGAGCGAATCCGCGTCGGTCATGCCCTGCCTGCACATATCACACTAACACCGGTTCCCGAAGACAATCGGTATGCCTATGTCGTGGTCAACAACCATCGCGTGATCGTCAACCCGAAAAACCACATCGTGGTCCGGGTCATGAACTGATTTTCCAAGGGCGGCTAAGCCCCGCCGTTTTTCATCCTAAAATCAAGGAGACATATCAATGGTCAAGGCGACCTTCACCAGCCAGCTGGATTACAATTCCCTCGATCGGTTTTTTGACGAAAGCTCGCTTGAGCTCAGAAACGAGCGTTCCGGCAAGGCTGTCTATGTCGACACCGAATCCCACAATAAGATTGTCCTGGAAGGTTCGAACTTCTCTTATGACGGCGATGCCCTGGTCGGCGGCACGATCAGCGACATCACCTTCCAGGACAGGCAAGGCGACGTCTATGCGGCGATCAGCGATGCCGACTACGACGCGGCAAAGCTGCAGACGACTCTCGTCAACAAGGGCTTCGACGGCATGCTCAATTTTGCGTTTCGCGGCGACGACATGCTGAACGGTTCGTCCGCCCGCGACTGGCTGTGGGGTGGGCACGGCGATGACGTGCTCAAAGGGCATGGCGGCCGCGACCTTCTGGATGGCGACACCGGCGACGACCGACTGACCGGCGGCCATGGCTCCGATATCTTCGTCTTCCACAAGAATGACGGCAACGACACGATCACGGATTTCGACGCGGACGGTGGCAGCAGGCACCAGGACTATGTCGGTGTGGACTCGATGACCGACTTTACCATCCACAAGTCAGGCCAAGACACTGTCATCGACTTCGATGACGGCCACAGCGTGACGCTGCTGGATGTTCAGCGCTCGCATGTGAGCGACGCCGACTTCCAATTGGTTTGAAAATGCGGGGGCGCTGCTGGCGCCCCGGCCCAGCCAATAACGGCCCAGAGCCGGAACGATCCGCCTGGCGCCACAGACAATCCAAGGAGTATTCATCATGAAAGCCAAACTTCTGGCCGCCGCCGGCCTCTCGCTCGCACTTGCCTCAACCTACGCTTATGCCGGCGAGACAGTAGTCATCCCCGACACGGTCACCCACTACGTGACCGAACAGCCCCTCGACGAGGGCACGGTGGTCGAAGGCGATGTCGACGCTGGCACCGCCCTGCCCGACTCGGTCGTCATCAAAAATGTACCGGACAACGACAGCTATTCTTATGCGGTCGTGAACAAGCACCGCGTCATTGTCGAACCGAAGACCCGTAAGGTCATCAGGATCGTCCAGTAATCCCTCCCATCAGAGGAAATCGAGATTATGTCGGCCCGGGGCTTGCATCCCGGGCCGCATTTGCTGGCAAGCTCGATAATGATCCTCGCTTGCCGGGTGCGTTGCCGGCTACACCAATGCGTCAGCCTCAATGCCCAGTTCATCGCAGAAGAAGCGAGCGCCAGCGGATGTCACGGTGATGGTACGGCGCTTCGAACCCGGAACCAGATATCCCCGGTCCAGCATCATTTCCGTCAGCTTGGCGCCGAGATAGCCGCCAAGATGATTGCGCCTTTCCGTCCAATCCAGGCAAAGCCTCACCCGCGCTCTCTGTTTTGACGGCGGCGGCAGCGGATGTTGCGCATGCCGCTCGAACCAGGCTTGGCCTGCCTCGCTGAAATCGAGACCATCGGGCTTGAGCACCAGCAGGTTTCGCTCCGAAAGACGATCGAGCAGCCTCACCCCGAGCCTCCCTGCAAGATGATCATAGCAAAGTCGCGCATGGCACAGAGCAGCATCGTGCCGGACCCGGTGAACAGGAGGGCTCGCCCAATTGGACAAGCTTTCGATGATCTCGGCGATTTCTCCAGACGCCAGGCGATAGAAGCGGTGTCGCCCTTGCCTCTCAACGGCCAGCAGTCCGCCATCGACCAGTTGGGCAAGGTGCGGGCTTGCCGCCTGTGGCGAAGCGCCTGCCAGGAAGGCCAGTTCCCCCGCGGGCCGTGTCGTGCCGTCACTCAAGACCATAAGGATCGCCGCCCGCACGGGGTCACCGATCAGGGCACCCAGTTCGGCCAGCGAAACCGGGGAGATGTTTTTCTCAGGCGAAGCTGAATGTGCAGGAATAGCGGTCATGCCATCGTTATAGATGCAAGCACAGGCTCGATGCTAAAGGAATTTCTGAAACATCGCGGGCGCGGATGGGATCAAACTTGCAGGCATCACAACAAGGATGCAGCGATGACGGCTCCCATGAAAATGCAAGGCTTTGATATCGTCCGAGGCATAGCTCTCCTCGTCCTTTCGGCCGTGGCGTTCAGCTCGGCAGGCTTTTTTACCCGCAAAGCGCCCATCGATCTCTGGGCGATGATTTTCTGGCGGAATTTCTTCGGCACGATTGCCCTTGCCTTCGTGGTTGCTCTTACCTCGCGCGGCTCCCGTGGCCAACGATGGAAAATCGGCCGTCAGCAATTGGCTGTCATCGCCTTCAGCAGCTTCGGCACGGTCACCTATCTTGCGGCATTCAAATATACTGCTGTCGCCAATATCTCGATCATATATGCAGCCGCGCCTCTCATGACCGCCGCGATCGCCTGGGTTTGGCGGCATGAAAGAATGGCTCGGAAAACCCTGATAGCGTCCATGATTGCGTTGCTGGGCGTAAGTCTTACCGTCTTCCACTCGCTCGAGGTCGGAACAAGCTTTGGCGACGCACTCGCTCTTTTGATGACGCTCTCTCTTTCTCTGATGACCGTGGCCGCTCGCGGCAGCGACGTGCCGGCGCTGGTGATGTCATTGCTCGCCTCGGCGACGGCTGGTCTCATCGTTCTGCCGCTCGGCCATATGCAGGGCGCGAATTTTTCCATAACGGCAGCGGATGCGTTCTGGCTGGCGGGATTCGGCGTCGCCACGATGGCGATCGCACTGCCCTGCTATCTCGCCGGCGCCTCCCGGGTGGCCGCTGGCCGGGCCATGTTGATCAGCGCACTCGAAATGCCTCTGGCACCGCTCTGGGTGTGGCTTGCATTCGGAGACATTCCAGCTCTCGCCACGGTATTCGGAGGCATCCTGGTTGCCTGCTCGATTTTCTACGATCTGCGGGCGGGCAAAGCCTCGTCTGGCTCGATAGATGGCGCATGGGACCAAGTGGTCCCCCTGCCCCCAGAACGATGATTGCCCCATATCGATCGTTTTCCGCAGGTTCTGCGCGCCACGGGGGTCTTTGCATTTTGACCCCGGGGCTGTTCTCTCATTCTTCAGGAGATTTTTGTTTCGCATGCTGCCGACCTTCGGCATCAACTGAAGAGAAAGTCGTCCGCCGTCAGCGTCGTGGAATCAAAGGCGTGCAGGATCAGCTTGTCGTGGCCAAAGGTGATCCAGGTATCTGCGTCATGCTGGCTGATATGGGACTGAAGGCTAGAATAGTTGGTGATCCCCGCAAACTTCAGTATGGCGATATAGTCCGACCCGTGGGTAAAATCGGTGATGGTATCGATGTCGTTGCCCTTTTTGAATTGAAAAGTATCCTGATCGTCGCCACCGGTCAGGGTGTCGTTTCCCTTGCCGCCATTCAGGACATCCAGGCCAGCTTCGCCGTAGAGCGTATCGTTGCCCATACTGCCGGTGATGTGATTGTCCAGCGCATTGCCGTGACCGGTAAGACCACCGGTGCCGAGCAAGATGAGCTGCTCGATATTGTCGCCCAGCGTGTAGTTGACCGTCGATTTTACCGTATCGGTTCCCTGCCCTTCGCTTTCCGAAATATCGATTGCCTGGCTTGAAACAATAAAGGTATCGTTTCCAAGCCCACCTTCGATCTCGCCATGCACAGTTCCGCCGCGTGTATCGACAAGGTCACGGCCACCGGCGAGCAGGATATCTCCGACGATCGTGCCATGATTGACGATTTTCATTTTGTCCGAGGTGTCAAACACCGCCGTTGGGCCGTGGATCTCGCCCTCGTTGATCAGCGTTGTCACGACGGACGCTCCCCCGCGGACATCGAGAGCGGTGTTGTTCCGGCTGGTGATCGTCCCCGAAGAGGTGTTGACGATCGTGCCTCCCGCCGCCATAGCAATCGTGTCGCCGGAACCGGAAGCGATAGAGCCGGAATTCGTCAAATCGATGCTGGTTAATGAATCGATGGCCGCAAATTTCGGGTCGATCGTTCCGTTGTTTATGAGGGACGTGCCGGTCGCCTGATTGATGAGGCCAACATCGCCGGTGAGCTCGCCACCTTTTTCGATCGTGATCTGATTGTCGTTGCCAGCCACCCCAATATCATAGCCGTGCTCGCCTGTCCCGGAGACCGTGCCGGAGATATCTAGCGTATTCGAAGATGCCTCGGGATAAAGCAGGATGACCGGCTCGTCGGTCGCGTCCTTCAGGGTGGCGGTCGCCATGATGATCCAGCTGTCGCCCGCGGTTTTGATTGCCAATTGATCATGGCTGTTCTGCTTGATCGTGTGGGTGGTCATGACGGTTCGCTCATTTTTCAGGGGGGTTTTGGTTTTGCAAGTTGCCGGTCTTCGGCATCAACTGAAGACAAAGTCGTCCGCAGTCAGCGTCGTGGAATTGACGGCGTGCAGGATCAGCTTGTCGCCGTCGCCAAGGGTGATCCAGGTGTCCGAACCGTGCTGGCTGATATGGGACTGGAGGCTCGAATAATCCGTGATCCCGGAGAATTTCAGGATATCGATGTAGTCGGAGCCGTGAACGAAATCGGTAACGGTGTCGACACCGTTGCCTTTGACGAAGACAATATTGTCCTGGTCGGCGCCGCCAGTCAGTATGTCATTGCCTTTTCCGCCATTGAGGAAGTCCAGCCCTGCTCCGCCGGAGAGCGTGTTATTGCCGGCATTGCCGGTGATGTGATTGTCTGAATCGTTGCCTTGCCCGGTGGTGTTGCCCTTGCCGAGCAGGACCAGCGTTTCGATATTCTCGCCGAGAATGTAACTTACGGTCGATTTGACCGTATCGTTGCCGCCGCCACTGCTTTCCACGATGTCGACATTCTGGCTCGACACGAGATAGGTGTCGTTGCCTCCGGATCCATCGACTTCGCCATGCACGGTTCCGCTGCGCGTATCGAGGAAATCATTGCCGTTTCCGAGATAGACGAGGCCCGTGATCTTGCCATGATTGACGATTTTCACACGGCCGTCGTCATTATCGTGCAGGGCGGTCCCCCCAATGATGCTTCCGTCATTGATGATTTTCGTCGCCCCTGAACCGGTGAATTCCAGGCCAAAATTGACGCCCTGGATCACCCCGCCGGCCTTATTGATGACGGTGCTGCCGGCTGCGCTGATAAAGGCGTTTTCCGCGCTTGCCCCAAGAGTTCCGCTATTGACAAAGTGAACGGCGCCGGTGGAATCAAAGCCGATGTCTTTAGCCTCGATAGCACCATCATTCACGTAATGATTTCCGTCCCGGTAATTGGCAATACCTTCAAACCCGGAAATCGAGCCACCCTTTTCGATGGTGATCGCCGTATCCTCGCCGTAGCAGTCCAGACCTACGCCCTTCTCGCCTTTGCCGATCACCTCACCGAATATGTTCAGCGTGTTGGAGTCATCGCCTATGTCGAAGAAAATGGCGGCTTGGTCCTTGACCGCCAGCGTTACACCGGCCTCGATGATCCAGTTGGAATGGGTCGTACTGATCGTCAGTTCCGTGTTGCTGTCGTGCTTGATGCGGTATGTCGGCATGGTGGTCGCCTCCTTAGAAGCCTGAATGGTCTGGTCTTTAGATTTTGCTGAAAGGCAAAGCCGCGGGTCGTGGTGTCCATTCGGACAGCAGGCGCGACTATCGCCTCAAAGGCTTGTAGCGAGATGCGCGTGGGCGGTGCCGGACGATTTCTAGATGTTGAATTCGAAGTCGTCGGCCGTCAGTGTGGTTGCCGTGACATGGTCAAGTACCAGTCTTTGACCCTGATCGAAGTCGATCCATGTGTTCGCCCCATGCTGGGTAATGTGCGAAGATAGATCGGCAAAGCTGCCGTAGCCCTTGWCGCCATCGACGTCGACATAGTCCATGCCCTTGGTGAAGTCGGTGACGGTGTCGATGCCGTTGCCGGTGCGGAAGACAAATCGGTCCGCGTCCAGACCGCCGGTCAACATGTCGGCGCCCTTGCCGCCGTCGAGGTAGTCGACGCCGGCACCGCCATCGAGCGAATTGGCTCCGGCGTTTCCGGTGATGTGATTATCAAGCTCGTTGCCCGTTCCACTCAGGTTGGCTTTGCCGAGCATAACGAGGTTTTCCAACTCATCGCCGAGATGGTAGCTCACCGTCGATTTGACGGTATCGGTGCCACCGTTGGCAAGCTCGGTGATATGCGTCTTCTGGCTGGACACCATATAGATATCGTCGCCTTCAAGCCCGGAAATCTCGCCGCTCAGTTTATTATCGCTGCGGACATCAATCACATCATCGTAATTGCTGAGAATGATATCTCCCGTAATCGAACCGTGATCAACGATCTTGACGGCGTTGCTGTGGTAATGCGCGTCTATCGCCAAATTGGCGGAGCTGATCGTCCCATCGTTGATAATCGTTGCCTTGCCGATGCTGTTGCTATTGGTATCGTCGCCGACAACCACTGCCGCGTTTGAAGCTTTAATCGTCCCAAGCGACAGGTTTTTCATTACGCCGCCAGTAAAGGCGACACCAAAATTTGCGCTTTGTACCAATCCGTTGTTGACAATGGAGCTCGATTCTGTCGCAGCAATCGCATACCCTTTTTCAGACGTGTTATAGATCTTGCCCGAATTGCCGACTGTATTCTCGCCGCCAGCCAGCAATATTGACGCGATGCCCACGCCATGAATCTCCGCATCCTTACCGACCTCGATACTATTGTTGTTTCCATAGACTTGGACCGCGGCATCGCCGGTGGTATCCGCCGCCGATTGCAGAAGGTCGCCGTCGATCGACAGTTTGATGAAACCGACCCCCTCGGGGACCATGATGTCGCTGTAAGCGGAGACAGCGATTTTTACCGAGTTGGGAATATCCCATTCGTCATATTTGCTGCTGAGTGTGAGGGTCTTGGTGAGATTGTGGTCCAAAACATATTTGCTCATTGCGTCCACTTCCTGGAGATCTGGGTTGCCGCCAACGCTCGAAGCAGAGGCGAGATGTGGCGGCGCCTCTATCGGATAAGTTTCTGCTCACACGCCTTCCAATCCTCAGCGGGTTGGCGCTGTGGGCGTAGGAAGCGCTCTGCGAGCAATCATCGTCCTAAGAAGAGCACAATTGGCCCGGTTCATCTTTGCGTTTTCGACCAGGAAGCTTGGCGATTTTGCCCAAAAGCGAGCGGAGAACAGTATATTATCTCAGAAAGCGCCCTGAAGTTGAGCCAAATAGCAGCGAAATAACGCCATTTTTTGAAAACAATTCTTTTGCAACGCGTCTCCGCTTGGAATTATATTTGTATATAAAGTGTAATAATTCCGCTTCGAATTGAAATTCCGCATCTCTGTTCAGAAATATTCCCGCCTACAACGAATATTTACATATCGCCAAAGTCCGCTATATATTGCGGGTCTTAGGTGAAACGCTGTTTTTCTTGGGGCCGATGAAGCAGCCGGACAAATTCGAGTTATCGCTCAAGGAATCGGCGAATATCTCAGTTTTCATGGAGAAACTGGGGGCGGCAACGGGCAGTCGCTACCACATTTTGTCAAGGCGCGATAATGTGCGCCACTTCGCCAGCGCCAGAGGATTGACCGGTCCAGGATTTGGCATGAGCCAGATTTCGTGTGAGGATGGCCTGCGCGCAACCATCAGCGCGTCTCTCATCGGTACGGACGAGGTGCGGATTTATCTGCCCGCCGCCGGCTCGCGGATCGGCATCAGCCAATTCAAGAATGAAAACGTGTCCCGCTTCGGCGAGGCCGTCGTCAGCGTATCTGCTGAGGCATCCAGTATACTTTATGGCGCCTATCAGGAAGATGCGCGGTCGAAGATGACGAGGATCGCCATTTCCCGGGACCTGTTGAAGGACTATGTCAGCAGTTCCGATCTGCTGGTGGGCGGCTTCATCGGCAAGACGAATGGCTATCTGGGCTTGTTTACAAGTTACGTTCAGTCGGCGATGAGAGAGGCCGACGCGCTGGATGCCGCAGGAATGAACGTTGTGTCCCGTCATCTGGTTGAACTGGCCGCTTTAGCCATCGGCGCGAATATGCGCGGCCGGGACGCGGCTCGATCCGGCGCGCTTGCGGGCGCGCGTATCGCCGCGGCCAAAGCATTCATCCTGCGCAATCTCGCAAATCCCGCTTTGAGCGAAGATGCTATCGCGCAGCATGTCCGCATCTCACGCACCCAGTTGCGGCGCGATTTCGAGATGGATGGTGAACCGATTGCGACATTCGTTCGGCGCAAGCGGTTGGAGGAGGCCTTCCGACAGCTAACCGAACCCGCGGGCATGAACCGCAAAGTGATCGACATCGCCTTTCAATGCGGCTTCGACGACGTGACGACTTTCAACCGCGCCTTTCGCCGCCACTTCGGCTTTACGCCGACCGACGCGAGATTTTCCGGGAAGCTTTGAATGGATCATGTGCAAGGCAAGCCATGGTCTCCAACAAAGCTTGTGGGCTTTGCTTCGACGGCGAGAACTCTGATACAAGGTTTGAATGAAACTGCTTCTCGTCGAAGACAATCGAGAGCTCGCTTCCTGGCTCGGCAAAGCGCTGCGCCAGGGGCAATATGCCGTCGATATCGCCCATGACGGCGAAGACGCCGACCAGTTGCTCAAGGTGGCGGACTATGCCGCCGTGGTGCTCGATCTCGGCCTGCCGAAAATGGACGGCATGACCTTGTTGAAGCGGTTGCGCAAAGCCGGCAACAAGGTTCCGGTGATCATCCTCACGGCCAATGCCGGGCTCGATGGGCGCATTGCCGGGCTCGACAGCGGCGCCGATGATTATCTCGCCAAGCCTTTCGAAATTGCCGAACTGGAAGCCCGTCTCAGGGCCGTGATCCGACGCGGCCATGACAGGGCAGCGCCAGAAATCGCCATTGGCGATCTCGTCTTCGACGGCGGCACGCGGCAGTTCGTGCTCGGCGGCGAGCCGCTGGCTTTGACGCCGCGCGAGCATTCCGTGCTTGAACATCTGGTGATGAAGGCCGGCACAACAGTGACGAAGGCGTCGCTTGCGGAAAGCGTCTTCGGCTTCGATGATGCGGCGGACGCCAATGCGATCGAGATCTATGTGCATCGCGTGCGCAAAAAACTCGAGGGCAGCAATGTGCAGATCGCGACCCTGCGCGGTCTCGGCTATCTCCTACGCCAGTCGGCGGGGAAATAGATGCCGATCCGTGATCTCGGCCGTCGTCTCGGACATTTCAGCCAAAGCTTACGCGCCCAATTGTTTGCCTGGGTGACGCTGACGCTGATCGCCGCCATCTGCGTCAACCTCTATCTCAGTTTCCGCTCCGCCGATATCACCGCCAACCTGGTGACCGACCATACCCTGCTCGCCTCCGCACGCGTGATCGCCGAAGCCGTGCATGCGGATGCACGCGGAACCGTGGGTGTTGATATCCCACCCGCTGCACTTGAAATGTTCGACACCGGCTACCGCGATCGCGTCTATTACCAGGTGATCACGGCATGGGGTTCGCTGGTGGCCGGATTTCCCGACCTGCCAAAACCCGGCAAGAACGAGAATGGCGAGGATGCCGTGTTTCATGGCGAGCGCGTCAGGGTCGTGCGGCTCGCCCACCCCGTCGTCGGGTTGAGCCGTGACAGCGACATCTCCGTGACGGTCGCGGTCACCCAGAACAGCCAGCGGGCATTGCGTCAAAGCCTGTGGCTGGCGGATTTCGGCAAACAGCTCATCCTTGTGCTGCTTGCAGGCCTGGTGACGATCTTCGGCCTGCAGCGCGGGCTCGCGCCGGTGCTGAGGCTGCGCGACGCGGTGCGCGAACGCGGCCGGGAACGTCTCGATCCCCTGCCCCCGGACATGGTTCAGACGGAACTCAGGCCACTCGTCGGCGCGTTGAACGATCATATGGAGCGGGTGCAGAACCAGATGGCGGCGCAGCGGCGCTTCGTCGCCAATGCCGCGCATCAGCTGAGAACACCGCTGGCACTGCTCTCCACCCAGGCGAGCGTCGCGGCCCGCGAGGACGATGCCGTCAGGCGCGACGAGGCCCTGCAGGCGCTGCGCGACAGCACCCGCCAGGTGGCACGGCTTGCCAGCCAGTTGCTTACCCTCTCCCGCGCCGAACCCGGCAGCCGCCGGCCGAGGCAGGACCGGATCGAGCTTGTGGAAACCGCGCGCAAGATCCTGGCCGACCATGCCGAGACCGCACTTGCCCAGGAGATAGATCTCGGGCTGGAAGCGGACATGTCCGCGACCGTCGTCGGCGACGCCACCATGCTCAGGGAAATGATCGTCAACCTCGTCGACAATGCCCTGCGCTATACGCCCCCGGGCGGAAGGGTGACCGTCACGGTGTCCCGCCGGGACGGACAGGCTGAACTTCTGGTGGAGGATAGCGGCCCCGGCATTGCGGAATCCGAACGCAGCCAGGTGTTCGAGCGTTTTTACCGGGTGATGGGAACGAAGGCCGAAGGCAGCGGCCTAGGGCTTTCGATCGTCAAGGAGGTCGTCGAGGTCGCCGGCGGCAGCGTCTCGCTCGGAGAGTCGCGGGAGGGCGGTCTGCTGGTGACGGTGCGGTTGCCGGCGGCGGATTGAAGGGATTATGGTGGGTTGGACGTCGTGAGGCCTTCTCCATGGCCCCAGCTTGATCGCCGGATACTTGTCCCTTGCGGCTGATAAGTTGCAAAGCAAATACAAATGCTTGACAGGTTGCGCGGCAAACGCGACTATATTCGACAGGTGACGAGCTGGGGTGGAGTTGCAGTGACGCTGGTGATAATTTTCCTGTCGGGTGCGGTTGTAGCGCCCGCACCCGAAATCGTGCGCGGCCTTATCCATGCCAGCTGATGTCCTGCTCGGTAGCAATGCCGGCGCTGCGATGCGCTTCCGGAATGGCTTGCTTGCCGCCATCGAGATTGCGCGCGCCGAATTGACGCTTGCGATCCGTGAATCGCTGGAAACATCACCTGGCGATATCAGTGTTGGCAGGCTCCGGGTCGAACCCATGAGTCCCGGCCCAAGGGCCTTTTACGAGTCTCATCAGGCGACCCAGCACCTCGCCGCCGGTGTGCAGCGGACGCTGCAGCTAGACAACGAGATCAATGCAGTCACTGGCGAGGACCGCACCCAAGGCCAGCGCTCAGAGATCAAGGCGCAGCTCACAGTCGAACTGCCTAAGGCCGCACCAGGCACCTGGCAGCTCTCGATCGACGATGTCATCCATTGGCAAGCCAAGGGCAAGTCACTCGATATCACGCTTGCGAACGGGGTCGAGCTGGCCCTCGCGGCCAACGGCGAGGGCACCAGACTCGAGGTGGCCGCGACCGCCGATGGCGGCATCGAGGCAAAGGTAGCGCCCGGACCGTTGGGCGGCACGGCAGAGCTCTCGCTGCGTTGCACAGGCTTGACACCGACAGCCGACACCGCGGTGCTGTGCTGGCCGGAACAATGGCGCGAGGCGGCCATCGCGCTCGCTGCGGTTCCGGACCGGCGCTATGTTCCGCTCATCGTGGTTCCTCAACTCACCGTGAGCAAGGAAGAGCATCTCGCGCTCTATCGCACCCATCGGTCGATGGTCGACGCAACGCTGGAACGCGCCGGGACGATCAGCATGCGGGACATGGCCGAGGACGAAACCCAGCGGGCAGATCTTGCAGCTGAATCTGCCCAGTCGCGTCGCCTGATAGAAGCACTCGCCCAACGGCGTTCGATCGCCAAGCGCAATCTGATGCTGCGCCATGCGCTGGCGGACCTCGGCATCAGGCGTGCGATCCTTTTGTTCGAGCCTGAAGACGAGCTGGATATAGTCGCGCCGGAAGCGCCTGAAGGCGACGCGTTACCAGCGGCGCGTCCGCAAGTCCTGTCCGAACGTGTCGAGCGTGTCATCCTGCTCCCCGACCAGGGTGCCGGAACGCTCGAAGCCTTCGCGCAGCGTTGCGCGATGGAGCTTGGCGGTGATGCGGCAGCGCGCGGGTGGGTGCATGCGGCGAGCAACAGCGCTGTCGACGTGCTCGCAGCACTGCATGAAGCACGGCTTGCCGGCGCGTTGCTCCAGATCCCGGAGACGCCGCCCGGTCCGCCGAAGGTACGCTCGACCGGGCCTGAACCAAGTGAAAACCACGCCGTGCTGGTCGAAGCGCGCAACGATGCAAGCAGCCTCGTGGGTGCGGTCTACGCCGCCCATCTGGGAACGCGACTTGTCGTGACCCCGCCACCGCGGCTAGGGGCGGTGCGAGAAGCGATCGCCGAGATGCAGCGGCATGCGCAGAAGGATGACCGGCCTTCTGCCAATACGACCGCAAGCGGACCCTTCCGGTGGCTTGGCACGGCAGTGCGGCGTACGTTTTTCAAGGGCGCACGCGCCGACACCCTGTCTTCACTCGAAGATGCGGTTTCTGCCGCAGTGCCGGCGGAGGCATGCCGTGCGGTGGGCAAGGCGCGGCTCACCGCGTTCACGACTGGCCTTCCCTATGGCTTTGTCTCCTTCGAAGGGCAAAGCTGGGCGGAAAAACCGATCGGTCACGTGATCGAGGATGCGGATCTGCAGCTCCTCAGCGACTTCGCAGCGCAGGCCACGCTCGATCCGCTCGCATCGTTCAATCTGGTCATGGGTTCCGGGTTGTTGCAACGCTCCGGTACGGAAGAGATCGGGACCAGCCTCACCGGTCGTTTGAGCGACACTCTGGTGGTTCGTTCGGATTCGGAACCAATCGACCCCGCCTCTATCAATGACCTCTTGAACACGCTGCCGGTCGACTTCGTGTTTTTCAACACGCCTCGCAGCTATGATGGAATTCACTTAGGCCCCTATGAACTACGTGCTTCCGCCATCCCGCAATGGAGCGAGCTATACCGGCGGCCCATAGTGCTCAACAATTCGTCCCTGTCCTGGACGAATATGAGCCGTCAGTTCGTGCGGATCGGCGCGCGCGCCTATGCCACTACATTGTGGGACGTGGACGCCTACGATGCCGCGAAGATCGGCGCGTCGCTGATAACGCGCCTTGCCCGGGGAGGCCAGCCGCTGAGCGAGATGCTTGCGCGCGGCGGCCAGGAAACTGCGCGCGCCTATATCGGCATCGGAACTGCGCTTGCGCGATATGCCGGCCGGGCCGGCGACCGCGCCGCTGGCAGCAGTACCGCGGCCGTCGCTCAGCTAGAACGCATGCTGACGGCAGTTCGCATCGCACGTAGCACGATCGAAGACGGTGGCATGGCGGCGCGCTTCTATAAGGCTTATCTCGAGGCCCGCCGTGCGCTTGCGGCGGAGCGGGCCTTCGAATGCGGCTTGGCACTCGCCGAACTCATCTGGTGTGAGCTGGAAGAATTCAGGGAAAAGCGACGTTGGTTCAATCCCTCGCCCAAATTCCTGCTGGACGTGGTGGCGGACGGCGAAGCCTTGCTTGCCGCAGCAGAACTTCCTGCCGAGCGCACCAACCCATGGCGCCTGCGCCTGCTGCACTCACGCGGCATGTTGCGATATGCTGTCGGGGCATTTGCGGACGCGGAAGCGGACCTTCTAGCCTGCCTCGATGACGCCTCGCTAGACCCTTGGCTGCAGCGCACGGTCGAGCGTGTGCTGGTTGACAGGATGATCAGCAGCGGCCGCTGGAGCGAGGCGCTGCCGATCGCCCAACGCATGCGCGAGGAGGCTCGTGCGAGCGAAAACACCTACGGTGAGATGCTGGCCTGCGGTCGTATCGCGCAGATCATGAAACGCCTGCGGGGACGGCATGAAGAAGGGATATCGGCTGCACTCGAAGGCGAGCGGCTCGCTGTTGCGCATGGTGATCCCGTAGAGCAATCATCCTTCGCGGTCGATCTGTCGGCACTCTATTTGCTGGCGAAACAGTTCGACAAGGCGGTGGAAGCCGCAGAGCGAGCCTTGCGCTACGCGAACCTTGCCCAATCCGAGATGAGCGAACTGTCAGCTTTTGGCACGCTTGGCCAAGCTTATTTCTACGCCGGTGACTATGGAAAGGCGCGCCACTATGCCGAACGCGGCTTGCAGCGTGCCATCGAACTCGACCTGCCCCAGCGCATCAACGCGTTCCGCGGTGACCTCGCCACGCTTGATGAACGCGAAGGCATTGCCCCGGCGGATAACCTCGCGGAAGACCTCGACGCATTGGAGCAATCCGGCAGTGCGATCCCGGCTGTCACCCGCGCAGAGCATCTGGGGGATTTGATGGCGCGTTCGGCGCGTAGCGGTGACCCGGAGCTTATTGGCCGCGCAACAATCACGCTCCCGGCGCAGCTCAGTACCGATCGTGATGTCGCAGACAGGATCCTCTTCGCGCTCGGCGAACAGTTGCTCATCGCCGTCCGCGACCTGCCGGCAGAGCAGGCCTTCAAGTTCCTATTGGTGGTGAACAACACGGCATCTTCTCTGATCGATGACAAGGCGGATGACCGGTCGTTTTCGGTGGTCACGCGCCTCGGCTATTTTGCCCAATATGCTACCGTGGCACTTGGAGAAGCCTTGCGTGGTGACCGTGAGGAGGCATTGACGGCTGCCGCTGAGGTCGACGAGTTGATGGGCGACACGACGATGACCGAGGCCGTCAATTTCTTCCTGAAGCGATCGGCTCAATAGCTGAAAGGCGCGAGCTGGCGTCTCGCGCCTTTGCAAACGGGCCGTAGGATCACACCAACTTCACTGCGTGTCCAGATGCTGCTGCGGCCGCCATTTCGCCAGGCGGTTCTCGATGATCGTCATGATATATTCCGCCACCAGCGTCACGACCATGACCAGGAGGATGGCAGCGAACATGCCGGCGGCGTCGAATGTGCCCTTCGCAATCGAGATCAACTGGCCGATGCCGAAGCGGGCGCCGACGAATTCGCCGACGATGGCGCCGATGATGGCGAAGCCGAAGGAGACGTGCAGGCTGGCGAAGATCCAGCTCATCGCCGAGGGGATGATGACGGTGCGCGTCACCTGCCAGTTGGAGGCGCCGAGAATGCGGGCATTGGCGATCATGTTGCGGTCGGCTTCGCGCACGCCCTGGAAGGCATTGGCGAAGACGACGAAGAACACCATGATGAAGGCGAGCGCCACTTTCGACGCCAGACCCAGCCCCATGATCATGATGAAGATCGGCGCCAGAACCACGCGCGGGATCGAATTGATCGCCTTGATGTAGACGGAGAGCACGTCCGATGCCATCCGGTTGCGGCCAAGCCCAACGCCGACGATGACGCCGGCGACCGAGCCGAAGACGAAGCCGATCAGCGCCTCTTCCATCGTCACCCAGAGATTATACCAGAGAGACCCCTGGCTGGTGCCGTTCACTGCCCAGTCCCAAAGCCTGACAGCGATGGCGCTGGGGCTGGCATAGAAGAACGGATCGATCCATCCGAARTCCGAGCCTAGCTCCCAGAGGCCGAGCAGGATCACCAGGATGGCGATCTGCCAGAACAGCACCATGTGCCTGCGGCGGCGGATGGATTTGAGTGCGGCGGCTTCGATTTCGGCATCGGACGTGCCGGGGGCGAATGCGACGCGCGGGGTGGTTTCAAGGGCGATATCGGCCATGGTCGTGTTCCCTCAGGCCGCTTCGGCGGCGCGGCGATAGCTGGTCTCGACCTCTTCGCGCAGGTCGTCCCAGATGGTGCGGCAATAGGTGATGAAGCTCTGCTCGTAGCGGATCTCGGAGACGATCCTCGGACGCGGCAAGTCGATCGTGTAGACCGACTTGACCGTGGCGGGGCCGGCTGTCAGCACATAGACCTTGTCGGCAAGTGCCACGGCCTCTTCGAGATCATGGGTGACGAAGACGACGGAGGCCTTGCGCTCGGCCCAGAGTTTCAACAGTTCCTCGTGCATGACGGTGCGGGTTTGCACGTCGAGCGCGGAAAAGGGCTCGTCCATCAGCAGGATTTCCGGCTCGTTGATGAAGGTCTGGGCCAGCGAAACGCGCTTGCGCATGCCGCCCGAGAGCTGGTGCGGATAGTGATGCAGGAATTTCGACAGGCCGACGCGGGCCAGCCAATCCTTGGCCGCCCTCTCCGCCTCCGCCCTGGATTTGCCGCGGAACAGCGGGCCGGCCATGACATTGTCGATGACATTCTTCCACGGAAAGAGCGCATCGGTCTGGAAGGCGAAGCCGACGCGGCGGTCTATGCCGCTGACGGGGCCACCCATCAGCCGGACTTCGCCGGCACTCGGGCGCGCCAAGCCGGTGACGAGATTGAGCGTCGTCGACTTGCCGCAGCCGGTCGGGCCAACGACGGCGACGAATTCGCCGCGCTCGACGGTCATGTTGAAATCGCGTAGCGCGGTCAGCGACTTGCCGGTGGGCGAGACGAAACGGCGGCTGACATTGATGAGCTCGATGGCCGGGCCAGTCGATGATGAGGTCTGCATGATGATAACCTGACGGCGTGCTTGAGCGGGCGTGCACGCGAAAGCCCGTTGGAAACGGCGAGACCGCCCCCAGCCGAAGCCGGAGGCAGCCTGCCGGGAGGATCACTTGACGGCCTTGACGAACTCGGTCGTGTAGGTCTTCGACAGGTCGATCTGCTTGCCCTGGATGTTCTTGGAGAATTCAGACAGCACGGCGAGCACGGTCTTCGGCCCATCCTCCGGCATCACGCCATCGGCCGTGAACATGCCCTTGCCGGCGTCGAGCGCTTTGACATAGCCGTCCTTGTCGCCGAAGTAGAAATCGGCCGGCAGCTTGTCGGCGATTTCAGCGGCCGAATGGGTGTTGATAAAGCGCAGCGTCTTGACGAAGGCATTGGCAAGCTTCTGCGCCTCGTCCTTGTGCTCCTCTACCCACGACGTCTCCATATAGAGGGACGCTGCGGGATAGGTGCCGCCCAGCGCCTTGCGGGTGGTGTCGACGGTGCGCAGGTCGACGAGGACATTGGCCTCGCCGGTCTTCATCAGCCGCGAAATGGTCGGCTCCGTGGTCATGCCGGCCTGGATCTGGTCCTGCTGCATGGCGGCGATGAAGGTGGCACCGGCGCCGACCGGTACTGTCACCACGTCGCCCGGCTGCAGGCCGGCCTTGGAGGCCATGTAGAGGGTGAGGAAATTGGTCGACGAGCCGAGGCCGGTGACGCCGAGATTCTTGCCCTTGAAATCGGCCGGTGACTTGATCTCCGGATGTTTGGCCGACACCATCTCGACTTCGCCGGGCGCCTGGCTGAACTGGACGATCGATTCGACGAACTTGCCCTTGGCCTGGAGGTCGACGCAGTGATCGTAGAAGCCGACCACGCCCTGCACCGCGCCGGCGAGCAGCTGGTTTTCGGCATCGACACCCGCCGCTTCGTTGAGGAGTTCGACGTCGAGGCCCTCGTCCTTGAAATAGCCGAGCGCTTCGGCAAGCTTGGCGGGCAGGTAGATCTGCTTCTCGTAGCCACCGACCATGATCGAGATCTTGTCGGCGGCATGAGCCTCAACGGCGTTCAGCGTCGCCGCGAGCGCGATAGTGGTAAGAGCGACTGTATGAATTAGGTGTGTGCGAAAGGCTCGCATCGAAATCTCCTCCTGGCTGTTCGTCATCGCTTGCCGCGCCATCTTTGCGATGATGCGTTCCTCCGCGATGCCGATGATCTTAGCCAACCCAACCTTTCAGCTAGCTTTCAGTTTCGGGAGGATGGAGAAATGATGAGTCCATCTCGACCGGGCAAAGTCATGCAGACGATATTCAGCTGCAATTCGTTAAATCTGGTCACAATGCGCATGGAGATAACTGCCCAGTGTTCACAGACCTGCTTTCGGGCATCACCGCACTGATCGAGCAGCATGGCTATGCTGCCTATGCCCTGATCTTCCTTCTGGCGATGTCCGAGGCATTGCCGGGCATCGGCATTGTCGTGCCCGGCACAGCCGTCATATTGGCCGTCAGCGCACTGATCCCGGCCGGCGTGGTCAAACTATGGCCGATGCTCGCCGCCACCGCCTCGGGTGCGATTGTCGGCGACGGCCTGTCGTTCTGGCTCGGCCATCGCTATCAGCGCGCGCTGCTGTCCGCCTGGCCGCTCAACCACTATCCAGCCATGGTCGAGAAGGGGGAAGCTTTCTTCGCAAGGCATGGCAATATGGGCGTGTTCCTGGCTCGCTTCATTCCCGGCATTCGGGCAGTGGTGCCCCTGCTCGCCGGTATTGTCGGCATGCCGCCCTGGCGTTTCTATCTCGTCAATGTGCTCTCCGCGATCGCCTGGACGCTCTCGCATGTCCTGCCTGCCGTGTTCGTCGGTGCGGCTTTCGCCGAATTCGGCAAGGCGGCCAAGCCGCTCGCCATTCTCCTGGCGCTGATCATCGTGCTCCTATGGCTGGCATGGACGCTACTGCGTTGGGCCTTGCGCTACGGCCTGCCGCGCCTGGTGCGCATTCTCGCCAGGACCCGGGGCTGGGCAAGACGCGGCGACGGGATTGCCGCGAGAACAGTGTCCCGGCTGATGGGCAGGACGCCGGGCGATGCGATCGCGCTGCTTGTCGCCGGCGTCGTGATCGTCGCGGCGGCGTGGATCTTCCTCGGTGTGCTCGAGGACGTCATCAATGGCGATCCGCTCGTGCAGGCAGACAATTCGGTATTCCAAGGCTTGCGGGCACTGCGCACCGACGCCGGTGACGCCATCATGATCAGCCTCACGGAACTCGGCGACACGGTCGTGGTCAGCGCCGTGACCACCGCTGTGTTCCTGCTGCTGGCGCTGCGTCGCGCCTGGCGCAGCGCGCTCTTCCTGCTGATCGCCGTCGCCGGCGGATCGCTGGTCAATACGGTGATCAAAGCGACTTTGCACCGGACCCGGCCTGGCGAGATGGCCTATGGCGGCTGGAGTGAGTTCTCGTTTCCAAGCGGCCACAGCACGTCGAACGCCATCCTTTATGGCTTCCTCGCCGTGTTGATCGCACGCGAGCTTCGCCCTGCCTGGCGCTTGCCGCTTGCCTTCGCGGCCATGCTGATGGCTGTGTCGATCGCCTTCTCGCGCGTCTATCTCGGCGCGCACTGGTTTTCCGATGTCGTGGC
The DNA here is from genome assembly GCF_056403475.1 of Rhizobium sp. P2_G9. Classification (NCBI taxonomy): domain Bacteria; kingdom Pseudomonadati; phylum Pseudomonadota; class Alphaproteobacteria; order Hyphomicrobiales; family Rhizobiaceae; genus Rhizobium; species Rhizobium sp. P2_G9. The sequence continues at coordinate 46,940 of NZ_JBFUFK010000025.1, read as the reverse complement.
CGGCTTGTCCTTCGGCACGCTCTGGCTGACGGCCGTGTCCTTCATCCTGTTGCGCGGCCGACAGGAGGCCGTCGGACCGGCGCGGATCGCTACAGCAGCGGCCGTTGCACTGCTGGTCGCAGGCGGTCTCAACATTCACCACAACCACGCGACCGATATGCGCCGCTATGCCGTGCAACAGGCAATTGTGACTGTCCCGCTGCAATCCTGGCTGCAGGACGGCTGGAGAGCCCTGCCGGCGCGCAGGATCGACATTACCGGCGAGGACAAGGAACCGTTGACTTTGCAGATCGCCGGTGCACTGGCCGACATCGATAGCCGCCTCGCCGCCAAAGGCTGGAAAGAGCCGCCATCTCTGGTCTCCAATGCAAACGCCTGGCTGGCGCCGCATTCCGGACCGGACCAACTGCCCGTCTTCCCGCTGCTCGCCAGCGGCCATGCCCCCGACCTGCTGTTGGTCCACCCCGATCCGCAAGGCGTCCGTGGCCGGTTGGTGCTGCGGCTCTGGCAATCCGATCTCAATGTCGATGACGGGCAGCTTTCTCCGGTCTGGTTCGCCTCGGTGGTGCATGAGCAGTTGTCGACGTTTGGCTGGATGACGACGCGGGCAATTTCCGACCAGGACTATTCCGGGCCGCGAGACGCGGCGGCCGCAGCCTTTGCCACCGTCAGCCAGGTTAAGGGCGGCGAGCCGGCCGATGGTTGGGATGGAAAGGTCAATCTCATCCGGGCAGATCCGGTCCGATCGCCATGATCCCGCTTGACAGGTGCGGCGCGGTTTTGCGATGACAAAATCCTGGGGTCTGCGATCACCCCACGAGGCGACAGCCGAAATCGCGTCCATTCAACCCTCACCGGAAGGACGCACCATGCCCTCGTTCCTGGAAATCACCCCCGACCGCCTTAACCGCCTGATCGGCACGCCCAATTGCCCTGACCTCATCGACGTGCGCGTCGACGAGGATTTCGACGCCGACCCCCGCCTGATCCCGGGCTCGCGGCGGCATCCTCACACAGACCTCAGCTGGATCGAGCGCCTTGACGCGGAAAGCGCCATCGTCATCTGCCAGAGGGGCAAGAAACTGAGCCACGGCGTGGCCGCATGGCTCCGCCACCACGATATCCCCGCAGAAGTGCTCGAAGGCGGCTTCGAAGCGTGGGTCTCGCAAGACCTGCCCGCAGTGCCGGTCTCGCGCTTGCCGCTCCGCGACGCGCAGGGCCGCACCGTCTGGGTGACCCGGTCGCGGCCGAAGATCGACCGGATCGCCTGCCCCTGGCTGATCCGCCGCTTCGTCGATCCCGATGCCGTCTTTCTCTTTGTCGCGCCATCTGAGGTCGAGCTGGTGGCCGACCGCTTCAACGCTGTCCCGTTCGATATCGACTCCGATATCTTCTGGAGCCATCGTGGCGATCTCTGCACCTTCGACGTCATGGTCGAGGAATTCGGCCTCGGCACCGCGCCGATGCAGCGCTTCGCCACCATCGTCCGCGGTGCCGACACCTCCCGTCCGGAGCTCGCGCCCGAGGTTGCCGGCCTGCTTGCCGCCTCGCTCGGCCTGTCGCGGATGTTCAACGACGACCTCCAACAGCTCGAAGCGGGCATGACGCTCTACGACGCCTTCTATCGCTGGTGCCGGGACGCCACCGAAGAGACACACAACTGGCCCACCAACAAGAAAGGGTTTTGAGATGTCCGAGACCGCTTTGAATGGAGGCGCCGAAATCGCAGGTGCGGAACACGCCCACGGCGTCTCCTTCGCCGAGGCGTTCTGGGTCTGGGTGCGGGTCGCGGCGCTGAGCTTCGGCGGACCTGCGGGGCAAATCGCCGTCATGCACAGGATCATCGTCGACGAAAAGCGCTGGATCGGCGAGCATCGTTTCCTGCATGCATTGAACTATTGCATGCTGCTGCCAGGGCCGGAGGCGCAGCAGCTCGCCATCTATATCGGCTGGCTGATGCACCGGACGCTCGGCGGTCTGGTTGCCGGCATCCTGTTCGTGCTGCCAGGCTTTCTCTCCATCCTCGCGCTGAGCTACATCTACGTGATCTTCGGCGATGTCTCGGTGGTCGACGGCCTGTTCTTCGGGCTGAAAGCCGCGGTGCTCGCCGTTGTCGTCCAGGCCGTGTTCCGCATCGGCGGCCGAGCGCTGAAGAATAAGCTGATGATCGGCATTGCTGCAGCCGCCTTCATGGCGATCTTCTTCTTGCATGTGCCCTTCCCGCTGATCATCCTCGCCGCCGGCATTATTGGCTATGTCGGCGCGAGGACCGGATCACCGTTGTTCCGGGCGGGCGGTGGCCACAAGGCGGGGTCTGGCCCCGTGCTGAGCGATGCCGATTCCTGCCTCGGCGAAGCGACGCCCCCGCATGCGCGGCCGAACGTGTCATGGTCGCTCAAGATGTCGGTCGTGCTGCTTGCGCTCTGGATCGTGCCGGTGGCCGCATTATATGCCGCTTTCGGCCCCAGCGACGTCTTCACGCAGATCGCGGTCTTCTTCTCGAAGATGGCTGTCGTCACCTTCGGGGGAGCATATGCCGTGCTTTCCTATGTCGCGCAGCAGGCCGTCGACCATTACCACTGGCTTAAGCCCGGCGAGATGCTGGACGGTCTCGGCATGGCGGAAACCACGCCGGGTCCGTTGATCCAGGTCGTGCAATTCGTCGGCTTCATGGGCGCCTACCGCGATCCCGGAACGCTCGGCCCGCTGACGGCGGCGACGCTCGCCGCGGTGCTGACCACCTGGGTCACCTATGTGCCGTGCTTCCTGTGGATTTTCCTCGGCGCTCCCTTCATCGAGAAGCTGCGAGGCAATGCCGCGCTCGCTGGAGCGCTCTCCTGCATTACCGCCGCCGTCGTCGGCGTCATCCTCAACCTGGCGATCTGGTTTGCGCTGCACACCCTGTTCTCACGGGTTCGGCCGTGGGCGCTTGGTCCGATCGAACTCGATGTGCCGGTGCTGGCGTCGATTGTCGTCCCTTCGCTGGTGCTCTCGGTCGCCGCGGCAATCGCCATCTTCAGGTTCAAGATTTCACCGATCACAACGCTCCTGACATGCGCGGCAATCGGGGTGATCTGGAAGATCTCGATCGGTTAGGCGCCTGGCGGGATGGCCGCTTTGCGGCAAAGCAGTCGTCGACGATGGCTCAGCGAGAGGGCAGTATCACCTTCCACGCGTCCCACGAACCACGACGGTACGACGCAAACTAAAGAAATCGATTGCGCATGGGTTCCCGTAGCCGGCAGACCGTTCTCGACTGGATCGTCAGGTGTGCCTTTACGACAAAACGCTCGCTCCTGGCGCAGACCTGCGGTCGCACCACGAATAGTCACCAACGAGGCAACGGCCAAGTTCATCCAAGTGTTCAGGCCGTGCTTCTTTCTTCGGCCGCTTCATTGACACACTCCGCCTTGCTCGCGAGATCATCACTCATCTCTCGCAGCTGCTTTTCGTCGAGCTTTTCGATCCCGACAAAGCGATTGGCAGCTTGGCTCGACAGGATGAGTTCATCGAGTTTGGCTTGCAGCGCCTTGCCGTCCCTGTTCTGGGAATTCTGAAGCACGAACACCATCAGAAAAGTGATGATCGTCGTGCTGGTGTTGATGACGAGCTGCCAAGTCTCGGAATAGTTGAAGAAAGGGCCTGACGCGGCCCAGGCAAGAACAAGGGTCACGGCGGCCACGAAGGTTATAGGTTTGCCGGAGGCACTTGCGACGGCAGCTGCGAACTTGGCGAAAAACTTTGACACGGATGGACTTCCAATATGAGAGGTGCAGGGATGTGCGCCAATTCAACTGTCACCCTTCGCTTAAGTTCCCGGATGACTTGAGGATGACGCGAAATGTCGCAAGCCAGGGCTGGGTGTGGCGTTTCGGCATCAAGAAGCTCAACCGGTTGAAGCTTTCAACCAACGGGAATGCAGATTTCGTCTTCATTCAACCAGCCGTGCGGGCGCGCTTCACGCTTGCTGGCACCTGCTACGAGATACCGTCCCCCAAGGCGTCGAGCAAGCGTTCGAGCCGATCGAGACGCGTGGCCTGTTTCGCGGCAGACTGAAAATCCCGTTTCGAAAATCTCGGAACCAATTGGTCCGAAAGCGTACGAAGCGAGATAAGTCGCCAATAAATTTGTGCAGCGCAGCATTCGTGCCTACTTGTCGTATTCACGCCCGTGTCGGGCGAAGGAGACGGATGTGCTTAGAAATCAAAACAAACGTGCGCTGGTCGAGCTGACGGGCTTCGGACCCAACCCCGGTGCGCTCAAGTGCTGGCTCTATCTGCCGAGCATTCTGGCTCCGWAAACGCCGCTGGTGGTCGTGCTGCATGGTTGCACCCAGGACGCAGCAGGCTTCGACCGCGGCTCCGGCTGGACACAGTTGGCCGAGGAGATGGGGTTTGCGGTACTGTTTCCCGAGCAGCAGCGCGCCAACAATGCAAACCTTTGCTTCAACTGGTTCGAGCCGGGCGACACGCACCGCGATGCCGGGGAAGCTCGGTCTATCCGCGAAATGATCGGCCATGCCGTAGAGGCGCACGGCTTGGATGGGGGAAAAGTGTTCATCACCGGGCTGTCAGCCGGCGGGGCAATGGCCAACGTCATGCTGGCGACCTATCCGGAGGTTTTTGCGGGCGGGGCGATTATCGGCGGACTGCCATACGGCGTGGCCTCCGGTGTCGGGCAAGCCTTCGAAAGGATGCAAGGTCGCAATTCCCCCAGTGCGGCGCCTTTGCGATCAGCTTTGGCGCTCACCTCTTCGGGAGTAAATTCACTGCCCCGGATCTCCATCTGGCACGGCACGCATGACCAGACCGTGAGACCCGTCAACGCCGCGCAGGTTGCCAGTCAGTGGGTTGGTGCGCATGGCGGCGACGACGCAGCGGACAGCGTCAGCACTGTCAACGGACACACCCGAAAAATCTGGCTCGACAAACAAGGCAACGAGGCTGTCGAACTCTACCTGATCAAAGGCATGGCACATGGCGTTCCTCTTTCGGTGAGTGGAAAAGTTCCGCTCGGGGAGATTGGCTCGTTCATGTTGGAGACGGGGATTTCATCGACCGCGCGCATTGCGAAAAGTTGGAACATCGTCGGCGACCTGGATGTGGCGACCTTCGAGGGAACAACGAAACCGTCATCGTCCCAGCCGGTCTTCGAGGGCGTGGAATCGCTCGTCGAAAAGGCGATGGCCTATGCGAAATCAAAAACGCCGGCAAAAGTCGCGGCGGGCAGAAACGGTCACAGTGACGGTGTCGGCAAAGTCATCACCGACGCGCTACGCGCCGCCGGACTGATGAAATAACGATCTGGGAATAGAGGGACGCCGACGGCATTCAACCGTCGGCGCCGCTCATTCAGACACGCGAATATCGGCTGCGTTCCTGTTCGATCTGGCCAGTGCTGTAGGGGTCGAGCGCCGGATCGAAACCCTTCCAGCCCTGCTGCTCGTATGCGCCGCGGCGAACACTGGGATCAACCCAATTGGAACCACGGAGAATGCCTTCGGCCTGGGCATAGCGGCCTTCATCGACCTTGGCGGTCACCAGCGTGCCGCCGCGGCGGACACCTTCGGCGTAAACCTCGGCATCGGCCTCCGGCACGCCTGAACTCGTGAGAGCGCCGATCAAGCCGCCCGTCGCACCACCAACAACGGCACCGCCTGCCGCGCCGACTGCCAGTGCGGCGAGCCAGCCCGCCGCAACCACCGGCCCGACGCCGGGAATGGCGAGCATGCCGAGGCCGGCGAGGAGACCGCCTGTACCGCCGACGACAGCCCCGACGCCTGCGCCGGTGCCCGCATCTTCAGCCGTATTGGACTCGTCCTTGTAGTGACCGTCGCCGTTGTTCGAGACGATGCTGATGTCGCTGTCAGGAATGCCGGCGCTTTTGAGATTGGATACCGCCGCGCTGGCGTCGCGATAAGTGTCGAAAAGACTTGTAACTGTTTTCATTGAATGACTCCTTGGTTTTGAAAATTGCTTACTGAGCGACGACGTTGCCCTGGTAGTCCAGCGCAACCGACGTCGACTTGCCATCCTTCATCGCGGTGCCGCGCCAGATGCCCTTGTCGTCCAGTTGGAGTCCGCTCACATCGGTAAAGCCAGCGTCTGCAATACGGCCCTTTGCCTGCGCTTCGGTGAAGGAGTTCTTGCCTTCGACGGGAGCGTTCGCGTTGTTGGTGCCGGACGTGGCGACCGCAGGCGTCTTGGTTTCGGTGGCCGTCGTCGTTTGCGCAAATGCCTGGCCTGACACCGCGGTGAGCAGCGCCGCTGCCAAGATAATGTTTTTCATGAATTTTTCCTTGTTCGGGCCGGAAGCGACCCGCATTCTAGAAATGCGCTCGCACCCGCAACGTTCCGGTATTGTGTTTCGTCCACCGCCTCTGTGCGATACCGTACGGAGCGCGCGAACGGCCGGCAGAAGGGCAGGCAAGTTGGTGGCTAATTGTTCCCGCACATGCTAGAAAACGAGAGGCTTGTTCCGGAAGGGTATGTCATGAGTATTCTCAAGCGGAACAACGTCTCCGTTCGCGGACAAGGTTCTGAAACGATCATGTTCGCCCACGGCTTCGGTTGCGATCAGGCGATGTGGCGCTATGTGGCGCCGGCGTTCGAGGAGCGCTGCAGGATTGTCCTGTTCGACAATGTCGGCGCGGGAAAGTCCGACCTTGAAGCATATTCCTACGACAAATACGCCTCGCTCGACGGCTATGCCGACGACATCGTGGAAATCGGCCGGGAACTGGGTCTGAGGGACGCGGTTTTTGTCGGCCACTCGGTCAGTGCCATGATTGGCGTGATCGCCGCCAAGAAGGCCCCCGAACTGTTCAAGGCGCTGGTTCTCGTTGGCCCTTCGCCTCGTTATCTGAACGACGAAGAATATGTGGGGGGCTTCACCAGGGCTCAAATGGACGAGCTTCTCGATTTCCTTGACACCAACCATCTGGGCTGGTCGACCGCGATGGCTCCGGTGATCATGGGCAATCCGGAACGTGCGGAACTCGGGGAGGAACTTGCCAACAGCTTCTGCCGCACAGATCCTGATATCGCAAGGCATTTTGCCCACACCACCTTCCTTTCGGACACCCGCGACGCCCTCGACGGTGTCGACATACCGGTTCTCGTCCTCCAATGCTCCGATGACGTCATCGCACCCGAAGCCGTCGGCGAATACGTCCATCAGCGGCTGGCGAACAGCAAGCTCGTCGTCATGGAGGCCACAGGCCATTGCCCGAACCTGAGTGCGCCTGAAGAAACAATCGCCGATATCAAAGATTTCCTCAATGACATTACCCGAACAGCCGCATGAGCTTTCCGACCTGATCGACGACTTCGAGGACTTCTTCGAACGCTCTCGCAACGGATACGTGACTGTTTCGCCTGGCGGTGCGATCCTGCGGGCGAATTCCCGGATGACGGCTTGGGTCGGTTACACGACGGATGACCTGAGGGGGATGCAGATATCCGACCTCTTCAGCATAGGCGGCAAGATCTATTTCGAAACCCATCTCCGACCATTGCTGCGCATGCAGGCCATGTTCGACGAGGTCGCTCTCGAACTGGTTTCCAAGGACGGCAAGCGGCTGCCCGTGATCGCCAACGCCGCGGAACGCAGAGACGAGCTGGGAATACCGATATTCATCCGCTTCACGTTCTTCCAGGCCATGCACCGCAAGAACTACGAGCAGAACCTTCGCGACGAACGCTCGAAAGCGATAGAGGAACGCAAATTCCTTGAGGTGGGATTGTCTGGGGAGCGCGAAACGGCAGCGTTGCGGGAGCAGTTTATCGCCGTGCTTGGCCACGATCTCCGCAATCCGCTGGCATCGATCGATGCAGGCATGAGAATGCTTGCAAAGACACCGTTAGATGCCCGGGCAACCTCGATTGTCGATCTCGTCCGCAACAGCACAGCGCGAATGGCAGGCCTGATCGACAACGTCATGGACTTCGCGCGCGGAAGGCTGGGCGGCGGCATACCTATCGATCGGCACGCGGTGCAGCTCGAACCGGTGTTCCGGCATGTGATAGAAGAGTTGCAGGTTGCCAACCCCGAGCGGGAAATCAAGTCGGATATCAATATCCCCGACCCAGTGACTTGCGATCCAGGCCGTCTTTCGCAAGTCCTGTCAAACCTGCTCGCCAATGCGATAGCCCACGGGGCAAAAGACGGACCCATACGCGTGACGGCGGGCCAGCCCGACGGCGGCCTTCTGTTGTCGGTCCACAATACGGGCGCCGCAATCCCTGCCGACATTCTCCCCACCCTGTTCGAGCCCTTCTCGCGAGAGAATGTCAGGGCAAGTCAACAGGGTCTCGGCCTGGGTCTCTACATCTCTTCGGAGATCGTCAAGGCGCATGGGGGCACCCTCTCGGCATCCTCCGATGAAAGAGAAACCTGCTTCACGACGAACCTTCCCGCTCCCTCCTCCTTATAGGTCTGCCGGGCCGCGCGTCGTTTCCCACGTCGTGGCCGCTCGGCGCGCCGCAGCAAAGGTCACAAATGCCGAAACTCAGCATCCATCACCGGACCACCTACCGCTATCGGGAGACCGTCTCGCTTTTGCCTCACAGACTTATGCTGAGGCCGCGGGAAAGCCGTGAACTGAAGCTGCTCAGCCATGACGTTGCCGTTTCCCCGGAAGCGCAGCTCAATTGGTCAAACGACGTTTTCGGCAATACGGTCGCGTCCGCCGCGTTCCTTGCCCGCAGCGATGTGCTTGTGGTGGACAGCCTCGCCAAGGTCGATTTGACGGCGGCGGCGTGGCCCGTGTTCGACATCGCCGCATCGGCCATCAACTATCCATTCCTCTACGATGACAAGGATTGGATCGACCTCGGCGCTTTGGCGGCGCAGCAGTATAATGACAGCGACGGCAGGCTTTCGACATGGGCGCGGGGGTTTGTCGCCGGCAATCCGACGGACACCTTGTCGCTGCTCAAAGACGTGAGCTCCGGCATCGCGTCTTCGATCTCATACCAAAGCCGAGAGGAAGAAGGCACCCAGACACCCACGGCAACACTGGACCGTGGATGGGGATCCTGCAGGGATTTTGCGGTCCTGTTCGTCGAGGCAGTGCGCAGCCTTGGCTTCGGTGCGCGAATAGTTTCCGGCTACCTGTTCAATCCCGACAGCCGGCTGGCGGGGTCGACCGACAAGGGATCGACGCATGCCTGGGCCGAAGTCTTCGTTCCCGGTGCCGGCTGGATCACCTTCGATCCGACGAACCGCAGCATGGGCGGCGCCAACCTGATCCCGGTGGCAGTCACCCGCGACATCGTCGAAGCTGTTCCCGTAACCGGGAGTTTCACGGGCCGAACGGATGCCTTCCTGGGCATGGACGTCGCGGTTGAAGTCAAGGAAACCGAAGGCTTGGCATAAGACCCCAGCCGTGAAATGATCGATCGACGCTGAGGGCGGCAGCGGCCAACCTTCGGACAACGAAAAGGGCGCTCCCCCGGAGGTCGAGCACCCTTCTTTGTTCTCACTGATATCGACGGTCAGGCGCGGTCGATGACGTCCTTGATGGCGTCCTTGGCCTTGCCCTTGGCCTGCTGGGCATCACCCTTGGCTTCCTGGACAATGCCCTTGGCCTGCATCTCCTCATCGTCCATTGCCTTGCCGAGACCCTGGCGCGCTTGGCCTGCGAGTTCGTTCGCCTTGCCGGCGACCTTGTCGGTGGTGCTTCCCATGATGCTTTCCTTCTCTTCGGACGTGATTGTCTCAATGACCAGACAACGGCGCAGTGACCCATCTGTTCCACCGGCATCCCGCCCAATCGAGCCCCAGCGCACAATCCAGATCGCGAGAAGCCTGTCTATTGGAAACAGGACGGTGGCCCGGTTGGAAGCGGTCCTGTAGCGATCAGGAACAATCCCGCGCATTGGCGGTTCCTGAGGGAATGATCCGTGGAGGTGAGCATGACCGAGCGCCAAACGACAGCCGTTGAGCTTGCCGAAGAGTACCGTCGCCTGGGCGGCACCCGCAGAGTCGTCACGGACGACAACAAGATTTCCACGCGCATTTGGGAAAAGGAGCCGGCGGAAGCGGCACGATTTTGGGAAGAAAGGGTCGTTCCCCGCGGTAGGAAAGGCCGCGAGGAGGTCGAAACCCTTCTGCCTTCGATCTGACGGCCGAGGACAGGCTGGCGGTCAGATGAGCCTTTCCTTCAGTCAGGCGATTGCACGCGCTCAAAAGCTCGGTTCGGACGCCGCTTCATTTTGGGTGGGGCATCACCTCACCGTGGCAGGGATGACAACGCTTGTCACCGGCTGGATCGCCTACGGCATGGTCGCCGGCTTCACGCGCGAATGGTTTCTGCTCTGCAACATGTTCGGGACGCTAATGGCTTTCCTGATCCTGCTTCTCCTCCAACATGCGCGCAGCCGCCATACTCTTGCAGTTCAGGCCAAACTCGACGAACTCATTCACTCGAGCGAAGCCGGCAACCATTGGATTGGGGTTGAAAGACATACGCCGGCACGGCTGGAAGAAATGCGCACGCACCATCGAGCAGCGGCCGAAGCCGGCGGAACATCGGATCGATAGGAACGATTTCCAGTCAAGCAACTCGACCGCCCCTCTCCCGCAGCTGGAGATCGGCCCCGCCATCGTCCAGGAGGAGGTCGCCGCCTCGAATTCCTCCATTTCTCATGTATCTCCGCTTGCTGCAGAAGCATTGCACGCCTCGGGAACCAAAGCCCATTGGGAAACTTGATGGAGATGACACAAGAAGAATTCTCGCAGTTGAAGCCGCCTGTCGCTCTTGTCGTCGACGACGAGGCTCTGATCCTCATGGATACTGCCGACATGATCTCCGACGAAGGCTGTGCGGTCATCCAGGCCACGACCGCAGAGGCGGCATTCGCCTTCCTCGTCGAACACCCGGATCTGCAATTGCTGTTCACCGACGTGCAAACCGGTGGCGCCATCGACGGCTTGCAGCTGGCGCGCGAGGTCGCAAAGCGTTGGCCGCAAATCTGCGTCGTCATTGTGTCGGGCGCAGTCCGGCCCCTTCCTTCCGAACTTCCCGACGGTGTGGTGTTCTTAGCGAAACCGCTTTCGGTGGCGCGTGTGCACGAAACGATCAAACAACACTGTGGGAAGCCGCTGACGCCAAGGCAGTGAACGGCCTTTCCGCTGAAAAGAACTGATAACCTCGTCCTGCCGGGCCATCCGTTGGCGTCTTTGTCGCGCGATGAAATGGCGGCGAACGAAAACATCAATCAAAAAGGCCCGCTGAGCGGGCCTCGAACGTTTCAAATATCCGCAGGTCAGTACTTGTTCACGTGCCGGCGAATGACTTTGTGGCGGTGACCCGTCCGGTCGACTTCGCTGCCGATCGTGTAACCGGCAGCCCCGCCGATGACGGCACCAACTGGGCCACCAACGATTGCGCCGGCGACAGCGCCGCCAATGAGTCCGGTCGTCTTGCCATCGGCCGCAAATGCCGATGGAGCGAAGGCGCCAAATGCAATGACAGCGGCGGCGATGATTATCTTTTTCATTTGCTTTTCTTTCTGTGTGAGGCAGCTGTTATACAACCCGTCGCAGAAACAATAGTTCCGAAATAAACTTGGGGTACAGAGCGTCACCGGCTGGCTTAACTTTATCGATCATCTCGGCGAGGCGGCCGGACGATCTCGCCAGGCGGCGCGAGCGGCAATACCTGAAGTTATTCGGGACACAAACAATCGCACCAGCGTTGTAATCTGTCGCAACCTGCCCCACTTACGACCCATCGGCAGCTTCTGGCACGGGCACTGTCGCTCGAGGGTACTGAGATGGCCCTGGCCCCGATCAAAGGAGGACTGATGTCTTCCATCGTCCGTCACCATAGTTCACTCTCCAACCTCCGAATGATCGGGCGAGTCCTCGACATCATCGGTGTCTTTGATATCGATACCGATTGGCATCTTGAGCGCAGAATGCGCTATGGCAGTGTTGCAATCGATGCGTTCCAGGACGGAATGACCCCGGAGGACGCGATTGCGGGGAAGCTGTCGAGCCAATTCGAGGTGTTACATGCCGCCTCTCTCCGGCCTCGCAAGGCATCGTTCCACGAAGATGAGATCAGCCGATGGGAAAACGAAGGCGGCTATGCCGGTGGCAATGAAAAACCGGCGTCTTACCAGTTTGGCAAGCGATATGAGAGCGACGGAACGTGGACGATTTACCATGTCTTCACGGGGCAGCCAGCGCAGTACGGCACCTGGGAGATGAAGCGGCTGACAAGGTCGGTCGCCGAACGCGCGCTGCGGACAATCAATTCTCCCTCCCCCAGAGAATAAAGATGTTCAACAGCGAGTTATCCCAAATAAAAATATTCCGGGCCAAGTGGAACGTTTTGCACAGCATAGAGTTATGTCTGGGCGGGAGGCAGTCTGCCGGTCCGCCCCGGCGCTTCTCGCATGACCGCTCTCCATCAAGCTCTTGCACCCTCCTGCGCTTGTCAAGTTGAACCAACTGATCTCCCTGATCAGCCAACGTTGAGAGCGGTCTCTTCCAAGCTCATCGACACCCGCCAACTTAAGAAATACTATCGTCGACTCGAGATTGCCGATTCGACTCTATCGAATAAAGGGGGTGACGCTATGGCGTCCAAAGTGCTTCGGGCGGCCTCGTTGGCGATGGTGCAGGATATCTACTACGACGTTATTTCCAGGCCCTCGTTTGATCGCTCCGCCAAGAATGATAGAGAGTTTGCACTTGAGCTTCTGGTAGCATTCCGCAAAGGAATAAACCTTGATGACGATCTTCAAAAACACGCTGAGATGATCGCCAGGGCTCGTTTCTTCAAAGCGGCTTAGGCACTGACTGCCACGGTGCTTGCCGCTATGAGATTTCGCCGGCGATGTCGAGATCGCCCGGCGACGTGCCACCCGTATATTGCTGAAAAAACGGGGCCCGCACCGAATTTTTCGCTATGGTCGGTCTCGACGCTCTTGGTATAGACACAATTTTAAATTATATAATAACAGTGAAATGCAATTGAAGAGGGCGCATTCCGTACAGGTGAAAACCTGGCCCCAACCGAAAGGAGGACAAAATGTCTTCCAGCAACATCCGTCATCATCTTACATCATCGGACCTGACCATGCTCGAGGGCGTCCTGCGAAAAGCTGGCTTCAGCGGCACAGAGGCGTCCGTTGATCCCGACGCGCTGAGCGACGCCGGTCGGTTCCTCATCGATCTTTTTGGAGACGGAAACGACTCCGAGCAAGACTTGCTGGCCGCGCTCGAGCACCGCGGCATGCATACAGGCTCAGGCCGGAATATGACCCCAACGCAGTCAAGAACGGAGGCGCTCGATCGCTGGTCCGACGAGGGCGGCAACTGATCGGATTCGAGACAGAAAATCGCCGCAACGAGAACGAGGCCCCAAATGACCGACCGCACGACCGAAACCGAAATAAAATTTCGCCACCCATTTTTTCTCAATTCACTGACGAAACCGATGGCGGCGGGAACCTATCGTCTTACAGTCACGGAAGAATTGATCGAAGGGCTGTCCTTCACCGCATACAGAAAGACAGATGCCAGGCTGGAGATACCGGCCATCGAAACGCCCGCCGGCTCGCGGCAATATCTTCAGGTGACGGTGGGTGAGATCGAGATGGCCCACGCACAGGACGTCTTGGAAGACCCCGGCCAGTAAACCTTGTCAACCGCAACGGTGGCATCACGTCGAAAACGGCCCGTTCCACGTAGTTCTTGAGGATCGAATGACCAGACGCACGGACAACAGATATGACGCTCGCCGTGAAGAAGACGGGACTTGGACGGTGTACGACATATTCACGGGTACGGCGACTTTGTGGGAAAATCGGATTCTGCATGGCCTTGATGCGGATGACGCCGATGACCTCGTTGATCTCATGAATAGTCGAAATGCAGACGCTCGACGATCGATACCCTGACTCCCAGAGTTAGCAGGCACGACCACAGGCAGCCCATTGCCGTCTGGCGAACGCCGCTTTCTCCTGCTGGTACGGCCACCCATGAGGCGGCAGATCATCATGCCCGGATGTATGAATCCATTTATTGCCTCTGTACGCTATCGCTCACTGCAAATGTTTTTGGAACGCTTGGGTTGGGGACGGGTTAGCAGAGGGAGGCCACTGATGGCCTCGCCGCGTACCCAAGGAGAGTATCATGGCAAATCAAGGTGGATCCCACGACCAGCACGTCAAGTCCGGGCAGCAGAGCCACAAGAATTCGGACACGTCCTCGTCCGGTTCGGCTGCCGGCAAGTCTGACGCAAAGTCAAACAGCAAATCGGATGCCAAGACCGACGCCAAGTCGGAAGCCGGCACCCGCGGCGGCAGCCACGAGCAGCACGTGAAGGCCGGGCAGCAAAGCCACAAGAGCAGCAAGTAATTTTCTGCAAAAAGATTGGAACGGTCCGCCACGGCGGACTTTTCTATGTGATGTACAGCGTGCTTGCTCCTGGCGTCAAGCAACCACACCCTTCTTCGCCTCCATCTCCACCGACAAAATCTGATAATATTCAGGAACCTTCGCGCGTCTCCTTTGTTTTTCCGATGTCTCGGCGCTGGTGCCGTCGCTTTGTTAAGAACTGTTTGGAGATTTTACATGGGTCGCGGTATTCTACTTTGGCTTCTAGGCATCCCCCTGCCGATCATCCTGATCCTTATGCTCTTTTGGCACTGAGGAGGATCGATGACAATTTCCCAGAATTCGATCGTCGCGGACACCCCCGTCGAATCGTCATCCTCCGCTGTTAACTGGGCGCCGATAATCGCGGGTGCTTTCGCTGCCGCGGCGATCTCGCTGGTATTGCTTTTGGTGGGCGCTGGACTTGGATTCAGCATGGTTTCCCCCTGGCAGTCGCAAACTGCTTCCGCCGCGGCGCTCGGCGTATCAGCCGCGGTTTGGCTGGTCGTCGTCCAATGGCTCTCGGCAGGCGTTGGCGGCTACGTTACGGGGCGGCTTCGGACGAAGTGGGTTGGCGTGCACACCCACGAGGTCGGCTTTCGCGATACGGCGCATGGCTTTCTTGCATGGGCGCTGGCGACACTCATGGTTGCCGGTCTTCTCAGCTCGAGCGTATCGGCCATCGTTGGCGCAGGCGTTCAAGCGACGGCAACGACGGTTGGCGGAGCCGCCACGGTCGCAGCCAATAAGGCCAGAGACCTCTCGACATCCTATTTCACCGATGCGCTGCTGCGTCCGGCAAACCCGGCGACAGCGACGACGACGGCCAATCCGGGAACAGCCAGCGCGGAGATTTCCCGTATTCTCGCCAATGCGACGATACAGGGCAAGATGTCTGACGATGATCGGACTTACGTCGATCGCCTCGTCGCATCCAGGACTGGTCTTAGCGAAGCCGATGCCAAGAAGCGCGTCGATACCGTGTTGGCCCAGGTGGATGATGCGAAGGCGGCAGCCCTGCAAGCCGCCGACAAGGCCCGCAAAGCCTCTTCCGTGGCTGCTCTTCTCGCGGCTCTCAGCCTGTTCATCGGCGCTTTCATCGCGGCGGTGGCGGCGGCTGTCGGAGGCCGTCAGCGCGACGATGACGAAGACGCCGTCCTGCTGGCTCAAAACCGGGCTGCTTGAGAATGGAGCGCGCAAGCGCTCCATCTTTCATTGCCCTTGATCTTTCGGTTGTCTGTTCTGCGAACTTATCGGTTTCAGACGAGAAAGAGGAACTTCGCTTGCCTGAGAGAGTTCAGACTCGTACCCCTCAAAAATTGAACGGATTTTACAATGCCTACTGAAAAGACACTCAATGACCTGTTCCTCGATACTTTGAAAGACATTTACTTCGCCGAGAAGCAGATCCTCAAGACGCTGCCGAAGATGGCCCGTGCGATGCAGTCGGAAGAAGGCAAGGCCGGCTTCCTGCAGCATCGCGACGAGACCCAGGGGCAGATCGAACGGCTCGAACAGGTGTTCGAATTGATCGGCAAGCCGGCACGCGGCAAGACCTGCGAAGCCATCCAGGGCATCCTCGCCGAGGGCGAGGAGATCATGGAAGAGTATAAGGGCACGGCGGCGCTCGACGCCGGCCTGATCTCTTCGGGCCAGGCCGTCGAACATTACGAGATCGCCCGCTACGGCACATTGAAGTCCTGGGCGAAGCAACTCGGCCTGAAGGACGCAATTCCGCTGCTCGATGCCAATCTCCAGCAAGAGATTGCCACAGATCAGAAATTGACGGCGCTCGGCGAAGCGACCGCCAATCCTAAGGGCGCTATGAAAAAAGCCAGCTGAACCAGCCAATCCCAACGAGGCCGCCTTCGAGGCGGCCTTTTCATTTCTCGCATACCCGCGATGGCATCGCCCAGCATGCAAACTCATTGCTCGGCGGGATGTGGCTGCACTCGATCGGGAATATAAACGTCTGAACTATTCGGCCGCTCCCCGGCTGCGCCGCTCACGAAACGTCCGATATCGGACATTTTCCCTTGATATTCGGGTTCGAGAAGCGCAAGGATTCATCAAGGCTTGAGAGAGCTGGTGGGAATTTCACCAGGAGTTGCAGCCATGCCAATATCCGAGAGCGCAGGCACGTTTCAGCCCCATCAAGTCGAGCTGCTGCAGAAGACTTTCAACGGCATTGTCCAAGAGCCATGGTTTGCCCGCTCGATGGAGAATGACCGGGTTTTCGCAGGCATCGTCGTGAAGTCCTACAGGGACGGCATGACAAATGAGGCGATTTTGTCCCGATACGTGCGGACCATTGCCCGGCAACGCTTTTCCAAGGAGAACGCAGGAAGCGGCAATTGATTGCGTCCGTGTTGCGACAGCTTAGGAGGCTGAAATGCAAACCGAATTCGAACCCGCCGTCAGGCCGATGAGTGTGAACGAGCGCCGGGAGTTAACGGACGGCGTTTTCCGGGTGATTGTCGAGGCAGAGACTGCGGCAAGGCGGCAGAAGACGCAGCGCCTGCGGGAAGAGCGGGAAGCCAGCGAAGCGACCACCAGCAATCACGCCTCGTAACCTGGCTGGGCCGACAGGAGACAAGATTTGTCGGATCAAATTTTCAAAATTGGTGATGTTGTCACCATGCGGCGTGGCGGACCGTTGATGACCGTCTTTTACACCGAGATCGATGAATCCGGGCCTGAAGTGCACTGCAAGTGGACCGCTGAGGGTTCAGAGCACCAGCGCGGCTTTGCCGCGAGCATGTTGACTGTGCATCCAGTCCGAAAATCGCAAGCCAGTGGGTTTCGCAGTCAAGTGAGAGAGAAAGCAGACACTTAGTTCGTAAATCTGCCTGCCCCGACGGCATTCTTGCTCACGCCCAGCGGCATGCGGAAAACGAAACTGGTCCTCTCCAAGGTCGAGGTCACGGTCAGCGTGCCGCCGTGAATGCGGGCTATTTCGCTGGCAATGAACAGGCCAAGGCCAAGACGTTGCTGGTTTCCCTCGCCGCGCTTGAACGGCTTGAACAGATTGTCCATCGCGCCGCGGGGATCGGAGGTCCGGGAGAGCGGGCCTGGAGCGCTCACCGCCCGGCACCCTCGGGAAAATATACGCCTACTTCCGGAAGGAAGCATGGAATTCCTCCACGGCGGTCTCGAACGTCCCCCAGGTGCCGCTTACAACAGAACCGTGAGTTCGTTAAAAACGGACCCGACACCGGGGGTCAATCTGGCAATATCGGCCGCTTGAGTCTTTTCGGCAGAGGTCGACACCCATCCCGCCAAAGTTATGGCAGAGCCATTGGCACTGACGAAAATAAAGCGCCCATCCAGATCAGGCGGTCGTGTAAACCCTCGTTCCACGGCCAAGGCGATGTCCGCAGGCTCGGCACAGATGGCCTGACGCGCGGATCGAGAATGCGAGATTTTGACGCGTTCCACGACGACTTCCTTTTGAAACTGAAAATCTTGCTGCTGCTTTCTGCGGGCCGGATGTATTTCAACAAATACAGGCGGAAAACCGATCGGACAGGAAGGAGTTCGTCTGCCATAAGTCGGCCATAGGGACAGCTTGAAAATCTCTATCTTCCATACTGCTGCGTCTGTTTTCACAACCGGTCTTCCTAGAGCAAACCTCGGCAAATGCGAAAGGTTCCCGGACGGAGCACTTTATCGCGTTGGCTGATCGAGTGGCCACATCCCGGAAATGAAGGGGAGCTGCAACCAACTTATTTCATCGACTTAATATGAGAGGTCCTGTTATTTTGCGGGGCAGCATGGGATTTGGCGAGAATTTCGCCTGATGCGCTGCCGTGAATTCTCAGACCGAAAAAGTATATATTTTTGACAACTTAAACCTAAAGTATATAGTCATTTCCAATAACTGATCCTGATTTGGCTCATACAATTCGGGGCTGCCTCTATAGCAATTGCCTGGAAAACAATTCGTCCGCAAATTTTAATAAACTCTTTGGCTGGACAAGTACGAAATAGCTGTCATTGTGCGGTATCGGACAAATCAGGAGTAATGCCGAATCGCTGGCGACACTCTCGAATTTCCGCGTCGGACGATCTCTGTCGCGCTCAGAACCAGCAGCCCGGAAGCTGTGATGCCTGTTGGAAAGATTTCTGGTTAGTTTGCCCTGTGTTTCAGTAAAATTCACCCATCCAACGCCTCGCGGAGTTTCCCGTCGCGGGCTCGGTGACGATTTGGCGCGACGCCAAGATCAACTATGATTTCGGGAGTTCCCGACAGTAGCGACGGCAATTCGGTCCATCGGCGCACGATACGCATCGCCAAGGCGCAGCGATCCCGCGCCACCAGTGGCAAGATTTGAATTCTGAGCGAGGAAGCAGCGCAGGAGAGGCTTCAACTGTTGCGGTTGGAAGCCATAATGACGAGACGCCGAAATTTGCGGCACCTTAGTTATTGCGTACGTGTCGGTGATGGGGCGTATCAGCAGCCGCGGCAGAGAAGCCTTTGCCGTGGCCGGGACCGGCAGAGCGCGGCGGCACCTCTGCTGGTCCCCTTAGATATGCTCTAAACCTGAACGCGCGAGCCATCATCGGGTGCAAGCGGAGAAAATCACTGTTGGCTGCATCGTTTGACGCGGCGGACGTCGCTTCAACGACGCTCGTCTGACCGCACCTTTGACGCCTTCTCACGCTCCAGACGGAGACGGGCACTCTTGGCTTGCTTGGCCTCGATTTCCTTTGCCTTGATCTCTCGGAAAACCCGGTCCGTCTCAGCCAAACGCTGCTCTGTCCTATTGTCTGTCACTATGCAGAAGCTCCCCTAGCAGAGAGGAACTCTGCCGGCGGCAGATGGTTCCTCTGCCGGATCTCTGCAAGCCAAGAGCGACCTTTTGAACCATCACGGCCTGCCGGGTTAGGTCAAGTGACTGAAGGTGCCTTCTTCGGGACTGGTAACCCCATTGACGGAGGGACCGAGCGCGCCAGTCAGGTTGCCGCGCTTTTAAAGCGGTTTGCAGTTCGATGTTGGAAATCCTGGTGGGCGATGTCTTGGTACGCGTTGGCAACGGTGTCGATCCCGATCATCTGGCGAAGATCGTTCGAGCGGTTCGCAAGGCATGATCGCCTCGAAGGTTACCAACGCAACGGCAGTCGAGACCGCTGCGACAGTCGGCATGATGGGAGTATTGTTCGCTGTACGTTGGAAGCACGCAAGCGGCCGAACACGCGTCACGCTTTCACTTGCCGGAGGATCGAGAATTGCCTTCCCTGCGCCCTGGTTCTTCGTCCTCAATCCGCCGATCATGCTCAACGATCGCACACCGGCCCTCGCGGGTGAGCCAGAAGAAGGTCGAGGACTTTCCGCCCAGCCGCCAGCTGAAGACTGCATAGGGCGTACCTCCGCAGCCGATCAGGCCTGCGGCCAGCAAACGGCCGGCGGCTCCGTCAAGTGTCTCTTCGGCGAGACCAGTGGCATGCAGCAGAGTTTCCCAATCTATGCCATGGACGCTCGTGTGGCCGGCAGCGCTGGAGATCGAAAAGACATCGAACTCCAGGCTGTGGGCAATGGCGTCGAGCACATTCTGGTCGCTTGCAGAAAGCATCTCAGAGCTTGCTGTCCGACTCCCAGGAGAAATCCTTGTGGAACCGGAGCCCGATCACATTGGTCGTCACGCCATCGAGGCGCGCATGGCTGAAGCCTGCATCGAGGCGGAATTCGCCCGTCGCCTCGGTCTTGAAGATCCGGCCGAAGCTGGCGGTGAGGTTGTAGTCCGCCGGCCCCGGCGCACCGAAGCGGTCATGGTAAGCTGCGACGGCGGAGGTGATCCAGTCGCCCTGCTGGAATTCGAGGCCGATCGTGCCCGCCGCAGCATTCCTCTTGAAGCCGCCTTCATGGATGAAATAGGCCAGTTCCGCGATTGGCCTCAGCGCACGGTCGTCGCCAAGGTCGATGGAGGTCTGGCCGGCGGCAAGAACATCCCATTCATCCGGCACGCCGCTTTGCTTCGCCGCGAGCCGCCTCAGCGCGACGCGCCAGGTCGGCCCGACCACCTCGTCATCGGCGTTCTTGGTGCTGTATTCATAGCCGAGGGAAAAGGATTCCGGCATGTCGGTATTGCCGACGCGATAGTCCTGCCAGCGGTAGAGGCCCCGGTCGGTGAACAGCGAGCGGCTGAGCACGCTCGGATCGGAGGTGAAGACCGAGACGTGGACGATCTGCTTGGTGATCGCCGCGTCGTCACCGGTGCCGGTCGTGTTGTCCGACAGGAAAATATCGGCGGCGAGGCCGAGCGCGCCCTTGAAGTCGTAGTTGCCGGCAAAGTCCTCGCCGTATATGCCCGGCGCCTCGTCGGTGGCGATGCCGAAGAAGGGATCGATCTTGCCGAGCGAGAACCGCACATGACCAACGGTCAGGCCGGCATAAAGCTCTTCGGCGTAAAGCCCTTCGCCATGGAAGGCATTGAAGCGGCCGTTGATCGGATCCTCGACCGGTTCATAGACGAAATGGCCGACCAGCCGGAACGTGTCGGAGAGGTTGACGGTGATCTCCGGCTCGACCGTGGCGAAGACAGCCGACGTATGCGGCCTCCCAAGGCCGTTATCGCTTTGCAGCTTGCTCTCGGTTTCGATCGCGATCAGTGGTGTGCCTTCGTCCGCCTTGTCGCCCTTGTCATCCGCAGCGGATTTGTCATCTGCCGCAGATTTGTCATCTGGCGCAGACTTGTCATCCGCCGCTGGCTTGTCGTCGTCGGCGGTCACGGCGTCGTCGGCGCGAACGACCGCCGGCATGGAAAAGGCGGTGAGCAGCGTCAGTCCGGCGGCCGCAGCGCGGACGGATAATGAAAATGGCATGCGGGTTCCCCTTAGGAAGCGGCCGATCCGCCCGGATCGGCTAAGATGATGCGTGGAGAGTTTTCAGCGGAAGGCCCAGCATTCATTGCCGGGCCTTCCGCCTGCCCTGACTTGAGAGGATCAAGAGAATTCAGGGCTGGCCGTCTGGCCGTCGACAGAAACGCGTTCGGGCACATAGACCCAGGACATATAGGCCACGGTAACGATAATGATGGCGAGGAAGAGCACGCTGGTGACGATTGTGCCGAAGCCGAGGCCGCCATATTCGCGCGGCTGGGACAGCAGGTCGCCGATCGAGGCGCCAGCCGGCCGGGTGAGGATATAAGCCAGCCAGAAGGCGAGGATACCGTTCAGTTTCAAGAAGTAATAGGCCGCCGTAATCGCGCCGATGATGACAGCAAAGATGATTGCGGTCGTCAGATAGCCGAACTCGAACTTCTCAGCCACAAGATCGCCCGCGGATGTTCCGAGCGCGAAGGTGAAGAGAATCGCCAGCCAATAAAAGGTCTCGCGCCGGGTGGTGTAAATCGTGTGGATGGAAAGCGTTCTTTCCATCGCATACCATATGGCGAAGGTCAGCGCGAGGATGACCGCGAAAGCGATGGTGTTGACCTCAAGCGGTACGCCAAGATTGTCGACGAGATTGTCCGTGACAAGCGTTCCGACGACGCTGATCAGCACCACCGCGAGCCAATAGGCCGAGGGAACATAACGTTTCTGGGCAAATTGCAAGACAAGCGCAACAATCAGGACCGCGCTCATAATCAGCGATGTGGTGGAAAGACCGAGGCCCATGTTGACTGCGAGATAGTCCGCCGCGGTTTCGCCCATGGTGACCGCCATCAGCTTGATCAGCCAGAAGTCCCAGGTAACGCGTGGTACGCGGTTGAGCTGCTCGCCCACTGAGTAATGTTGTTGCGACATGTCGTGTGCTCCGGATTCTATTTGCCCATTGCGGTCATGGCATCCTTGAAGAAGCCATTGGCGCGGTTGTCGTCATCGGCATTGCAGCGATCGATGCCCCTGTTGATCAGGTCGTCGACCTTGGCCGCATCGGCGTCGCTGAGCTTGGCACTGGCGCGCGCCGCGCGGACGTCTTTCAACGTTTCCTCGCAGGGCACCTTGGCAAAGGCTGTGGCCGGCAGGAGGATGGCAATGGCGCCGATCATCGTGGCGCGAAGGATTGACTTCATGTTTATCTCCAATGGTGATTGTCGGGAGGATTGGGTTATTCGGCGGTGGGATTTTTGATCGTGTCGATCAGCGCCGACACTGTCTTCTGTGCGTCGGTGGCATCAGGTGACTTGTTGCGCAGCGATGCAATCGCAGCGTCGGCGGCGTCGTCGATCACGCCCCATTCGTTCTTGTCCTTGGGGCGCAACTTCGGCTCGGCCTTGTCCCATGCACTTTCGAAATCGGTGATGCGCTTCTGGGCAGCCTTGAGATCGCCCTTGTCGACGAGGACAAGCGTGTCATGGGCGATCTTCTCGAGTTTCGAGAGGTCGCCGAGCTTGCTTGCCGCCATGACGGGCATGGCAAAAGCCGCGATTGCGGCCAGGGCGGCAAGCAAAAGCCATTTTTTCATTTGGTTTCTCCGTTGGTGTCCGGAGCTATCCGCATATGACGTAAGAACCCTCGCTGGCCTGCCGGCCATCTCCCCCACAAGGGGGGAGAAGACTTGCGGCACGCTTCCTGCCCAAATCGGGGGCCTCGGCGGTGCGGCAGGTGAAGCCCCTCATGGAATCTTGTGGGGAGGGGTTGAGGAGGGGTCTTGGCACTACATGCAACAGCCCTGATTTGACGTCCGGTGACGCCGACGAGGCGGAAGATGCCGCGCGTTGTTTACGGCCACTTTGCCGAAACTATACAAATCAGTAAGATGACTTCGTCATGGTTTGACGCTAGCAGCGCTTCGGGGCGCAGATTCGCCCGGCTCACATCCCTGCTCCACAGGTCCCCGCGACAGTTGTCGTCTCGTGTGGCCTTGTCGGCTGATCTGCGCCCCACGTGGCTGCCCCTGGAGGACAGACGATCGCATGCGCATTCTATTGATCGAGGATGACCGGAAGACCGCCGACTATGTCACGCGCGGTTTCGAGGAAGCCGGCCACGCCTGCGACGTCATGGACGACGGCCGCGACGGCCTCTACCAGGCGACGCGCGAGCCCTATGACGTGATCATCGTCGACCGCATGCTGCCTGGCCTCGACGGCCTGTCGCTGATCAAGGCCGTGCGCGCGGCGCGGGTGAAAATTCCGGCGATCTTCCTCACCGCGATTGGCGGCGTCGATGACCGCGTCGAAGGCCTGGAGGCAGGCGCCGACGACTATCTGGTCAAGCCCTTTGCCTTTTCCGAACTGATGGCGCGGGTCAATGCGCTTGCCCGCCGCCCGCCGGTGCTGGAGCAGAAGACGGTGCTGCGCGTCGCCGACCTGGAAATGGATCTCGTCCGGCGGCAGGTGACGCGCGGCGACCAGGTGATCGAGTTACAACCGCGCGAATTCACCCTGCTCGAAGTGCTGATGCGCAGCGAAGGCCGGGTGCTGACCCGCACCATGCTGCTCGAACTGGTCTGGGAGTTCCATTTCGACCCCAAGACCAGCGTCGTCGAGACGCATATCAGCCGGCTGCGCGCGAAAATCGACAAACCGTTCAACGTGCCGCTGCTGCACACGATCCGCAACACCGGATACAGCCTGCATGCGCCGCGCTAAGCTCCTCTGGCGCTCCACCCCGTTTCGCCTGGCGATGACCTTCAGCCTCGTCTTCGTCATCGCCTTCGTCGCCACCGGCTTCATCACCTATCTGCTGCTCAAGCAGAGGCTGGAGCAGGAGCTCGACGACTCGCTCCAGGAAATCCACAGCGTGGTCGCCTCGACCTATGCCAGCGACGACCTCGAAGATCTGATGTCCACCGTCACCGCTTATGTCAGCCTCAGCAAGGCCGACCATCGGATATTCGCTGTCCTCGACGCGCATGGCAAAAAGATCGCCGGCAATTTCGCCGGTGGAAAGCTTCCGGACGGCATATCCGACATCTCGTCGGAAGACGTCGGGCTGGGCGGCGACACGGATTTCCGCGTCATGGCCGGCCCGATCGGCGACAAGCGGCTGATCGTCGGGCAAAGTTTCGACGAGACCGACCGGCTGGAGGATATTGCCTTCGCCAGCTTCGCGTGGGCGACAGTGCTGGTCATCGCGGCCGCGATCGTCGGCGGCATAGTGCTGGCCACCAAGGCGCAGCAAAGACTCGATGGCATCGCCAGCGCCATGAATGCCGTGTCGCATGGCACGCTCGACGTGCGCGTGCCGCTGCGTGGCAATGGCGACGATATCGACACCGTTTCGCAGCAGATCAACCAGGCGCTCGAACGGCTTTCAGTCCTGGTCGAGACGATGCGCCAGGTCAGCGCCGACATTGCCCACGAGTTGAAAACTCCGCTCAACCGCCTGAGGATGCAGATCGAGAGCGCCGTCGCCAGCGAGGAACGCGGTCAAAAGGCCAACTCTTCCCTCCGGGAGGCACTTGACGAAGCAGATCGGATCAACGCCACCTTCGAGGCGCTGCTCAGGATCTCGCAGATCGAGGCCGGCGCCCGCAAAACCCGCTTTCGCAGACTCGATCTCGCCGACATCCTGCTCTCGGTCGCAGAAATCTACGTCGACGTTGCCGAGGACAACGGCCACGTCCTGACCGCCTGCATCGAACCCGACCGGGACTGCCCCGTCCATGGCGATAGAGAACTGCTCACACAGATGTTCGTCAACCTCGTGGAAAATGCCATCCGGCATTGCCCCCGGGACACGAAAATAGACATCAGCCTCGCGCTCGAAGGCCGCACCGCCGTGGTTGCGGTCAGCGACGATGGCCCGGGCATTCCGGCAAACGAACACGAAAAAGTCTTCCGCCGGCTCTATCGCCTCGACAAGAGCCGCACGACGAACGGCAGCGGCCTCGGCCTAAGCCTCGTCCGCGCCATCGCCGAATTGCATGGCGGGGTCGCCACGATGGAGGACAACGCGCCGGGGCTGCGGGCGGTGGTAAGGCTGCCCTCGATAGAATAAAGGCAAAGCTTCCTTGCCCGCTCAAAGCTTCGCGAGGATTGCCTGGCCGTCCGGCGTGCCCAATCCCGATGCCGCGTCCCAGCCCGGACCTGCGGCATAACCCTGTGGTTTGCCACCGAGGCCATTGTTTCCTTTCACGACGTCCTTGAACAGACCGGGATTCTTGTAGAGGAATGGATTGAGGAAGCCGACGCGATTGCCCTTGGCCTGGTTGAGTTTTGCCACAAGCGCTGCCATTAGCGGCGCTACCGCGCTGGTGCCGCCGGATGGTCCCTCGAACGTATCGACCCTGGTAAAATAGTCGGTTGCGCTCATCGCAATGTCGGGCACGCCGCGGCCGGGCTTGCCGCCGGCCAGCGACTTGGGCACACCCGCGTTCTTCTGGTAGTCAGGCAGATCGAACACGATGCTCACCCCACCACCGCCAGCCCAGCCCCCATCCGCAAGGCGAGTGCCGTCGTTCCAGACGACGTCATCGCCGCCTTCAATCTGGGTGCCGCCGCAGGACAGCACCAGCGGATCGCAAGACGGATGATCGACATGGATATTGCCATCCCACTCGTCGGCGGTCTCGTTGGCAGTGCCATGATCGCCGGAGGCCACGCAGATCGTGATACCGAGCGCTGCCGCAGTGGTGAATAGCTGATGATAGGCGTCGATCCCCTGCTGGTCGTTGAGTGCTTCCGACGAACCCCAGCTGATCGAAATCACGCTCGGCTTGCGCTGCTGGTCATGCACGGCGGCGCTTATCGTGTCGAGGAAGCCCTTGTCGCCCTCGTTCGGCCCGAAATAGACGACGAACCTGGCTTTAGGCGTGACTGCCCCGGCCACCTCGATATCAAGCATCACCTCGCCGTCGGCCGAATCCGGGTTCGAAGGCGCATTGCGGCTGTGGTCGACGCCGACTGCGGCAACCGAGGGAATCGGCACTTTGATTTCCTTGAAGAATTTAGCAAGATCTGCATTGCGGTAGCCGCCGCCCAATTCGATGATCGCAACCGTCTGGCCGCTGCCATCGAGTGTCTTGCCGCCCTGTTTGGCAGGAAAGTTGTAACGCACCGCGAAGTCTGTCGCGGCAACCCCCTGCCCGTTACCAGGCCCGGCCTGCTGTTGAGCATGCGCCAGGGCACGGGCGCGAAAGGGCGCGCGGTTCTTCGGCCGGGTGTCGAGACCGAAGACACCTGTGACGATGTCGCTCAACTCCTGCGGCAACGATACATGACCAGTCCGCCCGCGATAGGTTCCCATCGGGGAATGGTACATTCGCACATCGGCCGGAAATGCGGACAGGACATCACCGAGCCGCCCGCGTAGCGTCACGGTGCGCTCCAGCGAACTGCGGTGAACGACGGCCAGGTCATGTTCCTGGGCATAGGCCTCCACCTTGTCGAGGTCGGAGGAGGCGGCACCATAGAGATGGTCCAGATCCGCATGCGTGAGATATTTGCGGTCGGCCAGGGGCGTATTCGATAGCTCCTCGACCTTTTTCTCGAGGGCGGCGAGATCGCCTTTGGATTTCAGCCGGATTGTCACATTGGTCGGCTGGGAAAGATCCGCGGAACCCGCGGGACGTGAATTGGCCGGCAGCTTGCGGTGCGAACCGGAGATCGGAACAAATCTTGGCATGGCTCCCCCCAATGACGGTTGAGCGGGCACACATATCGGCGGCCCGCAAACGAATTGAGATTTGTCGGCATTGAATCGAAATGCAATCAGTCGGGGGATAACTGCTAGGACGGAAACGTCCCGGTCGAACAGGATGGACCGTACCATCGTTGCTTGTCGCGGCGCGCTGTGCTTAGCTTCCCCCGAGAGGCATGCCTGCAACGATCAAAAAAGTGTAGCACAGCCTTCGCGAGCAGGCATCGGTCATTTTGTCGCACCCACAATTCGACCGTCCGAGGAAGCCGAACCTGTCGGATCCAGGCGTCAGGAACGTCAGTGGTTCCTTCGTCGCCGGATCATGGGCTCGGGCGGGCTCCCGATGGGGATCGAACGGGAATATCCGCATGACGTCGGATCGGTGCCCGCAAGACCAGATTCCGACAGATCGATCGCTCATGGATCCTGGAACCATGGTCCGGGTATTCCGCCAGAGCCGAACGAGAAGAAGTCTTCCGCCGGCTCCATCACCTCGACAAGAGCCATAGCACAACCGGCAGCGGCTTCGGGCTAAGCCTCGTCCGCACCATCGCCGAATTGCATGGCGAGGGGCCGCGATGGATGACAACGCACCAAGGTTGCGGGCGATGATGAGGTTGCCGATGATGGAACAAAATAAGTGTCCCGAAATGAAACTGGTTTCAGTCCGCGAGGCTCTGCAATTCATCGCGCGGCAAGGAGGAGCTTTCGCCTCGGCGTCATCGCGTTGTGGTCTTGAGGCCTCTGATCCGGTTCGCATTGTCAACGAAATACGCCCTCGCGCGAAAATACTTGCCGATGTGCAAGACGATAGGCGTCAAAAGAAAGGCCGATGAGCAACCGAAACCTGGCCGACCGAACCGCGGCGGATATGTAACGGCTGCCAGCCGGAGCAGAATCTAGTGTCGGAAAATGAACTACAGCTTACGATGGAGCGCGTTTCTGGCATTCCTACATATTATAAAGCAGACTATACTTTTTCTTCAATGCACAGACCCCAGCTTTATTTTGCTAAAAGTCAGTTTCTGGCCTCAAAGAAGGGAAAAACGGCGCGACCTTTAATTTCGTAAGTGACAATTAACTGACAACGGTGTATCTACACTACTACTAATAAAGCGTTAACTTGCGTATTTGGTGGGAGGAGTTGCCATGCAAGTTGCAAACGCCAGGTCCGTAAAGCAGGACAGTCATTCTACACTCACATTGCAGTTCCCATCCAGACAATCTTCCTTGCGGGCGTCCAGGCTGACATTCACGCTCAAACGTCTGGTTGATATTGCACTTTCAGGCATTGCACTACTGTTGCTTTCACCGCTAATGCTTGCAATTGTGGCTTTGATCAAAATTGACAGCCCGGGTCCGGCGGTATTTCGACAAAAGAGATGGGGCCAGAGCTGCACCATCATCGAGGTGTTGAAGTTCAGGACGATGCGCATCGAACTCTGCGACTTTTCCGGCGTTTGCCAGACAGTCGAACACGATCCCAGAGTAACGCGGCTCGGGAGCATATTGCGCTCGACAAACCTTGATGAATTACCGCAACTCGTAAACGTGTTGCGGGGTGACATGTCGCTTGTCGGGCCGCGTTGCCACGCAATCGGCATGTTGGCCGCCGGCGTGCCTTATGAGGAATTGGTGCCCGATTATCACATGCGGCATCTGGTAAAGCCTGGAATTACCGGAATGGCGCAGATGAAGGGACTTCGCGGACCTACGGTCGATCGCGACGCGGCGATCATGCGCTTCGAATGCGACGCTTACTATGTTTCCAACCTGTCTTTCTGGCTCGATTTCAAAATCATGCTGGAGACCCTTCGCATGGAAGCATTTCGAGGAAGGGGGTTCTAGAGCGCGTCGCTTGACGGAACGAAAGGCGCGTTCCGAAACGCCGCTATCGGCGTAGTTTTCGCCTCAGGCTGAAGGCCAGGATCACCAGACATCCGATGATCAGCAAACAGCCCCCGACGAGGGGTGCGACGGCAATTGCCTTCACCAGAACCGCGACGGCGAGCACCAGGCCGAGAGCCTGGAGCGCCAGGCTTCCGTCATCGACGAACAGGCTGAGGATTTCCCTGAGGATCGAGTGGATGAGGCTCATCGCGCAATACCTTCCATTCCGAGCTTGAGATGCCGCATGACGCGCACGGCAATCATGGAGAAGACCAGGAACACCACAAAGATGCCGAGCAGCGCCGCGTCAGCTCCCGGCCAATCCACTCCGAGCCCCTCCCCGGTCCAGAAGATGCCGAAGCTGGTCAGCATCAGTCCGACGGCGAATTTGAGAATGTTTTCGGGGACCTTCGTCAGCGGCTTGTGCACCAATGCCCCCACCGCCAACACAGCGATCACGGCCGCCAGCGCTCCGATGCCGGCGAGTTCGGTCATGCCATGCGCGGTACCGACCGCAACGACGATGAACACGACCTCGACACCCTCCAACAACACCGCCTTGAACGCCGCGAGGCCCGCGAGGTAATCCGCGCGCCGGTCGGCCGCCTGGCGTTTGAGCGCGTCCACTTCTTTGGCGAACGCAACCTCTTCGTCATGCAGGGCGATGAAGCCTGCGGATCGCAAGATGGCCTTGCGCAGCCAGCGCATGCCGAACAGGATGAGCAGCAAGCCGATGACGAATTGCATCAGTTGCAGGGGGATCAAGGCGATCAACGGCCCAAACACCAAGACGAGTGCCGCCAGGAGCGCGAGAGCCAGTGCCGCCCCTTTGAGCGCAGGCCCCCAACTGCGGGTGACCCCAACCGCCAGGACGATGGTGAACGCCTCCACCACTTCTACGAAGGATCCCAGGAACGAGGCCGAGAGTGTTGAAATGATTGCAGACGTATTTTCCATTGCGATCTGTCCTTGAGATGGTCCGGTTTCAGTGCGGCAGGACGAGGCAATGCTCTCGCGGCAGATCGGCGGCGTTGGCGACCGTCGCAATCGCGACTGATCTAAGGCATAAGGAAAAGGCAATCAAGCTGTGACTCTGCAATGGCCTTTTCCTCCGCGCATAAGTGCTGTGGCCCACCACGCCAGATATCAACGCCGGGATGAGGGCAGTCGTCTGATACTCCCGAAGCGCTCTTCACCGTGTATTCTGCAACACAGGATCAATCCAGGCGAGGTCGAACAAATGCTGGATGCTTATTTCGACAGGATAGGGTTTCAAGGAACAGCGCATGCCGATTTTGCAACGCTTGCGGCACTGCAGCGATTGCATCTCGCTGCCATCCCCTTCGAAGCGCTCGACGTCCTGGCCGGTCGGCCCATAGATCTGGCGCTGCCCGCCATCATCGATAAACTGGTGACGCGCCGTCGCGGCGGCTATTGCTTCGAGCAGAACAGGCTTTTCGAATATATGCTCGGTATAGTCGGATATGACGTCCGGCGGGTGCTGGCCCGTGTTCTCTGGCACCGCCCGGCAGAGGCGCCGCCTCCGGCGCGGAGTCACCTGGCGCTGATTGTGCGTCTGGACGATGAGGAATGGCTGGTCGACGTGGGCTTTGGCGGCACGGTTCCCGACGCGCCGCTGCGCCTCGCCAGCGAAGAGCCACAGAAGAGCCGGCACGACAGCTACAGATTCGGCCAGGGCAAGGAGGGGCCGCTACTCGGCGTCTTCAGAGATGGCGCCTGGATGCCGGCGTATGAACTGGCACCGGGCCAGGTCGAAGACGCCGACCTTGAGACTGCCAACTGGTATACGTCTACGCATCCCGGCTCGCCATTCCGCACCGCGCTTGCAGCCGCCCGATGCACGGTATGGACTTTACGAACGGCAATACACAATTCGCTATGCTGGTGGAGAAACAATCCAGCGCGAATTGCGTGAGGAGGAGTTGCCACATGTGCTGCGCGCAGATTTCGGCCTGCCGGAGGATATTCCCGGTTTACCCAACAGTGCGCTTTCATAGCGCCGGGAGCTTTGCGGCCTATGTCGGTGAGGCAGAAACACTACCACCTTCTGCAGTCAAACCGCGCGCCGAAAATGTCAAAGCCCGAACTCAACCAGAAAGATTCATGCAAAGTCGCCGAAAACTCGCCACTAAAACCTGTGAGTGAACTGTGCAGGCTGGAGACTGAATGGGTTGATCGGATGCGGCCATTCCCCGCCCAAACGATACTGGTAGCTGAACGTGGGCGGTATGATGACAAGATGGATTGTGATAGCGGTCGGTGTGTTTGGTACCCTGCTCGGGACCATTGCCGTAGCAGGCGCTGCCCGGGCAGGTGACACGCGGCGGTGGCCGTCTTGAGCAAATGTCCCATGACGATTATGAGAACGGTGTCTTGTGGATGCGTGCGCAACTGGATTACGCACTCGGGGTCAGAGAGCATCCACCGCGCGCTTTTTCCTATAACAGTTTTTAAGAACACTGATGGCCCTTGCCGCCGCCGTCCCTTACTTCTCAGATTTTATCTGTTGTGCGTGGAGGAAATTGCCGGCTCGATCAGGCTTCGTCCGAAGTGAAGCAATGATGACGGCGAGCGGCAAATCGCCACCCGAACTTATCTAAAGGCAACCTCGATATTCTGGCTGTCCTGCATGACGACCCGGCACTCGGTCTCAAATCCCTCGCCCTTGATCGCCAGCAGGAATTCCGGCGGAATGCCGGCGGAATTCATCACGCGCAGGCCGGCGCCACCCGTGCCAAAGGTCTTTACGGTACAATCAATCGTCGAACGGCGATCGTTGAAGATAATATTGCCGGCTTTCAGCACCCGCCGCCGACCGCTCCCCATCGCCTCGTCCGTCCCTGCGCCCCAATCAATGCAGCGGTTACGTCCACTGCTCTTGGCGCGATAAAGCGCCACATCGGCCTGCGCCAGCAGCGTGTCGATGTCCTTGGCGACAATCGAAAGTGAGGTCAAACCCAAGCTTGCGGTCACACCAATCGATCCCCCATTCCAGGCAACAGTTTGCGCGGCGATCGCGGTGCGCACCTTCTCTGCGACGATACCAGCAGCCTCGCGGCCGGTTTGGGGAAGTATGATCGCAAACTCCTCGCCGCCGATCCGGCCAAGCCGATCTTCGGCACGCAAGACAGCTCTGCACGCTTCGGCAACAGCCCTGAGCACCTCGTCGCCGGCCGCATGGCCATACGTGTCGTTTACACGCTTGAAGTGATCGACATCGAAAATAATGCAGGCGAGATCCTGGCGATGTCGAATTGCCGATGAGATCGCCTGGCTCGCCTCTTCCTTGAACGCGCGACGATTGAGGAGACCCGTCAGTCCGTCGGTCGACGCTGATTTCAACAGCTCGATCCGGTCCATGGCGATGGCCGCTATGCCCTCCAGAATCGCAAGGTCACGCCTGCTGAAGGAGCCCGGCCTGCGGTCGATGGCACACACCGTCCCGATGACATGCCCTTCATCTGTCTTAAGCGGCACACCAGCGTAGAACCTGATATGATCGTCACCGACAACAGATGGGTTTTGGGCAAACAAGGGGTCCTTGGTCGCATCCGGCACCACAATCGCCTGCTCGGAAAGCACGACATGCTGGCAGAACGTCTCCTCTCTTGCCACCTCGTTCACAGGCATGCCGGAACAGGATTTGTACCATTGCCGATGCGCGTCGATCAGCGAGATGATGGCGATATCGACGCGGAATATTTCCTTGATCAGCTGCACCAGCCGATCGAAGCCAGGGTCCCGCGGCGTGTCCAACATGTCGAGTTGTTCGAGTGCCGCAAGCCGGTTTGCCTCCCGATAAAGGGCCTCGGGCGATGCCTTTCCAAATGTCTGAACGGTCATAGTGCGTCCCGGCCTTCGTTTCCGCAACGCAGGCATAGCAGCAAGAATTTAAGGAACGTTATACCGGTGGCCCGATGTCCGCCTTCGAGCCAAGACCTCTGCCTTCAACGGTGTCTGCCCTTATTCGTCGGACTTCACCTGCTGTGCGGAGAGGAAATTGCCAAACGGCTTTAGCGACTCGAAGTGATCGCAAATCACCTTGATGACGACGAGGATCGGCACAGCCAGCAATGCACCGATGAAGCCCCAGATCCATGACCAGAAGGAGATCGAGATGAACACCGCGACCGTGTTCAGTTCAAGCCGCCTGCCGAGCAGGAGCGGCGTAACGAACTGGCCTTCGATAATGTCGCAACAGAGGACGAAGGCGGGCGCGACAAGGCCAAAGGCGATCCCGTCGAAGGTGGCAAGCGAGATCACGCCGACAAGCACGATCGTCATGAGCGCCCCGATGAAGGGCAGGAAATTGAAGATTGCCGCAGCCATGCCGAGAACGAGGGCGTCGGGAATGCCGATCAGCCACAGGCCTATTCCGATCATGGCCCCCAGTCCGGCATTGATGAGGCTGATCGTGAACAGATAACGCGAGATTTCGCGCTCGACGCTATAGACGACCCGCAAAATCCGCTTCTTGTCGCTCAATCTCGGAACGCTTTGGACAATCTTTTCATAGAACATCGTGCCCGACGCGAGCAGAAACAGCGACAAGACGAAGGTGATTGCCAGCGTCGTCCCCAAGGAAAGCGCGTTGCCGGCAGCGCGTGACAGAATGCCCGGCTGCGCCATGACGACCTTCTGCACATTGTTATCGGAGACGACCTCCGTCGCAGAGTCGATCTGGGCCGTGGCCTTCAATGCCTTATCGACCGTGACCTTCACCGAGTGGACCTTGGCTTGCAGCTTGTCGCCGATGGCAGGCGCATCGGCGACAAGTGTCGCAATTGGTCCGCTTGTGGCATAGGCCAGAACCGAGATCGTCACCGTCRTGAGGATGATCAACAGCGTCGCCGAAAGCCCTGACGGCACGGACCATCTGGCTAGGAACCGCACCACCGGCGTCAAGGTCAGCGCCAGCAGAAACGCAAGCACGATCGGCGTCAGGAATTCCCGGCCGAGGTAAAGACCGTAGATCACCATCAGGAAAAGAATGCAGCCGACATATTTCTGCAATCGGCTTGATCCCGTCGGAATCTCGGGCGTTGAAGGGGCGGACACCTCTGACTCGGACAACATCGACGATCACTCCGGCTGCGGGGTTGACGGAGAGCCGCTGGTGGTATTGAGGCGGTTCTGGCGATAGGGAACGCAGACGTGCGATATTCGTTCCGCATCGCCACGGATCCGGGACCGGGGCGGGAGGGTTTGCCCCATGCAGCCGCCAAGCCTTGGGTGCCCCCAGGATCGGCGCAAGGAAAATCCTTTGCCGACCTGATAGCTGTCAATGCAGGAGCCGAGATCCCCGCATGAGCCTCATAGTCCGAATTTCGCCCGCAGCAGCATATCGAGCTTGACAAACAATCCACGCAGCTCCGGCTCCTCGACAAGTCGACCAGCCTCCGCCAACGGCACCCAAAGGACCTGCCTCTGGCCATGCTCCTTGAAAGTCTCGGCGATGACGTCGACTTCAAGAGCGAAGACTTCGACGATGCATGGCGCATTCGTGCCATCATCAAGGCGCTTCATACAGCTGTAGCTGCCGATCGCCTCTTTGCTGACCTTCCCTTTAATGCTGGCTTCCTCGAACGCCTCGCGCGCGGCGACCTGCCGCGGATCTTTGTCCTTCATCAGGCCACCTTTCGGAATAACCCAGCGTCCGGAACCGCGAGCCGTGATCATCAAAGCCAGATGCCTGTTGCTTTCCTGATCGGCGCGATAGCAGATGGCAGCATACTGCTCCAGCCACGGCGCATTGAATAGCGCCGTCGCGTGCCTGGCCAGCCGTGCAAGATGCGTTTTTCTTTTTGCCACTGTTTTCCTGAGTGAGCTTATTCCCTGTTTCCCTTTCCCACAAAATCAAGATAGGCCATGCAGATCAAGCTTTTACAGCTCCGGAATTTTCATTTATGACAGTTTTGTGACAGTCATTACCGGATAGCAACATGCTCAGTTGGTTCAGAAAACTCCTGCCGCGTGAAGACAAGTTCTTCGATCTCTTCGAGCGGCATTCGAAAACGGCCGTGGATGCCGCAAACGAAATGCAGGCACTGCTGACCGGCGAAGGAGCGATCGAAGACCATTGCCGGCGGATCGTCGAATTGGAGAACGAGGCGGACGAGATCACCCGCGAAGTCTTGCTCGCGGTGCGCCGCAGCTTCATCACCCCTTTCGACCGAGGCGACATCAAGGACCTCATTCAGTCCATGGACGATGCCGTCGACATGCTCAACAAGACGGTGAAGACAATTCGCCGCTTCGAACAGCACACGTTCGAGCCAGGCATGCAGGAGATGGGCCGGCTGATCGCGGAGGCGGCGCGCCTCAACGCCGCGACAGTACCGCTGCTGCCACAGATGGGGACGAATTCCACCCGGATCAGCGCGCTGACGGAAGAGATGACGCGCGTCGAAGGCCGCTCCGACGAGCTTTACGAAGAAGGACTGAAAAACCTTTTCCGCACACACGGCGCCGGCAATGCCATGGCCTATCTCATCGGCAGCGAGATCTATGGCGAGCTCGAGAAGGTTGTGGACCGGTTCGAAGATGTCGCCAACGAGATCAACGGCATCGTCATCGAGAACGTCTGATGGATGCCACCCTCGCCTTTCCGCTGCTGGCCGGCCTGATCGCTGTGGCACTGTTCTTCGACTTTCTCAACGGCCTGCACGATGCAGCCAATTCGATTGCCACAATCGTCTCGACCAGGGTATTGAAGCCGCAATACGCGGTCCTATGGGCGGCTTTCTTCAACTTCATCGCCTTCCTGTTCTTCGGCCTGCATGTTGCCCAGACACTGGGCACCGGGATCATCGACCCGGCGATCGTGTCACCACAGGTGGTCTTCGCGGCCCTGTCGGGAGCGATCGTGTGGAACATCGTCACCTGGATATTCGGCATCCCCTCCAGTTCATCCCATGCGCTCGTCGGCGGATTGGTCGGTGCGGGACTCGCCAAGACCGGCGGCAGCGCCATCGTGTTTTCCGGCCTTACCAAGACCGTGGCGGCTATCTTCCTGTCGCCTGCCATCGGCTTTGTCCTGGCACTCTTCCTGATCCTCTCCGTATCCTGGATTTTCGTGCGCCAGACGCCATTTGCGGTCGACAGCACGTTCCGCATCCTGCAATTCGTTTCTGCGTCGCTCTACTCCCTCGGACATGGCGGCAATGACGCGCAGAAGACGATGGGAATCATAGCGGTGCTGTTGTTCTCGCAAGGCTATCTCGGCGGCAGCTTCTATGTTCCGCTCTGGGTGGTGATCTCCTGCCAGACGGCGATGGCGCTCGGCACCCTGTTTGGCGGCTGGCGCATCGTGCACACGATGGGATCGAAAATCACCCGGCTCAATCCAATGCAAGGCTTCTGTGCTGAGACAGGCGGCGCCCTGACTCTGTTCGCCGCCACCTGGCTGGGCATTCCCGTGTCGACCACGCACACGATTACCGGTGCCATCGTCGGCGTCGGCGCCGCCCGAAGGGTCTCCGCCGTGAGATGGGGCCTGGCAAGCAACATCGTCATTGCCTGGATCATCACATTGCCCTCGGCGGCGATCATCTCCGCACTTGTTTATTATCTGGCCGCGCTGTTCAGGTGACGTCTGATTGCACATTGGCATGTCGGCGCAGGGGATATTGATTGCCTTTGGGTCATGGCGCGTTGCGTGGACAATCCATCTGAAGGAAAGTCGCGGCAAATATCGTGGCCTCTGAAAAGTGTTGGGGGGAGACGTTTTGAAGCCCCTGGTATCCGTGATCGGCCCACGAAACTCTCCGTCGTCCCTGCTTTGTTATTCTTCGTTAACCCGACACTCACCCTTCGCGTCTATTCTCCTCTCCGAAATACGGCGAATATTCCGGCGAGAGGAAACCCGCGCCATGTCAGATACCGCCCCCGAACCTTGGGGCGACGAGGAATGGATGAAGCAGGGGCGCAGGCTGCACTGGGCCCTCGATGCCGCGGGTCAGGGCATCTGGGATCACGACTTCGTGGCCGGCACGGCTTATTTCTCGCCGAGATGGAAGCAGATCCGGGGCTACGGCCCTGACGAAGACGTGGATGCGCTTGCCGGTCCCTGGCTCGACAGGTTGCATCCAGAGGACCGTCCGCGCATCCTCGACGCCATCACGCGACAGAACGACGGCAAGCTGGCGATAAACTCCTTTGAATACCGCGAACGGCACCGGGATGGCCATTGGGTCTGGATCCTCAGCCGCGGCAGGCCGGTCGAATGGCGGGCCGACGGCAGCGTGGCGCGCATCCTTGGCACCGATACCGATATTTCGGCGCTCAAGGAGGTCGAACTCGCCCTTGCGCAGGAAAAGGAGCGTCTGCTTGTAACCTTCCGGTCGATCGCCGAAGGGCTAGCCTGCGTCGACTCCACCGGAATCATCACCGATTTCAACGCGGCGGCGGCCGAAATCACCGGCTGGACGCCGGAAGACGCCATTGGGCGGTCGGTTGGTCAGGTTCTAGACCTGCGCTCCGGTGCGGATCAGCCGATCTGCGGCCGGCTGGTCATCCAGGCACTATCTCTCGGGATGCCGCTCAAGGTCGCCGACGACACCGTGATCCGCAGGCGCGACGGCGCACAACGGCGCGCGCATTGCTCGATCTCGCCTTTCGTCGCCGACAGCCGGAATGCCGGCCTTGTCATCGTCTTCCGCGACACGACAGAGGAGCATGAACTCAAGGCGCGGCTGCATCATGCCGCGACGCATGATGCGCTGACCGGCCTGCCCAACAGGCAGGCTTTCGACGAGGCATTCCAGTCGGCCATCCGCGCCGCGCACGGAGGGCGGCGCCTGCATATGCTGGCACTGCTCGATCTCGATGGATTCAAGGCCGTCAACGACGGAGCCGGGCACGCGGCGGGAGACGAGGTTCTCAAGGAGATCGCCGCCTGCCTGCAACGCTCAGTCCGCGCCGACGACATCGTGGCACGCCTCGGCGGCGACGAATTCGGCTTGATATTGACCGATATTGATATTCCCACGGCACATGCGATCTGCGACCGCCTCACCCAGGCAATCGCATCGCTGCCCTTCATCTTTGACGGGCGAGAATACCGGGTGGGCGCCAGCATTGGCATCAAAACCGTCTCAGGCGATGCCGCGTCGGCCACAAAACTCATGTCCTCGGCCGACCAGGCCTGCTATCG
Source organism: Rhizobium sp. P2_G9 (assembly GCF_056403475.1). Classification (NCBI taxonomy): domain Bacteria; kingdom Pseudomonadati; phylum Pseudomonadota; class Alphaproteobacteria; order Hyphomicrobiales; family Rhizobiaceae; genus Rhizobium; species Rhizobium sp. P2_G9. The sequence goes on along the minus strand of NZ_JBFUFK010000025.1, from coordinate 8,953 downwards.
CGCCAAGGCCGAAGGCAAGGGCAGATGGGTCTCGGCCGACAGGAAGGCTGCGTAGACTTGCCTCACAACGAGGGCATGCCAAAACCCCGATCACCCCGCGCTCAAGCAGCGGGCTTCAACGTCACCGCCGTGCCGCTCGCCGCGACGAACAGGATGCCGCCGCCGCTGCCAGGGGTGGAAATTTCGTTATAGTCGAGATCGACGGCGATCACCGCATCGGCTCCAACCATCGCGGCCTCGCGCTGCAGATCGTTGAGGCAGGCGAGCCTCGCCTCGCGCAGCGACGTCTGCGACGCCGCGGCGCGGCCGACTACGATGTCGCGCCGGTTGTTGGCGATGTCGCGCAGCACATTCATGCCGATCGCCGCTTCGGTCGCGACGATTGAAATCACCGTGCCGATCTCCCGCCCAGGCACATCGCCCGAGGTCGTCAGGATCAGGTCGTGCAGGCGCTGCTGCAGCGCGTGCTCATGCGGTGACGGGCCGGGATCGATCACCGTCTTGGGTGGACCGAAGGTGAAGCATGGATCGCAGATCCCGAGCTTGACCTCGGCCTCTGGCCTGTCGAGTTCACATTGACTGCATGTCGGCATTCTGGCTCTCCCGGTTCATTGGCCGCGTTCAACGGAGGCAAGCGGATCGGTGCCGCATGCGTCCTCATCTGATCAAATGAAATAACGTCCCGTGATTTCACGCCGATGTCGCGAGCCGGACCATGAATGAAACAAATGAAACGGTGTCGAACACTTTGACAGGCCCGGGCGGACTGCCCGTCAGAAATGGAAATCCGCCTTGGATAGATCGTGGATGTCGGCATTCCTGATCACCAGCACATCCTTGCCGACGTTGATCCACACATCCTTGCCGTGATCCTCCAGATCGTGCTGTTTCAAATCCTGGAAGTCGGTGATCGCCGGAAAGCCAGAGAGATCGATCTTGTCGTGACCAGTGCCTGCGGCCTGGAAATCGGTGATCGTGTCCTGGCCGTCACCCTTGGCGAAGACGAAGGTATCCGCCCCCTGCCCGCCGATCAGCTTGTCGTCACCCTTGCCGCCATCGAGCGTATCGGCGCCATCGAGGCCGGAAAGGACATTATTGCCCGTGTTGCCCTCGATGACATTGTCGAGGCTGTTGCCGGTGCCTTTCAAGACGGCGGCTTTGCCGACCGGACTGGCGGGATCGAGCAGCGTCAGGTTTTCGACGAAGTCTTCCAGCGTGTTGCTGACATAGGAATTGACGGTATCCTTGCCGCCGCCCTTGAGCTCCGTGACCGTGTCGCCGGTGGAATCGACGACATAGGTGTCATTGCCGGTGCCGCCATACATCGCGTCAGCGCCGAGACCGCCGTCAAGCAAATCCTTGCCGGCATAGCCGCGCAGGACATCGTCATGCAATGAACCGGTCAGCGTATCGTCGCCCGAAAACAGGACGCTGGCGACATCCGCGCCCGTATGAAGAGATGTGAGTTCATCGAACTGGCTGGCGGATACGAAAACATCGCTCAAAACCGCCTGGTCTTGTTTGCCCGAGTCGATATGGGTCTGGAAATCCATGCTGATCCAATAATGCGCAGGGCTTGGATTGCTGTATGCGTGGATGACAAAATAGGTGGGCTGGTCATCGCTAGCCCGGTAGTAGACGATGTCGAAACCGACGTCGTTCTTCAGCAGCAGACCGTTTTGGGAGAAGAAGTTCTCGATGTCGAACTTGTCGTCCGAGGTGTCCGCAACCGTCCACGTCGCCATTGCCCCGCTCCTCCGGTTTGTAGCATTGCTAATATAACACTGCCAGTTGAGCCGAGATAGCTCCTATCCCCGGAATCGGGTCCACAAGCCGGCATTTTTGGCTCAGACGGGCGGTCACAACACCGCTTTCATCGCTCAAAATGGCGGGATTGACGCCCGTCGCCAGCCTGCTGCAAAAAATTTCTCCACTCGCGATCCGTTTGTGTTCACCACATCGTCTTTCTCCCGTCCACAACAGGAGATACGTCCATGGCCCAGGAATCCGTCATTCTCATCAACATGCTCAAGGTCGACCCCAGCAGGCAGCAGGAGTTGGTCGCGACGCTCAGAGACAATACCGAGACTGTGATCGCCACCCTCGACGGCTGGAAGTCGACCCGGCTGATCGCCAGCCGCGACGGCGCCAGTGTGACGATCTATTCCGAATGGGAGACGCCCGAAGCGGTGCAGGCCATGCGCAGCGACCCGAGGATGATCGCCTATTTCCCGAAAATCCGCGACCTGGCGAGCCTTGAATCGACTTTGGGCGATGTCGTGCTCGACCACCGCCCCTGAGGAACCGGCGATAGCCAGCTTCGATTCGCAGGGCTCAGCGAGGTCGCAGACATCGTCGCCGATCGGTCCTGGCATTCGGGCTTCACTTGGAGCAATTCTCGCAAGCCTGCGCGCGGCATTCTTGCGAGAATTGCATAAAACAAAGAGATAGAATCTGCGGCCATGTCGTTTGAGCCGGAGATGCTTTTTGAACTGACGACTGGAGACGTAGGGCTCGACGGATGAATGACGACGATTTCGGCAAACGACTGCAAGAACTCCGGCCACGCCTGCACCGCTATTGTGCCCGGATCACCGGCTCGGCCGTCGATGGCGAGGACGCTGTGCAGGACACGCTCCTCAAGGCGCTCCGCGCCCGGGCGCAGGGGGCGGAGATCGACAATCTCGAAGTCTGGCTGCTCAAGATCGCCCACAATACCTGTCTCGACCTGCTGCGCCGCCGGACGCGGCATGTCGTGGTTCCCCTGACCGACGACATCGAGGGCGCGCCCGCGCCGGAGGCCGACATTCTGGCCATCGGCTTCCAGACCTTTCTGCAATTGCCGGAACTGCAGCGATGCGCCGTCATCCTCAAGGACGTCCTCGGCCATTCCGTCGAGGAAATCGCTGGGATCGCCGATTGCACGCCTGCGGCAGCCAAGTCGGCACTACAGCGCGGCCGGGCTGCGCTCAGAACATTGGCATCCATGCCCAACGACGCCACCCTGCCGCTGATGTCCGATGTGCAACGCCAGAAGATGCGCAGCTATGTGCAGCTTTTCCAGACGGGGGATTTCGACGCCATCCGCGCCATGCTCGCCGAGGACGTCAAGCTCGATCTGGTGAACCGGCTCAGGCTCGAAGGACGCGAGAAGATCAAAGCCTATTTCACCCGCTATGCCGAGGAAACCAAATGGCGCTTCGCCTATGGCGCCATCGAGGGCCGTCCGGCCATGCTGGTGTTCAATAAGCTCGAACCATCGGAACAGCCGGCCCATTTCGTCCTGGTCGATTGGCGCGGCGATGAGATCACGGGCATCCGCGATTTTCTGTTCACGCCTTATGTGATCGAGGCAGCGGATTGGGCGCGGCTGGCGTAAGCGCGGCCGGCCAGTGCCTTCGCGCACTCCCTGTTAGCCAAGAGCGCTCTGCGCAGCACAAATCCTGTCGACCATGGCATCGAGTTCGCCCCTGAGCGGTCGGCTCTTGGCCAGGCGCTGCTTGACGTGCATGATCGGCTCGGCGAGGATTTCGTCCAGGTTTTCGGCGCAAGTGAAGTCGCCCGCCACGCGCTTGACCTTGGAATTGTCGAACAGCGCCGTCCACGACTTGTCGCCTCGCAAAGGGCCGATCCAATCCGGGATGTATTTGATCAGCGTATCCGTGGGTACGTGGACAATTTTTGCCTCGACACCCAGCAATCGGGCGATCGTCTTCTGGATGTCGTCCCAGATATGCGCGCGGTCGGAGGTGATGTGGAAAATCTCGCCGAGTGCTGCCTCCTTGCCGAACAGCCCGACGAACGGTGCTGCGAAATCGACCGAGCGGGTCAATGTCCAGGGCGTGTGGCCATCGCCGGCCACGATCGTCGGCTCGCCGTCGAGCATGCGCCGTGCCATGACGTCGCTGTCGCCGATCATCACCGGCAGGCCGGTGCGAACGGTGTGGCTGGGGCGGACGATCGTCCACGCAATTCTGGAGGTCCTGAGCAATTCCTCGCAGGCGATCTTGGCCTGGCTATAGGGCCAGTAGGGATTGATCGCCGGCGTCTCCTCGGTGATCACGTAATGGCGCGCCGGCTTTACATAGACCGAGGCCGAGGAGATGAAGATGTATTGACCGCAATGGCCGGCAAAAATCTCGATGTCGCGGGCGATCTGGTCGGGCGTAAAGGCGATGAACTGGCAGACGACGTCGTAATTGGCCTTGGCGAGATCCGCATAGGCCGCCAATCCGAGTTCGCCGACGATCGAGGTAACGCCCTTCGGCAACGGGTCGCCTCTCAGGCCGCGGTTGAAGACGCTGACATGATGCCCCTGGGCCACGGCGCGCTCGACGCATGGATAGGAGATCTGGCCGGTACCGCCAATGAAAAGCACTTTGAGAGCCATGAGGGGACCTTGATGTCTGATGGGGCGGGAATTTGTAGCCACACTTCATAGCGCGAAAGACTGCGAGCGTCTCCGGCTAAATCTTGCACTGCCATAACGCAGGGCCTTCAGGGGCAGGTCACTTCGAGCCGCGTTGCCGTCAACTGGGAAAAATTCGTTCCCGTCGGATCATTGAAGAACATGCTGATCAGCGTTGCCTGGTTCTGGGCGATGATCTGGTCCGAGTTCGGCCGCACGACTTTGGCCGAGCAATTCGAGAAAGCCGCGCCCGCCAGCTTCATGTCGCCATCCTTGTCGAAGTCGATGGCCGTATAGAGCGTCGGATCATAGATGCCGAAAATGAGCTTGCCCTTGATCGGTACCGGCCGCGAGGGCTTGACCGAGAATTTCAGCTGCAGGATGCCATCGGTGAACGTGGCCTGCACCGAGGACGGCCGCTTCACCTCGATCCTGGCGCCGTCGTGGATCAGGTTCGTATAGTAGCCATATTTCGCGATCGACTTACGGACCGTGTCAGCGACGGCCTTCAACTCGCCGTCGCTCAGCTGCAGGTCTCCGTTGCGGTCGAAATCCATCAGCACCGAGGCCGAGAACACCTCGTCGAAGATCCAGTCGTTCTTCAATTCCTGCAGAGTGCCATCCGCGCCGGCAACGGCTTCGAAATGGGCCGCGATGAAGACATGCGGATGGCAAAGGGCCGTGGTCGGCAAAGCCAAAACCATCGCCGAGAGGGCCAAAGCAAATCTTCTCATTGCCGCATTTGCCCTCAGGTCCAAAACCGCATCGCCAGCGTCCTCAGTCAGACGCAAATGCGGCATATTTCGGATCGGAGGGCTCTGTCAGGCTTCGGCGGCGTTGCGCGTTGAAATCGAGGTGCCGATCGATGCGGCAACAATGAACGCAATTGCCAGCCATTGGCTGAAGGCCAGATTTTCCCGCAATATCACCAGGCCGACCAATGCGCCGATGGCGGGCTCCATGCTCATCAGAATGCCAAAGGACCGCGTCGGGAGATTGCGTAGCGCATACATTTCCAGCGTGAATGGAACAGCGCTCGACAGCAGTGCCATGCCGAAGGCGATCGGCAGCAGCGACAGATCGAGAAGCGAGAGGCCTGCCTCAGGAATGCCGAGCGGCAGGGCGATCATTGCGGCGATGGTCATGCCGAGCGCGGCCGTCTGCGCGCCATGCTGCCGGCCGGCCTGCTTGCCGAAAATGATATAGAGCGCCCAGCAGGCCGCCGCAGCCAGAGCCCAGGCGATGCCGACAGGATCAAGCCTTTGCATCGGACCGACGACAGGCGTCAGCAAAGCAAGGCCGATCGCCGCAAGCCCGGCCCAGGCGAAATCGGAGATCTTTCGCGACAGCGCCACCGCCACGCCGAGCGGTCCGAGGAATTCAAGCGCGGAGGCGATGCCGAGCGGCAAGCGAGCGATCGCCAGGTAATACATGATGTTCATGCCCGCGAGCATGACGCCGTAGACGATCAGCGACCTCCAGTTTTCGCGGGTGATGCGGGCGCGCCAGCCGCGCAGCATGACGATCATGATGAGTGCCGCGAGCGCGAGCCGAATCGAGGTCGTTCCCAGCGCGCCGAGCAGCGGAAACAGATGTTTGGCCAATGACGCGCCGGACTGGATCGACAGCATGGTGACCAGCAGCGCGACGATCGGGACAAGTGTGGAGTTGCGGTTTCTCATTGGGCGGCAGCAATTGGGCGACAGCCTGACCTGACAGGTCCCGGGCATGCTGTCCAACGCATTTCCGTGACCGGACCATCGCGGCTCGAAATGGGTTTTGGTGGCTGGGGTTGAATGTCCGCTTTACGCCAAATCAAGCCAGGAGACGCCACATTCGAACACGACCTGTACCACGCAATTCCGTTTCCTCGAGTGGGTCACAAGCAAATCTTGGTCCAAGCAGTTGGTGAGTTGCATCCGAAATTCGGATCTCATCGGGCTCCGCGGAAGTCTGAATGCGTGAGGCAAGATTAACGGTCTCGCCCCAAAGGTCATAGGCGAACCGCCTTTTGCCTATGACGCCAGCGACGATTGGCCCCGAGTGAATTCCAATTCTGAGTCTCAGCGGTTCTCCTGCGAAGTGTTCGCGCTTGACCGCCTTCCGCAGTTCAAGTGCATAATGCGCGAGGGCTTCTGCATGATCGGATCGCGCGGTGGGCAGGCCAGCGACCACCATCACACAATCACCGATTGTCTTGATCTTTTCGCAGCCGTATCGTTCCGAGAGCCGATCCGCCGCCTTGAAGAAGTAATTTAACATAGCGAGCGTCGTTACGGCTCCGACGCTCCGCGTTCTTTCCGTAAAACCGACGATGTCGGCAAAAAGCACACTCACCTCTGCGTGGTTGTCTGCAATTTTTTTGTGCGCTTTTAACCGTTCCGCGATCGACGCCGGAAGAATGTTGAGGAGTAGGGATTCGGCGCGCTGGTATTCACGCGACAATGCCCGCTGGCTCTTCCTCAACGCCTCGTTCGCCGATTGTAATTTCTCGTTGAGTTGGCGCTCTCTCTCTTCCAGGAGCGTCATTTCATAAGCCTTCTGTTGAAGCCGCTGCTTGTTGTCGCGTTCAGCAGTGGTGTCAAGGAAGAGCAGCCACACGCAGGCATTGCCGGCAAAAAGATGAAGGTCCGCGACACGCCCGCTGGGCAGTTCGACCATGGCCATATGATATGGAAGGTCCGGGCAAGGCAGCAAACCTTCCATAAACTCGAGCTGGTCGGCAACAGGCTTGCCAATGCGAAGCGATGAGAGCCCGTAATGTTTAACGTTACCGCCCTTCGCAGCTATGCAAAGCTGGGCGTCAATTTTCAGATATGCGACAGAGTGCTCATTGTAGAAGAAATCGTAAATCCAGCTTCCGACTTCTCTTGGCAATCTATGCATGGTCTATTTGCTGACCATCGAAGCAAGCTGATGAAACGCATCATCAACATGTTCACCCGAAAGCGCACTTGTTAGATAGATTTGCCATCCAAGTTGCCTGAGTTCGTTAATCTCACTATCCGATATTGCCCACCGATCCGCCAGGTCGGATTTGTTGAACAGCAAGACAAACGGCATAGCGCCGAATTCGGCCTCGGCCCGCTCGCGCAGAGTGAGCGCCACGGCAAGAGTAGCGGCGCGGGTTCCATCGACGACAAGCACGAGCCCGGCCGCACCGCGCACATTGCTGATGCGGAATGAGCCGATATCGTCTTCACCGGCCAAATCCCACAAAATCAGATCCACGGTTTTGTCCGGGAGTGCGACACTTTTCTTGTCGATTTTCACTCCCACCGTGGTCAAGTAGGTATCTGCAAAGATGCTTTGCACAAACCTGCGGACCAGACTCGTCTTTCCGACAGAGAACCCACCCAACATGCAGATCTTTTTTTGCAATATCCTAGCTCCGCACTATTCTAGGCTTATCGTAATCGAAACCCGGCGATTGGTGGAGCTCCCAGTTTGACTATTTTCAGGCACCACCGGCTCAAAAGTGCCAGCGCCCCGAACCAGCAGCAGTTCCGGAGCGACGCCGCGCTTGTTGAGAAGCGCACGAACTGTCTCGGCGCGGGCGGCGCTGATCGACACGTTGGCCGTCTCGCGGCCCGTGGCGTCCGCATGACCGGTTAACATGAACCGCGCTGTCACGCCTGACTTGCGGGCATTTTGGGCGAATTCCTTTATTTGATCCGCCAACCTGTCGAGGACCGGCGTCTGCTCTGGTCCCGGCACAGCTTTGCCGGAATAGAAGAAAATATCGGTCGCCTGGATGGCCTCTCTCAAATAATTAAGTTCTGCGAGGTTCAGCTCATGCAGCTGCGAGACATCCAGAACCACTCCGTCAGCCGAAAGTTGTTCTGCGGCGGCCTGCGCCCGGTTGATCCAGTTGGCAGGAGCCTCACCCTCGGCAACGATGCGACCCTGGGCAATCGAAAGCAGAACAGATTTGGGCGGAGCCAGCGACGCCGTCAGCCGCTTCAACACGAACGCCGGCTCAAGGCTCTGATAGAATTGCCATTGCGAATGAACGCGGGCGGGGTCGACATGCGTTCCAGACAACAGCGACTGCGGGTCGGCGCTAAGCGGGTCTCTCAGGCCGGAAATATAGAATTGGCCATCGCGCGCCTTTTGTTCGGCGACGATGATGCCCGGCTGGGTCTTAAGTCGCGACACATAGGCCTGCCAGYGCTCCGCGGCGCGTGTTTCGGGGCTCACATCACGAACCTTGGAGATGTCGAATTCCGGTCCGCCTGCAGAAAGCTGTCGGGCCGCTGCGCGCGCCCGATCTATCCAGGTGTCGGGAGCCTCACCCTCGGCAACGATGCGACCCTGGACAATCGAAAGTCGTACTGTATCCGGCGGAGCCAGCGATGCCGTCAGCCGCATTAACACGAACGMCGGCTCAAGGCTCTGATAGAATTGCCATTGCGAATGAACGCGGGCGGGATCGACATGCGTTCCAGACAACAGCGACTGCGGGTCGGCGCCAAGCGGGTCTCTCAGGCCGGAAATGTAGAATTGTCCACCCCTCGCCGTTTGTTGGGCGACGATGATGCCCGG
>NZ_JBFUFK010000024.1:0-106720 GCF_056403475.1 Rhizobium sp. P2_G9 | reverse complement strand
CTTCTTCAATAAGCTCAAACAATATCGAGCTATGGCAACACGTTACGACAAGAACCCAGCCAATTTCCTTGCCGCCGCCAAAATCATTGCTACCCGCATCTGGATCAACGCGTTATGAGTCTACGGCCTAGATTTGCCAACCCATTTTGCCTGATAAGTCTAAGCCGCTGAAAACAGTCCGTATCAATTATCCGCTGCAACAGACTGCTAATTTGCTGATCCTTGGACAGCCCTATGGATGGAGCGGCAAGATCAACCGATTCAAATCTAATTTGCAAATGGACTGGGTCACGGAAAAATTTAGGGCGACTCATGTTCTTTCCTCTCTACATAACCAAAATTACACGCACGCGCTTCAGTTGCAAATTATGAAATCAGACATTGCTCTTATCTTTTACCCACATTGACCAGGCTCCCAAGCCAGAGAGTTTCGATGTTAGGCCCACACCTCCACCGACCATTTTTGGGTACACCCCCAAAATCTGCCCCCGCCTCCACCCCATTATGCCATAACCCCTCCCGCACAATCCCAGTGCAATCGGAGGACACCCAATGAAGAATCTCATCCTCGCCGCCGCCGCCACCCTGCTTCTCGCCACCACCGCCCATGCGGGCGAAGTCAAGTTCCCGGCTGACGCACCCGTCGCCACGATCACCATTCCAGACGCCTGGAAGACCACGCCGACCGATTCCGGCATCGAGGTTTCGTCCGATGACGACGCCGTCTATTTCTCCATCGACGCGCAGGACGCCAAGGATACCAACGAGACGCTCAAGGAAGCGATCGACTATCTCAACAGCCAGAAGGTCACGGTCGATGAAACGACCAAGAAGGAAGAGAAGGGCCAGCTCAACGGCATGCAGGCCTACAATGTCTACTGGCAGGGCAAGGACAGCGACGGCCCGGTGACGATCGGCTTCACTGCGCTGGCCGCCAATGCCGAGAAGACCCTGGTCATCACCTATTGGGGCGGCACCGAAGAGCAGAAGAAGCACGGCGACGAGATCGGCGCCATCTTCAATTCGCTGAAGCCGGTGCAATAAGCTGCGCCGAAGCATGTCTCTCGAAAGCGGTTCCGGTTTCGGGATAACGACATGCACGAAACGAGGAGATGATGCGCGTCGCCCGAATCCGGAAATGCGATGCGTTTTGGCGAGGAGCGGTCCGCGCAGCGGAACAATCGATCCAGTGAATCGACGACAGTTTCAAATGCCCAGAGCGCAGGCGAATGGCCGGCCAGCCAGCCCGAACATACCGACACCGCCCCGGAGACGATAGCTTTCGGTCGATCCTGGCAAGATACATGCGACACCTCCGTACCTTTCAGAAGATGAAATCCGACTCATCAACCGAATGCACGTTGTTGAGCAGCAGCAGTGCCGCCTCCTTGCCGCCGACATCGATTTCGAAATGGCCCTTGGACGCGGCCTTTTCCAGCGCCTTGAACGACAGGTCGAGCGCCGAAAGATCGATCTTGTCCTGGCCGTGGCGGAAATCGTGGATGACGGTGATAACGAAATCGTCGTCGTCGATGACGAAGATATCCCTGCCGGCTCCCCCCGTGAGATCGTCGCCATCCTGGCCGCTGATCAACCGATCCGTGCCCGCGCCGCCTGACAGGATGTCGTGGCCCTCGCCGCCGTCGATCCTGTCATTGCCCTTGCCGCCGACCACATTGTCGTCGCCCTCGCTGCCGGTGAGGCGATCATCTCCGTCGAAGCCGAGAATCTCGTCATTGCCGGCCTCGCCGTCGACATTGTCCTTGCCGTCATTGGCCAGCACGGAATCATCGCCGGCCCCTGCACGGATCAGCACATCGCCCTTGCCACCGAGGATCTCATCATTACCATCACCGCCGAACAATTCATCATTGCCACCACCCGGGCCGGCGTCGATCGTGTCATCGCCATCATCGCCGAACAGCCGGTCATTGCCGGCGCCCGCCTCGAGCCTGTCGTCGCCCTCGCCGCCGCGGATGATGTCGTTGCCGGCATTGCCGCGCATCAGGTCCTCGCCCTCGAAGCCGGTGAGCTTGTCGTTCTTGCCAAGCCCGAAAATGTCGTCCGATGCCGAGGTCCCTTCGAGGTCGAGCGCCAGGTTGAAGCTGACGCTCGCCGCCTCCGTATGAAACTGGAATCCGTTGATCTCCTCCATCGCCATATAGACGAGCTTGATCTGATCCTTGCCCTCGACGACGACGCCTTGCATGTCGAAGCCGTCGATTGCGAAGCCGAGATCAAGATCGAAGGTCTTGACCAGATCGCCGTCGAGATCGAAAACGTCAATGCTGTATTGCACCTGGTCCGGTGCAGTGAGGACGCCCTGCAGCACGGCAAAGCCGACGCCATGGATCGCGTGGACGAGAGGCTGGGCATTCTGGCCGGGATTGACGATCGGCCCATCGCCGGCATGCGACAAGGTTCTGACGGCGACCGCATCCTGCTCACCGCGCTCGAAAAGCTTCAGCGTCTGCTTGCCATGCAGCACCGGACCGCCGAGCGTGACGGTGGCGATACGGTTGCCGACGGCGTAGAGCGTCTCGGAATCAGCCGGGATGAACCAGCCCGGCGCCTTCTCGGCGGCCTTGTGTAGCAGCGTCATGTGGAAATCATTGAGCGGCTCGGCTGCGTAGAGGCTGCCGTCGTCAAAGGCGAAGAACTGGCTGTTCTCGACATTCTCGAACGTCTCGATCTTCTTGAGCTTGAGCGTGTCGCCGGTATCGTCGTAGCGAAAGAGGTCGAACTGCGCCAGGCTCTCGTCCCGGGCCGACATCACCGCCAGGTCGCGGTCGCGCGGGTCGAAGTCGCTTTCCAGGAACTGGTAGCTGCCGCGGTCGGGAATGAGTGTGAAGGCATTGCCAAGCACCAGGCCGTCGCTGGTGAAGATCTTGCCCACGACATGTTCCTTGATGTCGCCCCCGTCGCTGAACAGCGGATTGTAGTAAATGGCGAGATTGCCGCCCGGCATCGGCTGGATCGTCAGCGTATCGACCTGGGCGGAGAACACACCGGGCAAGTCACCCTCGATCGCCGTCCGCGTCTCCAGCGCAAAGCCGCCGGCACCGTCGGACTTGTAGACGACCAGCATCAGATGCCGCTCGGAGGTCCCATCGCCAAAATCGGTGTCGTCGACCAGCACCGCAAAACCGCCATTCGACAGCGCCACCGGCACGCTCAAAAAAGCCTGGTTGTCGTTCTTGGGAAGGATTTCGAAGACCGGCACGGAATGCCTCCATGGCAAGGGTTGCGCTCATCTCGGACTGCGACAGTATGTCGCACGTCAATAGCACGGGATGGGGATGTCGCCAAGCTTGGGCGGAACTTGCTGTGGACTGACCCGGGATCGAGGCGGCAAGGACACAGATCGGGCCGCGTTCTCATTGCATACATCCCACCCCAGCCCCCTCCGACCATTTTTGGGTGCACCCCCAAAATCTCCCCCTGCCTCCACCCCATTGTGCCATAACCCCTCCCGCACAATCCCAGTGCAATCGGAGGACATCCAATGAAGAATCTCATTCTCGCGGCCGCCGCCGCTCTCCTGCTCGCCGGTACCGCGCAAGCCGGTGAAATCAGCTTCCCGAGCGACGCCCCGGTCGCCACCATGACCATTCCGGACGACTGGGGTCCGAAGGAAACCGATACCGGCATCGACGCCACGTCGCCGGACAATGCCGTTTACCTGTCGGTCGACGTGGCCAGCGCCGCCGACACTGACGCCACCGTCAAGGCTGCGATCAAGTATCTCGGCGACCAGGGGGTGACCGTCGACGACAAGTCGGCCAAGCAGGAAAACGGCACGCTGAACGGCCTGCCGCTGTTCACGGTTTCCTGGGCCGGCACCGACAAGGACGGCGCAGTGACCATCGGCCTCGCCGCCGTGACCGTCGCCGCCGACAAGAACCTCGTCTTCACCTATTGGGGCACCAAGGGTTCCGAAGACGCCGACCAGGCCAAGATCACCGATATCATGCGCAGCCTGAAGCCGGCCGCCAAGTAGGTACTGCTTCGAACAGGCAAACGGCCTGCAAGAGGCACGATCGCGCCACCGCCGGGCGCGATCCAGGGCGGCCCCTCAGATGGGCCGCCCTTTTTCGTTCACGTCACTGATAGACGCGGATGATGCGCCGCGTCGACGGCTCGACGATCACCCGGTGCCGGTTGACCACGGCATAGTCATAATCTTCGTATTTGGGCACGCGGTGGACGATCACCGTATCGGGCAGTTCATCGCCGACAATGACATCACCGTCGATCGTGGCATCGTCATCGTAGGGCTGTTCGACCACATAGTGATCGACCTCGTCAGGCACGACCACCACTTCGCCTGCCAATGCCTGTCCGGCGCCGAGCGCTCCAAGCGCCACCAGCGTGGCAAAAATCCTGGTTTTCATCGTCTCGCTCCTTTCCTTGCGGGCCGTTGATCGAAGGGCAAAGGCCTGGGAGCGGGATTTGTTCCGAAATCGCCAGAAGCGCTCGTGGCACCGGACCGGGCGTCTCGCGGCGCAACCGGCGATCAGGCAAACGCGGTGCGGAGCTTCGCTCGAAACGCCGCACCGCGTGATCCATCGCGGATTGAATGCCTGTTGCGCCAAAGACTTACGCCCTTGCGGCCGTCTGTGGGCCGATCTCGGAGGCGATCTCGGTGACGAGATCGGCGGGGAAACCGCCTTCGCGGGCGTGGCGGTAAACGGTCTCGGCGCTCTCGGCCTCATGGACGCAGTAGATCTTGTCGCCGGCAACATAGCTCGTCACCCAATTGTAGGGCTCGTCGAGACGGGCGACGACGGCGTTCGACGCCGCGGAAATGTCGCGCAGCTGCTCGGCGGTCAGATTGCTGGCGCCGGCTATGTTGCGCTCGATAAGAAACTTGGGCATGCGGAACTCCTCAGATCTGGATCGATGAATTTACCGGGGGAGAGCTACAGCCATACACGGCTGTTCACATCGGAGTGATTCCCCATTTTCTTCGTGAATATTCCCTATTTTTAGAACGTGACCTTTGGGTTCAGAGGGGAAACATTCATTCTCATGCGACTTATCGAGCGTGCCTCCTATCTCGAGCAGTTGCAGTCGTTGCTGCGTCAGGCAGCCGACGGCAGCGGCAGCGTCGTGCTGCTCGAAGGGGAAGCCGGCGCCGGCAAGTCGTCGCTTACGGCAGCGTTTTCGCGCACGGTTCCTGCCGGCACGCATGTGCTGTACGGCGCCTGCGAGAATTTCGGCACGGCTGAGCCGCTCGGTCCTTTGCGGGACATGGCGCGCGACGCCGGATGGACGCTGGCCAATGCGTTCGGCGGCAATTGGATCGCGCTTTTCTCGGGAATCCTCGGTCTTTTGAACGAGACCGGCGCCACCACCTTGCTCGTAATCGAAGACATTCACTGGGCCGACGATGCGACGCTGAACCTCATCCGCTATCTCGGAAGGCGCATTCGCCACACCGGCATCCTGCTTGTGATAACGGCGCGAAATGACGATACGACCAGCCAGGCACGGCTGCGGCAATTGCTGGCCGACATACCGCCTGCGCATTGGCTGCGGATCGCCGTCCCGGCGCTCACCAGGACGGCCGTGCTCGATCTGGCCGGCGAGCGCGGTCTCGACGGCGAAGCGATATTCCACGCCACCGGCGGCAACGCCTATTTCGTCACCGAACTTGTCGAGGCCGGCGAAAGCGAGCGCCTGCCCGCCACCATCCGCGATGCCGTCCTGGCGCGCGCCGACACGCTTTCAGTAGCCGACAGGGATGCGCTGGCGGCAGCGTCGATCTCGCCGGACGCCTTCGTGCCCGAACTGATCGAAGCGATCTGCGGCGCGGCGGCCCGTTCATCGCTCGAAACCTGCATCGCCTCGGGACTCCTGGTGCCCTCAGGCGCAGGCTTGATGTTTCGCCACGAGATCGCCCGCCAGGCGATCGAGCAGTCGCTGCCGCCGCTGCGCCGGCGTGCGCTCAACGGCGAGGCGCTGGCGTTCTTCCGCAGCACGAAAGATGCTTCGATCGCGCAGATGGTGCATCATGCCAACGAAGCGCAGGATATCGCAGCGATCCTCGAACTGGCACCGCAGGCCGCGGCGGAAGCCGCACGCCTGAGCGCCCACCGGCAGGCGGTGCGGCACTATGAACTGGCCCTGGCGCATGCCGCCGCGCTGGGCAAGGCCGAACGCGCCGTACTCTACGAAAGCTATGCCTTTGAATGTCATCTGATCGGCCAGGTGGAACGCGCCATCGCGGCACAGAAACACGCCGTAGACCTGCATCGGGAATTGGCAGATCTGGGCCGCGTCGGCGACAATTTGCGATGGCTCTCCAGGCTCAGCTATCTCGCAGGCCATCGCAAGGATGCGGAGCGCTTCGGCAACGAGGCCGTCGACATTCTCGAAACGGTTCCGGCGCATGCCGAACGCGCCATGGCCTATTCCAACCTGTCGCAATTGGGCATGCTGGCCGGCGATGTCAAAGCCGCGACCGAGTATGGCGACCGCGCCATCGCGCTGCTGACGGCCGGAGCACTCGACAGGCCCGATATTCTCTGCCACGCGCTGAACAATGTCGGGACAGCGATCTACCACAAGCAGCCCGATCGGGCGCGTGCACTGCTGGATCGGGCCTTGGCAATCGCACTCGACCACGATTTCCAGGAACATGCCGCGCGCGCTTTCACCAACCGGGGTTGGATGGAAAGGCGCCTTCATTCGCCCGGCATTGCCCAAGATTTCCTCGACCGCGGCATCGCCTATTGCGTGGAACGCGACATAGACACCTGGCGCGACTATATGCGCGGCGAACTGTCGGAACTGCTGCTCTCCCTCGGCCGCTGGCAGGAGGCGGCCATGGCGGCGCAGGCCGTGGTCGATAATCAGAATGCCCCCGCCTTGTCCCGCTATCCCGCGCTTGCGGCGCTGGCAACGCTCAGAACCCGGCATGGCGAGCCGGCCGACGATCTGCTCGCGGAAATGGCGCGGTTCCTTGAAAACGGCCTCGAATTCCAGCGGCTGTCCGCCCATGCCGAACTGATGGCGGAACGCGCGTGGTTGGGGCTCGCCGACCGCACCTCGGCGCTGCAGCGCCTGTGCCAGGCCTACGCCCTCGCCGTCGACGACATGGAACGCTCGACGATCTATTTCTGGGCCTACATGCTGGGAGAGCGGGGCCTCGCCCCGGATCGCCTGGAATGCGACCCGGCCGTCGTGGACATGATGGAAGGGCGATGGCAGGCGGCGGCCAAAATCTGGGACGCGAGAGGCGCCTCCTATCTCTCCGCGATCGTCCTGCTGCAAGGCGACCCGGAAGCGCAATATCGTGCGCTGACGACGCTCGAAGCGCTCGGCGCGACAGCGGTCGCCGACCATGCAAGAGCGGTCATCCGCCAAAGAAACGGCCGCGTTGCGGCGCGTGGACCGAGAGCAAGCACGCGCGCCAATTCAGCCGGCCTGACGCGCCGCGAGATGGATGTGCTGCGCCTGATCGAGGAGGGACGGACGAATATCGAGATCGGCGGCAGACTTTTCGTCTCGGCAAAAACCGTCGACCATCACATCTCGTCGATCCTCGCCAAGCTGAATGCAAAGTCCCGAGGCGAAGCAGCCGCCCTTGGCCGGCGGCTTGGTCTTTTGGCATAGGCACTGCAGAATTTCGCGCGGTCAGCACCCGGGACTGCATGGCATCAGGCTGAAAGGGAAAACTTCACTTCCCCAGACAATCCCTCAGCGACTTGGCCAGATTGCGCATCATGTCGAAATAGAGCCCCTCGCCTTTCGGCAGCGTGCCGGCCTCTGGGTCGAGCACGCCGGATTTGGCGTCGGTGCCTTCCAGCACCACGTCGATCAGTTTTGGTTCGAATTGCGGCTCGGCGAAGACGCAGGTGCTTTTCAGCGACTTGACCTTGTCATGGATCTCGGCGATGCGCGCCGCCCCCGGCAGGGTTTCGGGCGAGACGGTGATCGAGCCGGCAACGGTGACGCCGAACTGGCGTTCGAAATATTGATAGGCGTCGTGGAAGACGATGAACGGCTTATCCCTGACCGGTGACACCGTCTTGCCGATCTCCACCGCGAGCGCATCGAGATGATCGTCGAGGATGGCAAAATTCTTGGCGTAAATCCTGGCGTTGGCCGGATCGGCCTTGATAAGTGTCTTTTCGATCTGGATTGCCATCGCCTTGGCATTGTCGGTGTTGAGCCAGAGATGCAGGTCGGCTTCCTTGTGGCCGGCCACGGCCGGGCCGTCATCGGCGTGCGGCTCGAACGTGCCGCTCTCGCGCACCGGCAGTTTGATCAGGCCGGGCGCATGATCGAGTTCGACCACCTTGGCATTGGCGCCGAGGGTCGCCAGCGGCTTTTCCAGAAATTTCTCCATGTCCGGCCCAACCCAGAAGATGATGTCGGCGCCTTCCAGCTTGGCGGCATCGGATGGCTTCATCTGGTAAGTGTGCGGTGACGCAGCCCCGTCGATGATGACATCCGGATCGCCCACGCCATGCATCAGTGCCGCGACCAGCGAATGCACCGGCTTCAGCGACACCACGACCTTGGGCGCCGCCAGCGCCGTCATCGGCAGCACTGCGAGCAAAGTTGCCGTCCAGAGCAATCGCCGCATCGGCTTGATCCCTTTGTCTTTCGACCTATCCCTGGCAATGGACAGGTAATGTTATTACATAAATTGCGTTACGCTATAACGTATGCCATAAGGGCTGCCAAGCCTCGCGACCGGAAAAATTCATGCTCAAGCGCACGCTCGAACCGCATATCCTCGTCCGCCTCGACAATGCCGGCGTCAGCCGCAAGGGCCGATGGCTGGTGCGCGGCGTCAGTTTTTCCGTCGGCCGCGGCGAGATCGTCACCCTGATCGGCCCCAACGGTTCCGGCAAATCGACCTCGGCGCGCATGGCGCTCGGCCTGATCGAGCAGAGCGAGGGCGAAGTGGCGCAGCGTGCCGGCCTGAAGGTCGGCTATGTGCCGCAAAAGATGTCGATCGACCGCACCATGCCGCTCTCGGTCGAGCGGTTGATGACACTGACCGGCCCCCTTCCCCCCAAGGAAATCGCCGATGCGCTGGCGTTGACGGGCATCACCCATCTCGCCAAGGCCGAGGTGCAGCATCTTTCCGGCGGTGAATTCCAGCGGGCGCTGCTCGCCCGCGCCATCGCCCGCAAGCCCGACCTGCTGGTGCTCGACGAGCCGGTCCAGGGCGTCGACTATACCGGCGAGATCGCGCTCTACGAGCTTATCGGCGCGATCCGCGACCGTACCGGCTGCGGCGTGCTGCTGATCTCGCACGACCTGCATGTGGTGATGGCGGCGACCGACACGGTGGTCTGCCTCAACGGCCATGTCTGCTGCACCGGCACACCGCATGATGTCTCGAACCATCCGGAATATCAGCGCCTGTTCGGCGTCCGCGGTGCCGGCGCGCTGGCGATCTACACCCATCATCACGACCACACCCATCTCGCAGACGGTCGCGTGCAGCATGCCGATGGCTCGATCACCGATACCTGCTTCCCCGGCGACGGCCATCACCACGATGACCATGCGCATGCCGACCATGTCCACGGCCCCGATTGCGCCTGCGGCCATGATCACAACCGGCTGGTCATGCCGAGCGCAGCCGTCGAGACAGTGAAGGAGGCGGGCCGCGATGTTTGATGATTTCTTCCTCCGCGCCATCCTCGCCGGCATCGGCATCGCGCTGACCACCGGACCGCTCGGCTGCTTCATCGTCTGGCGCCGCATGGCCTATTTCGGCGACACGATGGCGCATTCGGCTTTGCTTGGCGTGGCGCTGTCGCTGCTGTTCAATCTCAACATCATCGTTGCCGTCTTCGTCGTCGCAGCCGGCGTGTCGCTGCTGCTGCTGCTGCTGCAACGGACGGGCTCGCTGTCGGCGGATTCGCTGCTCGGCATCCTCTCGCATGCCTCGCTGTCGGTCGGGCTCGTCATCCTCGCCTTCATGACCTGGGTGCGGATCGATCTGGTGAGCTTCCTGTTCGGCGACATTCTTGCCGTCAGCGAAGGCGATATCGACATCATCTGGGGCGGCGGCATTCTCGTCTTAATGGCACTCGTCTGGCTCTGGCGGCCGATGATCGCCGCCACGGTTTCCGAAGACCTTGCCGAGGCCGAAGGCCTCAATCCCAAGCGGGCGCGGCTGATCTTTATGCTGCTGCTGGCGCTGGTGATCGCCATCGCCATGAAGATCGTCGGCATCCTGCTGATCACCTCGCTGCTGATCATCCCGGCCGCCACGGCCCGCCGCTTCTCCGCCTCACCGGAAGTGATGGCGGTGCTTTCTGCCGTCGTGGGGGTTGTCGCTGTCATCGGCGGGCTCTACGGTTCGCTGCAGTTCGACACGCCCTCCGGCCCGTCGATCGTGGTCGCCGCGCTCATCCTCTTCGTGCTGAGCCTCGTGCCCACGCGCATCCGCTCCGAAACCGCCAGCCAGGGAGGTGGCACATGACATCACCCGATCTCACGCGCAACCAGTCGCTGGTGCTGAATACGCTGTCCGGCGCGGCCAATCCGCTCAGCGCCTATGACATTCTCGACAGGCTGCGCAGCGATGGTTTTCGCGCGCCGCTGCAGGTCTACCGGGCGCTCGACAAGCTGGTCGAATACGGCCTCGTGCACCGGCTCGAAAGCATCAATGCCTTCGTCGCCTGCGCCGATCCGCATGACCACGAAGCGCATGCGCATGGCGTCACCGCCTTCGCCATCTGCGATTCCTGCGGCTCTGTGACCGAATTCCATGATCACACGATCGAAAACCGGCTGCAGCAATGGCAGACCGCGCAACATTTCAGACCGGAAAAAACCACGATCGAAATCCGTGGCGCCTGCAACAAGTGTTCTTCTGTAGCATAAAAACACGTTGTTTTTCCGAAAACGTTTCAAACAAGCCCCTCTGCCGCTCTGTTCGAGGCCGGATTTTCCGGGTTAAATCGTTTAGTTCATTTGATTAATTCATTTTCAAGCAGTGCCAAATATAGTTGCCGCGATTGGCGGGACATGGGTCCAAGGCTGAGAAGGGCGAAGGATGGGCAATCCTGGCGGGCATCGATTTGGCAGCCGGTTTCGGGACTCGAACATTCGGTTCCGCAACAAGGTGACATTCGGTGTCGGCCTCACTCTGATGGCCGCCGTTTTCACCGGCCTCAATGCGGGCTACAACATTCAGAAGGTTGAGGAATCCGTCAATTTCTCGGCGGAGGCCGCCTCGCCGCTGCTGATCGGCGTCATCTCGCTGTCGGAAAGCTATCAGAAGCTGCAGAGCATTTTCGATCCTGTGATGAAGAACTGCGCCGGCCTGGAGGGTGCTGCAAACTATCTGGAGCAGTCCCAGACCAACCAGCGCAACAAGCTCGCCATGCTGAAGAAGCTGGCATCACAGGCCGATGCCGCGACTGAGCTCGGCCGCTACGAATTCTCCGGCAACAAGATTTTTCGGACACGCCAGGCGCTGCTCGACGTCTGCCATCTGTCGATGACGGCACGCAGCCATATCTCGACGTCGGAGACGTCGCTGCGCGCCACGACCAACCTGATTTCCGTCACCGCCTCGATGAACATCCTCAATCTGGAGAACCAGATCGCCGACAACTGGCGCAGAAGCACCGGCAACGTTTATTCGCCGACGCGCGCTCAACTGATCGGCGCCGTCGGCCTCAACGCCCGGACCAGGGAAGCCTGGCAATGGCTCAGGGATTTCTACAAGCTCAAGATCGTGGTCACCGAACTGCTCAATGTCGGAACCATGCTCTCCAACGTCAGCCAGCCCTACGATCTCGAGCGCATGCGCAAGGGCTACTGGATCAAGCTCCTGTCGCTGGAAAGCAATGTCAGCGATCTCCAGCCCTATTTCCAGCGCAACAACCGCATCTATGATTATCAGGCCCTGCTCGGGCTTGTCGCCGAAGCCAAGCGCATGTCGCATCTCGGCGACCATTCGATCTTCAATTCCCAGGCAGCGCTGCTCGACAATGAGCGGATGAAGCAGGCTCTGGTGCTCAGGCTGCAGCGCGAGCAGGGCCAGTATTCGGTCGCCCTTCTCAACATCATGGATGTGGCGCAGCGCATCAATCGCAACGCGCAGCTCAGGACCGAACAGCAGGCCAATCTCGGCAATTGGGAAATCGCCTCTGCCGTCTTCGCCACCTGTATCCTGGCGCTGCTGATCGGCTGGTATTTCCGCCGCGCCGTGACCACGCCGATCGAGGCGCTGACCATCAATGTCAGCAATCTCGGGCTTGCAATGCGCAACGAGACTGACCCTATCGACGCCAAGCTCCTGACGCGCCGCGACGAGATCGGCGACCTCGCCAATCAGTTCTCGCGTACCTTCAATGCGCTCTCCAAGACACGCCGCGAATTGCAGGAGACATCGCGCGCGGAAATCTCGCTGCAGCGCGACCGGCTGCATGGCGCGATCGAGAACATGCCACAGGGCCTCTACATGCTCGACCGCGAGGGACGGATCACCATTGCCAACCGGCGCCTGCAGGAAATCTACAATCTCGGCAGCCAGGTCGACCTGCTTGGCATGACCGTCGACGATTTCATCGGGCTCTGCCGCACCATGGGCGCCGGTGTCAGGCGCACCATTTCCGATCAGGTGCTCTCCGATGTACACACCCATGGCGGCACCTACCAGACCTCGCAGCGCGTGGTCGAATTGGATGACCGGCGCGTCATGACCATGACGGTGATGCGGCTTCCGGACGGCGGCTTTGTCGTCACCCATGAAGACATCACCGAAAAGCAGGCCGCTTCGGAAAAGATCGCGCATCTCGCCATGCACGACAGCCTGACCAATCTCGCCAACCGCACGCTGTTCCGCCAGCACATCACCGAATACGCCGCAAGCGCCGCCGATCGCGAGTCGGCGCTGCTGTTCCTCGACCTCGACCGCTTCAAAATCGTCAACGACACGCTCGGCCATCCGGTCGGGGACGCGCTGCTGGTGCAGGTCGCCGAACGGCTGCGCGCCGCCATCGGTCCGGACTGTTTCGCGGCTCGCCTTGGCGGCGATGAATTTGCCATCTTCCAGAGCGGTGCCGCCCAGCCCGAAGCAGCCCGACAGCTGGCGACCAAGGTGATCGAGCGGATCTCCGAGCCCTTCCAGGTTCACGGCCACCGCATCGTCGTCGGYACGTCGATCGGCATTGCGATCTCGCCGCAGGATGGCGCCGATGCCGACGATCTCTCCAAGAATGCCGACCTTGCCCTCTATTGCGCCAAGCAGGAAGGCCGCGGCACGTTCCGCTTCTTCGAGACGGACATGGACCGTCGCATGCGCGACTGGCGCGAAATGGAGCACGACCTGCGAGAGGCGATCGCCGGCCGCAAGTTCAAGCTCTACTACCAGCCGCTGGTTTCGCTGGATGCCGAGGCGCTGGTTGGTTTCGAGGCGCTGATCCGCTGGGAACATCCGACCCGCGGCTTCGTCTCGCCGGCCGAATTCATTCCCGTTGCCGAGGAAGCCGGCCTGATCACCGAGCTCGGCGCCTGGATCCTCGACACTGCTTGCGCACAGGCCGCGCTCTGGCCCGAACATGTCAGCGTCGCGGTCAATATCTCGCCGCTGCAATTCAACGGCGGCCAACTGCCGCTGACAGTGCTTGCGGCGCTTAAGAAGTCGGGGCTCAATCCCGGCCGGCTGATGCTGGAAATCACCGAGGGCGTGTTCCTCAACGACACCGAACAGACCATGGCGGCGCTCAACCAGATCAAGGCGATCGGCGTCCTCTTCGCCATGGACGATTTCGGCACCGGCTATTCGAGCCTGTCCTATATCCGCAAGTTCCCGTTCAACAAGATCAAGATCGACCAGGGTTTCGTGCGCGACATGGGCGATGATCCGGAATCGCTGGCCATCGTGCGCGCCGTGGTCAATCTCTGCCGCGACCTCGGCATGGTGACGACCGCCGAAGGCGTGGAAACCGCAGCCCAGGCCGAGACGCTCAGAAATCTCGGCTGTGGCATCGCCCAGGGCTATTTCTATGGCAAACCGATGCCGGCCGAGGCGACCTATGCCATGCTGGGCGAGGAAACCGAACGGAAGATCGCGTGAAGTCTAAGCAGGTTCTCGTCGGAAAACCGCGGGACGCTTTTCCGGAACCTGCTTAAAGCCCTCTGAGGTCGCGGCGGAAACGCTTCCAGTTCTGCACATAGCTCTCCGCCGAGCGCCTGAGGCCCTCGGCCGCCTTTTCGTCCAGGCTGCGTATCACCCGTGCCGGCGAACCGACGATCAGCGAATTGTCGGGGAACTCCTTGCCCTCGGTCACCAGCGCATTGGCGCCGACCAGGCAATTGCTGCCGATCTTCGCACCGTTGAGGATCGTGGCGCCCATGCCGACCAGTGAATTGTCGCCGATCGTGCAGCCATGGATGATGGCATGATGGCCGATCGTGCAACCCGTTCCGATGGTCACCGGGAAGCCCATATCGGTATGCACCATGACGCCCTCCTGGAGATTGGTGCGCGCGCCGATGGCGATCAGCTCGTTGTCGCCGCGGACAACGGCACCGAACCAGATGCCGACGTCAAAGCCGATCGTGACCTTGCCGATCACATGCGCACCCGGCGCGATCCAGTAATTGTCTTCGCCAAGGGTTACCGGTCTATCGTCGCCCAGTGCATAAAGCGGCATGTCTGCTCTCTTCCTCCAAACAGGCGTCGGACGCCATGACCAACAATGGCGTCGCAGACGAATTTTCTGCATCATAGGCGCTTGAAATTCTATCACAACTCCCCAATTGGCGACCTACAGCATGTCTCGCGAAACTGTGCAGCGGTTTCGCGAAAAAGGCATGCGCAAACAAAAACCTGAAGCGCGTCGTGCGAATCCTTGTTCACGCGATACGCTTTAGGGCCCTTCATCGCCGCGGTTGACTCATGCCGCGTTTCCGTCCAAGTGGCTGAGCCACGACGTCAACCCGATCGCAGCCCTGAAACGGAGTTTCGCTTCCCCATGCTTGGACTGGATTACGCCGCAGTCGTCGCCTTGATGCAGGTCATCATGATCGATCTCGTGCTCGCAGGCGACAATGCGATCGTGATCGGCATGGCCGCCGCCGGCCTGCCGTCGAGCATGCGCAGGCAAGCCATCCTCATCGGTATTCTCGCCGCAACAGTGCTCAGGATCGTCTTCGCGCTCGCCGCCACCTGGATGATGCAGCTTGTCGGCCTGATCCTGCTCGGCGGCATCCTGCTGCTCTGGGTGTGCTGGAAGATGTATCGCGAGCTCACCACGCCCGAGCATAAGGTGCATGAGGCGCAAGAAGCGCTTGCTGGCAGGGACGACAACCACGATGGCGTGGTCGGCGCCCGCCCCGGCACCAAGACACTGCGGCAGGCGGTGACGCAGATCATCATTGCCGACGTCTCGATGTCGCTCGACAATGTGCTGGCAGTCGCGGGCGCGGCGCGCGAACATGTCTGGGCGCTGATCTTCGGGCTCGGCCTTTCGGTCGTGCTGATGGGCGCGGCCTCGGCAGTCATCGCCAAGCTTCTGGGACGCTACAAGTGGATCGCCTGGATCGGCTTCCTGATCATCGTCTTCGTCGCGATCCGCATGATCTATGACGGCGCCGACGAGGTGTTCGGCGGTGCGCTTCCCAACATCCCGCTGATCTCGGGTGCGGTATCGGGACACTGACCATGTATGCCGCGGCACTCGAAACCGGACAGAAGATCTTCTCAGTCGCGCCGATGCTCGACTGGACGGATCGGCATTGCCGTTTCCTGCATCGGCTGCTGACCCGAGAGTCTCTGCTTTACACCGAGATGATCGTCGCTGACGCAGCCATCCACGGCAAGCGCGACCGACTGCTCGGCTTCGATGCAGCAGAACATCCGGTGGCGTTGCAGCTCGGCGGCTCGGATCCGGCGAAACTCGCCCAAGCCGCACGCATCGGCGCCGATTTCGGCTATGACGAGATCAATCTCAATGTCGGTTGCCCCTCAGACCGCGTCCAGTCCGGCACGTTCGGCGCCTGCCTGATGCGCGATCCCGATCTTGTGGCGCGCGGCGTCGCGGCGATGAAGGCAGCCGTCTCCATTCCCGTCACCGTCAAGTGCCGGATCGGCGTCGACGAGCAGGATCCGGAAATCGCTCTCGACGACCTCGCCGCCCGCGTCCTCGATGCCGGCGCCGATGCGCTCTGGGTGCATGCCCGCAAAGCCTGGCTGCAGGGCCTGTCGCCGAAGGAAAACCGCGACATCCCTCCGCTCGATTACGACCGCGTCTATCGCCTGAAACAAAAATATCCGCATGTCTTCATCGGTATCAATGGCGGCATTGCCGACCTCGACCAGGCGCAAGCGCATCTTGGCCATGTCGACGGCGTCATGCTCGGCCGCGCCGCCTATCACGACACGGCGATCCTCGGCGAAGTCGATCACCGCTTCCACGGCGAGCCGGTCGCCGCGATCGACTGGCTTTTCATTCGCGATGCGATGATGGAGCACGCCGCCCGCCATATCTCCGCCGACGGCCGGCTGTCCAATGTCACGCGCCACATGATCGGCCTGTTCAGCGGTGTCGACGGTGCCCGCAAATACCGCCAGATCCTGTCATCCGACGCCACACGCCGAGACGCGGGACCGGAGGTGATTGCGCGTGCTTTCGCGGCGGTGGGGATCGGCGAGACCATCGTGCCCGCCTCTCCCGCTTTGGCGACGGCCTAACTCGCCTCCGCGCTATTCTTCTTTATTCAGATAGTCATAGAGTGCCCGCCGCTCCGTTTCGGAAAAATGCGAGAACTCGTTGCGTGCCGTCTCCGTCATCAGTCCGAGGTCGCGGCCGCCCTTACCTTTGCCTGTGGAGAACAGCGTCGAAAACTCATCGAATGTATAGCTCGATACCATCGTCCTGAGCGGCGGCGTCTTCATGCCAAAACCGTTGTCATGTTCGCTGTCGAGATTATGGCAATGCGAGCAGGTGACGCTGACTAGGTATTTACCGAGATCCGCCGGTCTGCTCCTGCCCTGTTCGAAGACACGGACATGGTCGGCCTCATAGGGGATCTGGTTGGTGGCCAGCGCGACGCGGCCGAGCGGACCCCATTCGCTTGCGCTCGGCTGGTGATCCGGCAACAGCTTGCGGCTTCGCATGAAGGTGATGATGGCGGCAATATCATCATCGGAGAGATTGGCGTAGGTGGCGGCCGGCATGGCGATGACGCCGGTGCCGTCCTTCTTGACGCCGCGGCGGATCAGCCGCTCCAATTCGCTGTCGGTATATTGCGGAATCATCCGCGTAAGATTGGGCGCCACCAGCCGGCCGACATTGTCGGCCTGGAAGATGACATTGCCCGCCTCGCCGTGGCAGCCAAGGCACATCATGCTGCGGGCCCGACGCTCTGCCTCGCCGGGCGCAAAGCTGAATTTCGTCGCATCGAAGGCGACGAGCGGCGCGTCATAGGTTCGGGTGCGCCTGAGCTCCGACATCACATAGACGCCGGAGACGGCAAGAAGCACGATCGCCGCGAGAGCCGTGGCAATTCGCAATAGCCATTTTCTCATCGATTCCCCCTCAAGCGACTTTCTGGGCCGACGCCTGCGCCAGCATGGATTCGAAGGTCGCATAGGCCGGCGCCCAGCCCTTGTGGTGGCGGAGTGTCCTCAACCAGCGACGAATGTTCGGATAGTCGGCGAAGTTCATGCCGGCGGCATAGCCGAGCGTCACGTTTGCAGCACCCACATAGTCCGCCAACGTGATCCGATCGCCACAGACATAGGCATTGGGACCGATCATGTGATCGTTGAGCACTTTCAGATATTTGTCGCTGCCGCTCTTGCCGATCGCCCGCACCGTGCCGAGCGTGGCTGGATCCATCGACAGGAAGGCCGGCAGGATGTGGGTATAGGAGAGCAGCGCGCAGTGATAGATATGGAAATTGGTCTTGAACCAGCTGACCGCCTCATCGACCTTGGCGCGATCACGAAGATTAGCCGAGTAAACATCCAGGCCACGCTGCTGCGCCAGATACTGGATGATGACCGTGCTCTGGGCGAGCCGGAAGCCGCAGTCCTCGACAAGAACCGGGACTTCGCGGTTCGGGTTGACGGCGCCGAAGCTGGCTTCATGGTGCTCGCCTTTGGCAAGCGAAATCTTCCTCCCCTCGAATTCGATGGCATGGTCATGGAGAAAGAAAGTGACGATGCGCGACGATGTCGACGCGGGATCGTAAATCAACTGCATTGTGAGCCTCATTTGTAAAACTTGTTTCGGAGCACTCTCCTGCTTTGCATTACGGATGAAATCAAAATTTCAATTTGCAAAATCATTCTGCAATAATGCATAACGACAGACATGGACTGGAACGATCTCAAATATTGCGCCCATGTCGTCCGCGAGGGCTCGACACTGGCGGCCGCCCAGGTGCTGAAAATCAGCCAGACGACGGTGATGCGCCGCATTGCCGCGCTCGAGAAAGTACTCGGCTACGAACTGTTCGAGAAGCGACGCACGGGTTACGTTCCCACCGATGCGTTGAAAGCGCTGCTGCCGCAGCTCGAAGCGATCGAGGCGGCGCATGCCGCCTTCGAAGATGAAGCGGCGCATACCGGGCGCAGTATGAAGGGTAAGGTGCGGCTGACGGCACCCGAATTGCTGATCACCCATTTCGTCGGCAGCGCGCTGGTCGCCTTTGCCCAGGAGCATCCGGAGATCGAGGTCGAGCTGTACACCAGCGACGCCCTTCTCAACCTGACGCGCGGCGAGGCGGATATTGCCATCCGCGCCAGCGATCCGCCGACCGAACCGTCGCTGTTCGGCCGCCGGATTGCCGGCGACGAATGGAGTATTTGCTGCAGCAGAGCCTACGCTGAGCGCAATGGAATTCCGCGTACGCTCGACGAGCTGCATCACCATCCGGTGATCACAGTGATCGAGGGCCGCTTCGAAGGCCCGGTCAGCGAGTGGCTCAGATCGCATGTGCCAAAGGAAAGGTTCGCTTTCCGC
Source organism: Rhizobium sp. P2_G9 (assembly GCF_056403475.1). NCBI lineage: Bacteria > Pseudomonadati > Pseudomonadota > Alphaproteobacteria > Hyphomicrobiales > Rhizobiaceae > Rhizobium > Rhizobium sp. P2_G9. The sequence goes on along the minus strand of NZ_JBFUFK010000024.1, from coordinate 87,758 downwards.
CACAACAGCCTGATGACCATCTATTCCAACATGCGGGCCGGGCTGGGCGTCTCGCCCTGCCCCGATATGCTGTCCGCAGTTGATCCGGACATCGTCCGCTGCATGCCGCTGCCGGTGAGCAGCGGCAAGGAAGTCTGGGCGCTGGCGCCGCAGCGGCTGCGCAAGGCGCAACATGTGCGCATCCTCCTGGATTTCCTCGCCAGCCATTTGACGAACGCGTTGCGTCAGGGGGAAGCGCGACTCACCACGCAGGCCGCGGTCTGGAGACATCCCGTCACCTCAACACAAGGCTGAGCGTCTTTATTGAGCGGACCATGCCGCGATTCGTTCATTCAACCGCGGCCACCGACAGATATTTCTCGGGAACCGCCGATGCAGCTTTACCGACAAGCCCTCGATGCCTACCAGGCCGACGATCTTCCCTCCGTCTTCGCCCTGATCAACGAGGCGATGCAGTCCCCCGCCACCCGACACCCGGAAATCTTCGAACTGCTCGGCCACGCGCTGGTGAAATCCGAAATGCCTGCCGAGGCGGCGGAAGCCTATGAAATGGCCGCCGACCGGACCACGGACAGCGATGCCGGTTACCGCTATTTCAAACAGGCCATGCAGGCGGCCGACAGAGCCGGCAACGAGGAAAAAGCCTTCCTGCATGCCATGCAGGCCAACAAGCGCATCCCCGACGATCCGGACGTGATCTTCGTCCTCGTCAAGGCTTTTCGCGCCCGCGGCGAGGCGGAACTGCTGGAGCATTTCAAGAACCGGCTGACGGCCAGCGACAATCCGGAACATCTCAAACTCGCCGCCGAACTGATCAGCGCCGAAACCCGCAATCCCTTCAATCTCGGCCTGTTCAAAAAACTGATCGCCCACTATCCGGACGATCATTTCACCCATTTCAAGCTGATGTCGGTGGCGCGCGAATTCTGCGACTACGATACAGTCGCCGCCGAAGAGGCCTGGCTGGAACGTGAGATCAAAGCCGGCCGCGAATGGGTGTTCGAAGGCCAGACGCAATTCGCCAACTTGCTGCATTGCGAGGACGAGAGGCTCAACCGGCTGGCGCGCAACAATATCTGCATCAAGGGCGACCCCTCACCCCAGGCCACGGCCCGCCGTCGCACCATGCCGCATCGCTGGGATGAAAAACTCCGCATCGGCTATTTGTCCAACGATTTCGGTTCGACGCATGCCACGATGCGGCTGGTGCGCAACGTGCTCGAACTGCATGACCGCCAGCGTTTCGACGTGACGCTCTACTGCTACACGTCCGACAGTCTGATCGAGCGCGACGACGGCGGTCGCGCCGATTGGGGCAGGATCGTGCCAGTCCGGCCGCTCGGCGTCGAGGCGATCGCCGAGCGCGTTCGCGCCGACGGCATCGACATCCTCGTCGACCTCAAGGGACATACCGGTGATTCCCGCTGCCATGCGCTCAATCACAGCGCGGCACCGATCCAGGTCGCCTGGCTTGGCTTTCCCGGCTCGACCACGGGCGTCGATGTCGACTATGTCATCGGCGACCACGTCCTCCTGCCGGACAGTTCAAAGCCGTTCTACCACGAGAAATTCGTCCGCATGCCGGCGAGCTACCAGCCCAACGACCGCGGCCACCGTCCGCTGCCGCCGGCGGCGCCGCGCGCCGAACTCGGCCTGCCCGAAGACAAATTTGTCTTCGCCACCTTCAACTCCAACCGCAAGATTACGCGAAGCAATCTCGATCTCTGGGCCGAGATCCTGCGTCGGGCACCGGATTCAGTGCTCTGGGCGATGATCTATCACGATTTCGGCCGCACGAATTTTCGCGACTATCTCGCCAAACAAGGCGTCGCGCCCGATCGTGTCATCTTCTGCGACGCCACTGGTTATGAAGCGCATATTGCCCGCGCCCAGGCCGCCGATCTCTGCCTCGACAACTGGCCATACAATGGCCACACGACGACCTCGGACATGCTATGGGCCGGTCTGCCGGTGCTGACCAAGCGCGGCACGAATTTCGCTTCACGAGTCTCGGAAAGCCTTTTGAACGCCGTCGGCCTGCCGGAACTGGTGGCGCGCGACGAAAGACATTTCGCTGATTTCGCCGTCGAACTGGCGACGGGCCGCCAGCATCTCGGCAGCTTGCGGCGGCGTCTTGTCGCGGCTCGGCCGACGGCGCCGCTCTTCGATCCGCAGGCTTTCACCACGGCATTGGAAAGCGCCTACGCACAGATGGCCGAACGCGCAAAAAATGGCTTGCCGCCCGATCATTTCGATGTCTAATCGCGCGGTGTCCGTCGTCACAGACGCTCATAGGAAAACCGATCGAAATCGGCATATTGCGCCCTGCCGCTGGTGTCATAGGCGAACATGCCGACAAAGGCTCCCGTAAAGGAACCGTGCTCGCCAACGCCGCCTTCGTCCGACACCACGCCGCCATCCAGCACCGGGCCGAGCGACTGCCACGCCGTCTCGCCGTCGGCATGCCAGAAGAATTGCAAGTCGTTGTCTCGCACTTCTGCTGCGAGATGGATGCGGCCTGCCGGCAGCGCGATCCCATCTTCGACCGGAAAGGTGAGCCTGCCGGCCGGATAGTCTCCCGGGCATGACTGGATCGTCAATGACCGGCCAAGCTCCTCATGCCAGGTGACGGCAAGCGCGTGGAACTTGTAACGATTGTAGTAATAAGTCAGGCCGGCAGCCTGCTGGTAGGTGTCCGGCGCAAACTCGACCACCGTTTCGGCACGGAAGCAATGATCCTCCTGCCGGCGCGCGACAGCCGCGAATTCGAACCAGGAGCCGATGCTTTCCCGGCCATGCAGGCGCAGGTGCCCCGCGCGTTCACCGAGCGAAAACAACCGCTCCGGTTCCGGCGTCCGCAGCCATTGGAAATCCGCCGGCAGGTCCGGCGCATCGAAATCACTGACAACAATCCTGGGCTTTGCCTTGGTCTCCGCATTGCCCGGCGCAGGCACATCGACCGCGGGCACCAGCCCGCCATGCGCGAGCCGCAACCAACCATCCTCGCCCCAAACGCATTTCTGTAGGGCGGTCTCACGACCAAGCGTGCAGCGCCGCTGCGGCGGCAGCGGCCGGCCACAGAGATGGGTGACGTAGACCTCACCGTCGGGCGTCTCGACATATTGACCGTGGCCGGCGCGTTGCAGCGGCGCCTCCGGCGCATCCTTGGAGGTCAGCAGATATTTTTCCGGATGCGTTTCATAAGGTCCGGTGACGTCGCGCGAACGGCCCATGGCAATGGCATGCTCATAGCCGGTGCCACCCTCGGCGGCGGTGATGTAGTACCAGCCGTTCTTCTTGAACAGATGCGCGCCCTCGACAAGCCCAAGATCGGTGCCGCCGAAGATGTTGTGGGCCGGACCGACAAGCCGCTTCGTCTTCGCATCCCATTCCTGGCAAAGGATACCGTCAAAGGCCGGATGCCAGCCGGGCGTATTGAATGCCCTCTTACGATGGTTCCACTGCATCTGGATGAACCATTTGCGGCCATCGTCGTCATGGAAGAGCGACGGGTCGAAACCGGCGGAGTTCACATAGACCGGATCGGACCACGGCCCCTCGATCGACGCTGCGGTGACGATATAGTTATGCGTGTCCTTGAACGAGCCTTCGAAGCGCTTGACGTCGGTATAGACCAGCCAGAACAGGCCGTCGGCATAGGACAGGCACGGCGCCCAGACGCCGCAGCTGTCGGGATTGCCGCGCATGTCGAGCTGCGCCTTGCGATTCAGCGGCCGGCTGACAAGCGTCCAGTTCGCCAGGTCGCGCGAATGGTGGATCTGCACGCCGGGAAACCATTCGAAGGTCGAAGTGGCGATGTAATAATCCTCGCCGACCCGCACGATCGACGGATCGGGATTGAAGCCCGGCAGAATGGGATTGCGGATCATCTTACCATCTCCTCCAACATGCGGTACGTACATCAGAATTCTGGCGAAATATGCCCGGACGTTTCCGCCCGGGCATTCGCGATTTATGCGCGTTCGGCCGACTTGGCCCAGAGATTGATATCTGCCTCCTTGGCGTAGACATCGATCTCTTTCAGCTCACCGGCGGTGAACTCGGTATTGTCAAGCGCTGCGACGCAATCGACGATCTGCGACGCGCGGCTGGCGCCGATCAGCGCCGAGGTGACGCGGCCGCCGCGCAGCACCCAGGCGATTGCCATCTGCGCCAAGGTCTGGCCACGCCGGCCGGCAATGTCGTTGAGCTTCTTGATATTGTCGATGATCTCGGGGCGGATGAATTCGCGCTTGAGGAAGTGGTTCAGTGCCGCGCGGCTATCGTCCGGAATACCGCTGAGATATTTGGTCGTCAGCATGCCCTGCGCCAAAGGCGAGAACACGATCGAGCCGGCGCCGACATCATCGAGCGTGTCGAGTAGCTTGTCATCCTCGACCCAGCGGTTGAGCATCGAATAGCTGGGCTGATGGATCAGCAGTGGCGTACCCATCTCCTTGAGGATTTTGGCCGCCTCGCGGGTGCGCTGCGAATTGTAGGAGGAGATGCCGACATAGAGCGCCCGGCCGGAGCGGACGATATAGTCGAGTGCGCCGCAGGTTTCTTCGAGCGGCGTCTCCGGGTCGAAGCGGTGCGAATAGAAGATATCGACATAGTCGAGGCCCATGCGCGCCAAGCTCTGGTCGCAGGAGGCGACGAGATATTTGCGGCTGCCCCATTCGCCATAGGGCCCGTCCCACATCTCGTAGCCGGCCTTGGAGGAAATGATCAGCTCGTCGCGCAAGCCGGCAAATTCGGTGCGCAGAATTTCGCCGAAGGCGGACTCGGCGGTGCCCGCAGGCGGGCCGTAATTGTTGGCGAGGTCGAAATGGGTGATGCCGAGATCGAAGGCGGTGCGGCACATGTCGAGCTTGCGCTCATGCGGCGTGTCGTCACCGAAATTGTGCCAGAGGCCAAGCGAGACCGCCGGCAGCTTCAGGCCGCTGCGGCCGACGCGGTTATATTTCATCTTGTCGTAGCGAGTGTCGGCGGGTTGCCAGGCGGCCATGAGTCTTCTCCAATTGTATGAGGAATGAGCCTGTTTAGCGCCATCGGGCTTTCCCCCACAAGAGGGAAAGCCGTTGTCACACAATTATCACCTGCTCAGCGCAGCAGCGCCTTGGCTTCGTCTATGCCGAAGGCTGCGGGCTGGCTACAGCTCGTCGCGATGTCGACTGCCCTGCCCTCGTCCGCCGATTTCAGGATCGAGGTCAGCACGTCGATCGTATGCAGCGACCGGTCGAGCGAGCAGCGATAGTCGCGGGCATCCTCCACGCCGGCCATCATGTCCGACAGGCCGACGCCGCGGTAATTGGCCTGCGTGCCCCAATCGAACTGATAGTTCTTGGCGGTCAACGGATGGTCCCAGACCTCGACTTCCTTGGGATCGCGATCCGTGCCGGCCACTTCGACCTTGCCGCCGAAGAAATTCGGATCGGGGACGAAGATCGCACCATCGGTGCCGTAGAGCTCCATGTTCTGGTGGCGGTGCGCCCAGACGTCCCAGCTCGCCATCAGCGCCACTTGCGCGCCGGAGACGAATTCCAGGATCGCATGCACATTGGTCATGACGATGACCGGCACCTTTTCGCCAGTGCGCGGGCCGTTGGAGATGGTGCGTTCCTGCTTGGTCTTGTTGGCAAGGGCCGTGACGCGCTTCACCGGGCCGATCAGGTTCACCAGGTTGTTGACGTAATATGGCCCCATGTCGAGGACCGGACCGCCACCGGGCTTGAAGAAGAAGTCCGGATTGGGATGCCACATTTCCATGCCCGGTCCGAGCACATGCGCAGTGCCCGACATGATCTTGCCGACCCTGCCGCTGTCGATCAGGTGGCGGCAGAACTGGTGCGAACCGCCGAGATAGGTATCCGGGGCCGAGCCGACGCGCAGGTTCCTGGCGGCGGCAATATTGCGCAGGTCTTCGCCCTGCTGCAGCGTCAGCACGAACGGCTTTTCCGAATAGACATGCTTGCCGGCTTCGAGCGCCTGCCGGGAGACCGGATAATGCGCGTCGGGAATCGTCAGGTTGACGATCACGTCGACATCCGGATTGGCGAGCAGGTCGCTGATTTCCTGCGCCGGCACGCCGAATTCTTCCGACCGTGCCTTGGCGGCCGCCATGTTGATGTCGGTGCAGGCGACGATCTTGAGATTGTTGTAAAGCGGTATCAGCCGGAAATAAGCGGCAGAGATATTGCCGCAGCCGATGATGCCGACGCCATATTCCTTCGTCATGGGATGTTCCTCAGAATGTCTTGATGGTTTCGATCGAGCGGCTGGCGCAGCGCACCAGGTCGGACGGATTGTCATGCTCGACGACGAAATGCCGCGTCTTGGTCGCCTTGCAGGCGGACCACAGATCCTTCCAGTCGACGACACCATAACCGACATCGGCCCAGCCGCCCTCGTCGACATTCTCGCCAGCCGGCGCGATGTCCTTGACATGGATCGAGGTGATCCGGTCCTTGTAGTCATTCAAAAATTTCTTCGGATCGGCGCCACCGCGAATGACCCAGGCGACGTCGATCTCCCAGGAAAGTCCAGGAGCGGATTCAAACATGCGATCATGCGGCAAGGAGCCGTCCGGCAGTGCTACGAATTCGAAATCGTGGTTGTGCCAACCGAATTCGAAGCCGGCATCCTTGAACGGTTTGCCCGCCTGGTGCAGCCGGACGCCCAACGCCTTCCAGCCATCCGCATCCTTCGGCCGGTCTTCAGGCATCAGGAAGGGCGCATAGATGGAATCCATGCCGAGCGTCTTCGCCAGTTGAATGACGCGCTGCGGCTCACTTTCGAGCTGGTCGATGCCGAAATGGCCGGTGGTCATCGTCAGGCCATTGGCATCGAGATCGGTCTTCAGCGCCTTGACACCATCGGCATCGAGCGACGCATAAATGCCGCCAAAGCCTTCGACTTCCTTGTAGCCAAGCGAGCCGAGCAGCGCCAGCGTGTCGGAAAGCGGCGGATAGTTGCGGGCGCTATAGAGCTGGAAAGAGACGTCTGTCATAGGTTCGTTCCTTCTGATGCGGGCCGGGATTGCCCTGATGTTTATTCCGTTGCCTGGCAGGACTGCAGGTCGCGCACGATAAAGTTCGGCGTCATGCCTTCTTCCTGCGGCGTAAAGATGATTGTCCGGCTCTCGCCGGCGAGCATGTCGAAGGCATTGTCGGAAAAACAGCCTTCGCAATCGGCCTCGATCATTATGAACAAGGACAGGCCAGCCGATGCCAGTGTGATCTCGTAGCGGCCATCAATCGCCACCACGGTATGGCTGAGCCCGGACTGCTCCAGGTCGAGCGCCTTATAGGTGTTCACCACATGGTGACCCCTGCTCTCGGCGCCCGAAGAGGTATGGACATCCCAGAACAACAGGTGGTTTTCCGGAATGGCCTGCAGCGGAAGCGAGGCCAGCGTCATCGCCTTGTCGGGACGGCAGGTGGCCTTGGCCGATTGCAGCGGCGACGCCTTGCCGTCGAGCGAGACCGTATAGAAGGCCGCCCCGATCTCGATATTGTCTTCAATATCATTAATCATCACCATATCGAGCACGTCACCACTCGGTGATGGGATGGCAAACAGCGCCACCGGCGCGAAGAAACGTCGCGCCTGGTAATGCATGGCCTTCCAGTTGCCGCCGTAGTCGAGGCTTGCCCAGGAGGCCACGGGCCAGGTGTCGTTGAGCTGCCAGATGATCGTGCCCATGCAATGCGGCTTCAGCGACCGCCAATATTCCACCGCCGTCTTGATCGCCAGGCCCTGCTGAATCTGGCTGAGATAGACGAAATTGGAGAAATCCTTGGGGAAGCGGAAATAGCGGAACATTGTGCCCGCGATCCGCTCATTGCCGCCGGCATTCTTCTGGTGCACCTCCATCACGGGAGAGGCAATGTTGACGTCTTTCCTGTCGGCGAATTTCGAGATCAGCAGGTTCGACGTGTAGGACTGGAAGCCGAATTCCGAGCAGAAGCGCGGCTTGACGGTGCGATAGTGATCGAAAGATTTATTCTCGTGCCAGACCGACCAGAAATGCATGTCGCCGGCACCATCGGCGTGCCAGGCATCGCCGAAATTCAGATAGCCGCAGGACGGGCTCGATGGCCACCAGATCGCTTCCGGATCGGCCTTGCGCATGGCCACTTCGATCGTCCGGTTGAGTCGGTCATAAGAGACGAGATAGCGGTCGCGGTCCTTCTTCGACACGTCGAACCAGGTGAGCGCGCCGACCAGTTCGTTGTCGCCGCACCAGAGTGCGATCGAGGCATGGTGCTGCAGGCGCTTGACCTGGTAGTCGATCTCCTTCTCGACATTGGCCAAAAAATCCGGCGTCGAGGGATAGAGATTGCAGGCGAACATGAAGTCCTGCCAGATCAGCAAGCCGAGCCGGTCGCAGATGTCGTAGAACCAGTCGTGCTCATAGAAACCGCCGCCCCAGATGCGGATGATGTTCATGTTGGCGTCGACGGCGGATTGCAGCAGCGCCTCGGTCTTTTCCGGGCTGGTGCGGGAGAAGAGCGCATCGGCCGGAATCCAGTTGGCACCCTTGCAGAATACTTCACGACCATTGACGCGGAAGGCGAAACGGTTACCGGCCTCGTCCTTGTCAGTCAGATGCTCGATCTTGCGGAGACCGATCTGTCGGGTGGCCGTCTCCCCCGGGATGCCCACCACCAGCGCGTAGAGATGCTGCTCGCCACTGCCCGCCGGCCACCAGAGTTTCGGCTTGGAGACGGAGAAGCTATGGCGGACGATCGTCTCGCCGATGCCAATATGCGCATTCAGGCTGGCTTTCTCGCCGCCGAAGTCGAGTTCCAGCGGCACGATCTCCGGCTCGACGGCAAACAGCGTGATAGCGACTTCAAGATCGACGGAGCCGTTTGGCTGATGAATTTGCCTTGTGGTGACATGCTCGATCCGGGCCGGATCGAGCTTGCGGAGCGCGATCGTGCCATAGAGGCCCGAGGGCGCCAGCGCGATGTTCCAGTCCCAGCCGAAATGACAGGCCGGCTTGCGCAGCATGTTGCCATAGGGGATCGGTGAGTTCGCGGCAATCCACGGCACTTCGAAGGGCTGTGCGTCATAGACTTTCTTGCCCTCGGAGATCGGCGAGTGCAGCGTCACTTCGATGACGTTCTCACCGGCTTTCAGCGTGCCCGAAACATCCGGCCGATAGCGCCGGAAGCAATTGTCCGCCTCGAGCACGACCACGCCATTGATCCGCACGGTCGCGACGGTATCGACGAAATCGAGGTCGAGATACCAGTGGCCGCCGATGTCGATATCGGCAAGGGCAAAACTCCGCGCGACCGTCCATTGTCGCTCGGCCACCCATCGCACGGCGGTCTCGTTCTTGCCGAAATACGGGTCAGGAATAACGCCTTCGGCCTGCAGGGCCGAATAGATGTCACCGGGCAGTGCAATCGTCAGGTCCGGACGTTGGCCTTCCGCGGAAAGCGACCAGGTGCCGGAAAGGTCGATGGGTGCGGTGTCGGGCATGGCATTCTCACGTCTCGGTTCACATCGTTCGGCGTCGTTAGATCATCGTCGGGAGGATGTGGCACCCCCCTCTGCCCTCCTGAGCTTGTCGAAGGGCGGGCATCTCCCCCTCAAGGGGGGAGATTTGCAAGCGGCGCGCCCACCGCCCCATCGAAAACGTCGAGGTTGGCACGAGCGGCCGCCACGAGTCGATCTCCCCCCTTGAGGGGGGAGATGCCTGGCAGGGCAGAGGGGGTAAACCCCGCACTCCCCGCTAAATCCTCAACTCCGTCTCTGCATCGAACAATGACGCCAACCCCATATCAAAGGAAAGCTTAACCTTCGATTCAGCGGCATAGCGCCGGGCGCCGGCGATGCGGACGCCGACCTTGCTCAGCCCGGCGAATTCCATCCAAAGCAGGTTGTCGGCGCCCATCGGCTCCTCGATATTGACGACGGCGTCAAAGGTCTGCTTCGCCTGAACCTCATCAACACCGATATGTTCCGGCCGTACCCCAAGGACAACCTTGCGGCCCGGCGTCAATTCGCTCTCGGCATGATAGCCGGCAAGCGGAATGCGCACCCCGCCTGTGCTCACCACCGGCCCGCCCTCGCCCGCCTCGACGGTACCCTTGAGGAAGTTCATTGACGGCGAGCCGATAAAGCCGGCGACGAACAGGCTCTTCGGCTTGTTGTAGATCGTCGTCGGGTCGGCGAGCTGCTGGATGATGCCGCTCTTCATGATGGCGATACGGTCAGCCAGCGTCAGCGCCTCGATCTGGTCGTGGGTGACATAGATCATGGTGTTCTCCAGCTGCCGGTGCAGGAGCTTGATTTCGACGCGCAGTTCCGAGCGCAGCTTGGCGTCGAGGTTGGAGAGCGGCTCGTCGAACAGGAAGACATCGACATCGCGCACAAGGGCACGCCCGATCGCCACGCGCTGCCGCTGGCCACCGGAAAGCGCTGCCGGCTTGCGGTCGAGGAGCGGCTGGATCTGCAGGATTTCCGCCGCTCGTGCGACGCGCTTTTCGATCTCGGCCTTCGGCAGGCCGGCGATCGAGAGGCCGAAGGACAGGTTCTTGCGCACCGACATCTGCGGATAGAGCGCGTAGGACTGGAACACCATGCCGATGCCACGGTCCTTCGGCTCTTCCCAGGTGACGTTCTTGCCCTTGATGAAGATCTGCCCTTCCGAGATCTCCAGGAGGCCGGCAATGCAATTGAGCAGCGTCGACTTGCCGCAGCCGGACGAGCCGAGCAGGACCAGGAATTCGCCGTCGTGGATCTCGAGGTTCAGGTCCTTGAGCACGCTGACGGCGCCGAAATTCAGCGACAGATCCTTGATGGAAACGCTGACACTGTTGGTGTTCATTCTCTCAACCTTTCACCGCGCCGGCGGCAATGCCGCGGACGAAGAGCCGTCCGGAAATGAAGTAGATGATCAGCGGCACAGCACCGGTGAGCAGCGTCGCCGCCATGTTGACGTTATATTCCTTCACGCCCTGGACGGAATTGACGATGTTGTTGAGCTGTACCGTCATCGGATAGGTGTCGGGATGGGTATAGACCACGCCGAACAAGAAGTCGTTCCAGATGCCGGTGATCTGGATGATCATCGAGACGACGAAGATCGGGATCGACATCGGCAGCATGATGCGGAAATAGATGCCCCAGAAGCCCGCGCCATCGACGCGCGCCGCCTTGAACAGTTCCGGCGGCAGCGACGAGAAGTAATTGCGGAAGAGCAGCGTATTGATCGGCATGCCGAAAATCGTGTGGACCACGATCAGGCCGGTCAGCGAGCCATAGAGGCCAAAAGTGCGCAGGATGATGACCACTGGGTAGAGCATGACCTGGTAGGGGATGAAGGCACCGATCAACAGCACCGAAAATACCGCTTCCGCGCCCCAGAAGCGCCAGTTCGCCAGCATGTAGCCATTGATCGAGGCGATCACGATCGACAGGATCACCGACGGCACGGTGATGCGCACCGAATTCCAGAAGCCTTTGCTGAGACCGGTGCAATCCAGCCCAGTACAGGCCTCCGCCCAGGCCTTTATCCACGGCTCGATGGTGAAATGCTGCGGCAGCGAGAAGATATTGCCGAGCCGGATTTCGTCCATGTCCTTGAGAGAGGTGGCGATCATCACGTAGATCGGCACGAGATAGTAGATCGAAACGATGATCAAGAGCCCGTAGACGAAGATATTGCGGCCCGAAATCAACGGCTTGGGCTTGGGGCCGGAGGGGCCTGAAAATGTCGCGTCCGTCATGCTTTCCTCCGGCGTCCGAATTCGAGATAGGCCCAGGGGGTCAGGATGATCGCCACCGACAGCAGCATCATCGTCGAAGCGGCGAAGCCCTGGCCGAGATTCTGGGCATGGAACATGTATTCATAGACATATTTTGCCGGCACTTCCGACGCGATGCCCGGCCCGCCTGATGTCTGCGCCACGACGAGGTCATAGACCTTGACGATGCCGGCAGCGATGATGACCAGCGTGGTGACCAGCACCGGGCGCATCATCGGCAGGATGATCGAAACATAGGTGCGCCACGTCGGAATGCCGTCGACGCGTGACGCCTTCCAGATATCTTCATCGATGCCGCGCAGGCCGGCAAGCATCAGGCACATGACAAGGCCCGTTCCCTGCCAGAGGGCCGCGATCAGGATGCCGAAAATGACGATGTCGGCATTATAGAGCGGATTGAAGTCGAAGCTCGTCCAGCCAAGCGAGCGCACGATGTGCTGCACGCCGAGGTCGGGGTTCAATATCCATTGCCAGACAAGGCCGGTAACGATGAAGGACAGCGCGAACGGATAGAGCAGAATGGTGCGGAACGTGTTCTCGAAACGGATCTTCTGGTCGAGCAGCACGGCGAGGACAAAGCCGATCAGCAGCGAGAAAACCAGCATGCAGGCGCCGTAGATGAACAGATTTCCGACTGCCACCGTCCACCGTGGCGTCGCCCACAGCCGCTCGTACTGCGCGAGCCCGACGAAATGCAGGCGCGGCAACAGCTTTGAATCGGTGAAGGAATAGACGACTGTCCATATCGTGCCGCCCAGGAAGACGACCAGGGCCGTGAAAATCAACGGTATAGCCGCGATCTTGGCGGAAAGATTGTGCAGGAGCCGGCTCGGGCGCCTGGCGGCTTTATCGGCCATGTGATGCCTCCGGAAACTCACCTCGGGAGGAAGCAGCCTCGCCGCCACCCGGAAAATGTCCCGGCAACCGCATGACGGCGCCGGGACCTTGGGAGGAGCTCGCGCTTACTGAGCGCTTGCGATGATGTCGGCGAAGCGCTTCTGCGCTGCTTCCGGCGTCAGTTCCGGCTTGGCGAAGAACTCGGCAAACAGGTCATTGATCTGCGTGTTGGTGTCTTCGGTCAGCATCTGCGGGGTATCCGGAATGATGTTGCCCTTGGCGAGGATGTCGAGACCCTTCTTCATGCAGTCATTGGCTGCATTGAGGTCGACGTCGCCACGCACCGGCACCGAGCCCTTCTTCAAGTTGAAGGCAACCTGGGTCGCCGGGCTCAGCATGATGGAGGCAAGAAGTTCCTGCGCCTTGCTCTTTTCCGGGTCATTCAGCTTGGGGAAGTAGAAGGAGTCGCCGCCGGTCGAGATCAGCGCGTTGACGCCGAGGCCCGGAAGGCAGGTATAATCCTTGCCGGCAACCTGCTTGGCCACCTGGAATTCACCCTGCGCCCAGTCGCCCATGATCTGTCCGCCGGCCTGGGCGGTGATCACCATATTGGTCGCCTGGTTCCAGTCCTGCACGTTGGATTTCGCTGCCATTTTGCGGGCATCGTCCGCCGCCTTGAACACTTTGGCAACTTCCGGGCCGGCCGCCAGCTTGGCGTCCTTGTCCTTGTAGACCTTCAGATAAATGTCCTTGCCGGCGATGGCTGGCATCAGCACGTTGAAGACGCCGGAGGTCTGCCAGGACTGGCGGCCGAGCGCCAGAGGAACAATGCCGGCCTTTTCGAGCGCGGGAGCGTCGGCGACATATTCGTCCCAGTTCTTCGGAACCGGCACGCCGGCCTTCTGGAAGGCGGCGTTGGAGAGCCACAGCCACTGCCAGGAATGGATGTTGACCGGCACGCAATAGACCTTGCCGTTGACCATGCATTCGGTGAGCAGGTTCTTGGGGCGGATCACTTCGGCCCAATGTTCCTTGTTGGCGAGATCGGTCAGGTCGCGCATCAGGCCGGCCTGCACCAGCTCTTCCGCCTGGCGGCCGTGGTTGAACATCGTCGCACCCATCGGATCGCCGCCGGTGATGCGGCTGATCATGATCGGGCGAGCCGTGTCGCCGCCGCCGGCAATAGCGCCGTCGACCCATTTATTCCCCGTCGCATCGAATGCCTTGGCAAATTCCTTCACCGCCGCGGATTCGCCAGCGGATGTCCACCAATGTGTCACTTCAAGATCGGTCGCATGCGCAGCGCCGGCAAGCGCCACCGAGGCCGCGAGCGCGGCTGCGAAATAACGGACTTTCATGAGTTTTCCTCCCTCACTGAAACGTTGCCGGAAAAACTTATGCGAAATGTCCGGACGCCGCAACAGGCTTCTGAAAAAAATTTTTCGCAGTCCGAAATAATACAACCAAAGGGTGATTAAACGGCAAGAATTTTCTTAAATCGTTTAAAATATGCGCATACTCCACAATACGAAAATGTGAGTTAAATCTCATAATATCAAATACTTATTTTGTACAAATGACGAATTTAAAATACATTTCCATCTCGCAGGCGCAAAATTTTTCCGCAACGCACGGCGATGCAGCCTGGAATTGATTTTCTCTTCACGCCTAAAAAACCGCTCGACATTTCTCCTGTATCGTTACAGATTTTTGCCCGGGTGGAGGAAGGCATGGCGCAATAGTGCAAGATCACCTAGACAGCGCGGCATGCGTTCGGGAAGGCAAAAATGAAGCATAATCAGCACTTAGGTCACGGGCTGGCGCCGGGGGAACGGCCAACCCTGAAGACCATCGCCTATATGACCGGGCTGGGGGTCACCACTGTGTCGCGGGCGCTCAAGGATGCGCCTGACATCAGCCAGGAGACCAAGGAACGGGTGCGCCTGGTCGCTACCCAGATCGGCTATCATCCAAACCGCGCCGGCGTGCGCCTGCGCACCGGCAAGACCAATGTCATCAGCCTGATCCTCAGCATCAATGAAGAGCTGATGGGGCTCACCTCGCATATCGTCTACGGCATCACCGAAATTCTTGCGAGCACCAATTACCACCTGATCGTCACACCCTACGGCACCGACCGCGATCCGATGGCGCCGGTCCGCTACATCCTCGACACCGGCTCGGCCGACGGCGTCATCCTCTCCTCGACCGAACCCGACGACCCGCGCATCCGGCTGCTCACCGAACGCAATCTGCCCTTTGCCACCCATGGCCGAACGCAGATGGGCATCGTCCACCCCTATCACGATTTCGACAACGAAGCTTATGCTTATGAGGCGGTGCAGCGGCTGGCGGAAAGGGGCCGCAGCCGGATCGCCATCATCGAGCCGCTGCCGCAATTCACTTTCTACCATCATATGCATGCCGGCTTCCTCAAGGGATTGCGCGAATTCGGCGGCACGCAGGTCGAACTGCCCGGCGCCAGTATTCACGATTCCTTGCAAACCATCTACGACGCCACACTCGCCATGCTCTCCGCCCATCCCGAGACCGACGCAATCATCTGCGGCTCCAGCGCCGGAGCAGTCGCGATCGCCTCGGCAATCGAGGCGAGCGGGCGCAAAGTCGGCACTGACATAGACATGGTCTCGAAACAGCCGGCCGATCTGCTGCGCTTCATGAAGCCGGAGATCATGACCGTGGCCGAGGACATCCGGCTGGCAGGCCGCGAACTCGCCAAGGCCGTCATCGGCCGAATAGAGGGCGTGCCGGCGGAGCGGCTGCAGAGCGTAAGCCTGCCGGATGGGAGGTTGGTCTATCCGAGTTGAGGTTATCCCCTCGCCTCTTCCCCACCTCGCCTGTGTCCCCGGATCGCGCTTGGTGGAAAACCGAACCGGCTGCGAAACCGCACCGCAAACCGGCTCTGCGATTCAAAGCCGGCGCTGGCCGCGATCATCGACACCGACATTGCGGAAGACTGCAACAGCCCCATCGCATGCGTCATGCGAATATCAGTGAGCACCTCGCGCAAACTCGTCCCCTCCTCCTGCAACCTTCGGCGCAGCGTTGCTTCGCTGACGCCGAGCGTGGAGGATATTTCGCCGGCGGACCAAGCGTGGTCCGGCCGCCGGCTGGTAAGCCTGCGGATGCGTGCCGCGTAGCTGTCGGGTGCGACGAGAGAGAATCGATGCCCCGATGCATTGAGCCAGGCGAGCAGTTCGGTGACCCGGTGCCGGATCACCAGATCGGGCAGATCGCCCTCGTCGAGCAGCGCAGCAACGGCGGTTTCGAACGCCTGGGACAGGCCGTCGCTCATCCGCCCGAGCAGATGCGCTGGAGAGACCGGCGCGGTGCCGTCCGGATCGCCGAAAGCGGCGATCAGGTCGGGATCGATGGTCAGCCAGCGCGCCTCGTAGTCACCGTCCCCGGCCGGGATATTTTCGAAGTCGAAAACCTGCCCCTGGGCGATGGCGATCGCCTCGCCGGCCTGCAGCTCGAACTGATAGCCCGGCGACCGGATCACCTTGTGCCCGCGCCGAATGACGATGATCAGCGGCTCGCTCGTCGTCAGCGAGGTAAAGTTCAGCCGCGTCGCCTGGGTGATGTGGCCGGTGGCACCGATTCCCGGCTTTTGAGCGATCATGTGCCTGATTTGCTGATCCATGGATCATCGCTTTCATTCGTTGCAAGGCGCGCCGGCCAGCCTACCATCAGCGGCTGGCTTTAGCGACAACCGAGGCTTCCGCGAGCTTGTTCATGTTGGAAACGAAACCCACCAGAGCACCGGACGCATTGGCAGGCACCGGCAGCTTGTCGAGCGTCACGGCCTTGATGGTGATGCGATATTCATGCGTCTGGCCGGGCGGCGGGCAGGCACCGAGGAAAGCGTTCATTCCGGCATCGTTCTGCGCCATGCGCGCGCCCTTCGGCAGCTTGGACGGATCGCTACCCGCGCCCGCATCGAGCGAGGTCACGTCGGCAGGAATGTCGACGACTTCCCAGTGCCAGAAGCCGGAGCCCGTCGGCGCATCTTTGTCATAAAGCGACACGACAAAGCTCTTCGTGCCCTTCGGTACACCCGACCAGCGGATGACAGGCGAGACATTGCCGCCGCTGCAGCCGAAAATGTTGGCATACTGTGCCAGCTTGAGCACGCCGCCGGCGAAATCGTCGCTCGCGACCTTGAACTCACCCGCTTGGGCGCCGCCAGCGACCAGCATGGCCGCAACGGCGTAAAAACCGAATTTCATCGTCATTCCTTTCTTCGGTGTCGATGAAGAAAGATTATCGGCCAGGCGCCAGCCTCAATATGCGCGCTCCCGTCAGATTTGGTGCCGAAACGCTCACGCCGGCGGCTGACCTTCTTCCAAATGCTCATCAGGGACAGGCATCCGCATGGACGCGAGATTCGTATATCCGCCTATCGGGCGAATGGCCTATAAGACGAGGCGCGGGACCGACGAGGCAGGGCGGCATTCCATGCAGAAAACGGCGCAGACCACGGCCGACAACTCTTCCGGCATCAAGCTGGGCGAGGTCATCGCAGCATTGTCGCTGGCAACCGATCTTGCCATGGGCCAGCCGGTGGAATTCGCGCTCAGATCTTGCGTGCTGGCGACACGCATCGGCCGCATGCTGGCCATGGCTCCGGCGGAGCTCGATGAGATCTATTTCCAGTCGCTGTTGCGCTATGTCGGCTGCAACGCCGAAACCCATGCGCTGACCGCGCTCTTCGGCGACGAACTCGACTTCCGCCGCGATTTCGCGCTCATCGATCCGGGACGGGCCAGCGAGATGGCCGCACTGGTTTTCACCTATCTGCGCCGCGCCAATGCCGGCGCCGATATGTTCGGTTTCGTGGCAAGCGTCGCACGCGGCTTCCTCACCAGTCCTTCAACTGCGGCAAGCGCCATTGCGGCCATTGCGAAGTGGCGCAACGGCTGGCCGAACGCCTTGGACTCGGCGACACCGTCTGCCGCAATCTCGGTCAGATCTATGAGCGTTGGGATGGCCGCGGCCTGCCCGCCGGCCTCAAGGGCGACGCCATTGCGCCCGCCGTGCGCGTGGTCTCGTTTGCGCAGGATGTCATCGTGCTTCATGCCGCCTTCGGCGCCGACAAGGCGGTGGCGAAGATCGAGGCCCGGCGCGGCGGCGCCTACGAGCCACAGCTGGTCGACCGGTTCCTCAAGCGCGCCGACGAACTGATCGCCGGTCTCGACGACACCGGGTGGCAGGACGTGCTCGCGATCGAACCGCAGCCTTTGGCGATGATGACCAACAGTCAGTTCGACGAGGCTTGCCTTGCCATGGCGGATTTCGCTGACCTCAAGACACCTTACTCGGCCGGCCATTCCCGCGCCGTCGCCGCGCTCGCTCATGACGCGGCCAGACGCTACGGCCTGCCGGCCGAGGATGCGGTCGATCTACGCCGTGCCGGCCTGCTGCACGATATCGGCCAGGTGGCGATTGCCGCGCGTATCTGGCAGAAGCCGACCGGTTTCGCTGACGCCGAATGGGAACAGGTCCGCCTGCATCCCTATTACGCAGAGCGTGTGCTTGCCCGGCCGCCCGCGCTGGCGCGGCTCGGCGCCATCATCGCCCAGCATCACGAGCGTTGCGACGGCTCCGGCTATCATCGCGGTACCAATGCCGGTGCGTTGACGCCACAAGGCAAGCTGCTCGCCGCCGCCGAAGCCTATCAGAACAAGATCGAAGCACGGCCGCATCGCCCACCGCTTTCGCCGCAGGGAGCCGCTGATGCGCTCAGACGCGATGTCCGCGAGGGCAGGCTCGATGCCGACGCGGTCGCAGCGGTGCTTGCGGCTGCCGGGCATGCGGTGCCGATCAGAAAGCAGCAGATGGCCGGGCTGACGGAGCGCGAGATCGGCGTGCTGCGCGCCATCGCCCGTGGGCAGTCGATGAAGCAGATCGCCCACAGCCTCGGCATCCTGCCCAAGACCGTCGACAACCACATGCAGAACATCTACACCAAGATCGGCGTCAGGACGCGTGGCGGCGCCACCCTCTATGCTATCGAACACGGACTGGCGAGTGTGGAAATATAGGGAATCTTCCTCATGTCCGGCCCCGCAGGACTGCGTACGGTCCGGCTACGGCAATGGCCGCAACTGAGGAGGTTATCATGAGCAACGACAATATCGACGTCATCAAGGAATCCTACGCCGCGTTCAAGCGGCGCGACCTGCAGGCCGTGCTCGACAAACTGAGCGAGGATGTGACCTGGGGCATGATGGGCCGTCCCGAGGATGTGCCGATGGCTGGTGTGCGTCACGGCAAGGCCGGCGCTGCGGACTTCTTCCGCATCATGTCCGAAACAGTCGACATGACCTCTTTCGAGCCCCAGACCTTCCTGGCAGCCGAGGACAAGGTGTTCGTCTGGGGCCACTGGAGCTGGACGATGCGCAGCACCGGCATTTCCGGCGAGAACGAGTGGCTGCATGTCTTCACCTTCAAGGACGGCAAGTGCATATCCTGGCGCGGCCACAACGACACCGCATTGCTGGCCGCCGCCCTGCGCGGCGAGCCACAGGTGGCCACGAAAAAGGCCATGGCCGGCTGATCCCTGCCCGCCAGCGGCACGACGCTGCCTCCAGCACCTTCGTTGAAGGCAGCGAGCGCCATCGGCGGCGCAGATATCGACATGGTCCAAAACAGCCGGGTGGAGAGGCCGGCGCGACCATCACCCCACGATATTTTACTACATGATGATCTGGGCCGGGCAGGCTGCGTACCATTGGCGATGGATAAAGGCCGACATGTCCGGAGGAGGACGACTCGGCAGCGATGCCATCGCGCAGTCTATCGATGAGGAAAAACCCAAACCGGGAGGTAATCATGGTTAGCAGCAATATTGAAATTGTCCGCAGTCTCTATGACGCGTTCCTGCGCAGCGATACGGCAACGGTCATACAGGGCCTGTCGCCGGATTCGACCTGGGCATTCGTCGGGCGCGAGCAGGACCTGCCTTTTGCCGGCCTTCGCAAGGGTCGGGACGGCGCCGCCGAATATTTCCGCCAGCTGACGGACACGCTTGAGATAACGCTCTTCGAACCGCAGAAATTCCTCGCTGCCGAGGACAGGGTTTTCGTCTGGGGCAAGTGGCAGTGGCGCATGCGCCGCAGCGGGTTGGGCGGCGAGCAGGACTGGCTGAATATCTTCACGCTCGATGGCGGCCTGGTGACCGCCTGGCGAGGCCATGTCGACACGGCCCACCTTGCCGCGGCGTTCAACGCAGCTCCGGAAACCGTGATGCGAGCCGCGAGCTGAGCGCTTGTGCCGTGGAATGAGCCTATCGCCGGATGACAGCGCCGACTTGTTCGGCGCCGCCATCTCTCACAGAAGCTTCGCAGATCAGAAATCGGCCAGGCCCGAGCCCCAAGGCCCATGATGCTTATCGACGCCGTCGACCCGATCGAAACCATGCGCACCAAAAAAGTCGCGCTGTGCCTGGATCAGGTTGGCGGTGCCACGACCACGGCGGTAGCTATCGAAATAACCGAGCGCCGAGGCGAGTGCCGGGACCGCTAGGCCATTGAGTGCAGCCGTCGAGACGACGCGACGCAATGCGCCATCGGTTTCCTTGACCAGCGCGGCGAAGGCCGGTGTGATCACCAGATTGTCGGCGTCGGGCGCTGCGCGGAAGGCCGAGGTAATGTCGTCGAGGAATTGCGAGCGGATGATGCAGCCGGCGCGCCAGATTTGCGCGATGGTCGGCATCGGCAGCTTCCAGCCGAATTCCTTCGACGCTTCGGCCATGACCGCGAAACCCTGCGCATAGGCGCCGATCTTGCCGGCCAGCAGCGCCAGTTCGAGATCGGCGATCAGCTTGTCCTTGTCGGCGCCGGCGATCTTGCCGCTGCCCGGCAGGCCGAGGATCTTCTCGGCATTCTCGCGCTGCGTCTTGAACGACGACAGGCTGCGGGCGGCCACGGCTGCCTCGATGCCGGTCGCCGGCACGCCCATATTCTGCGCCTCGATCGCCGACCACTTGCCGGTGCCCTTCTGGCCCGCCTTGTCCACGATCATATCGACCATCGGCTTGCCGGTGATCGGATCGGTCTTGGAAAGTACAAGCTCGGAGATCTCGATCAGGTAGGACTCGAGCCGGCCCTTGTTCCACTTGCCGAAGATTTTTGAGCATTCCTCGGCCGAAAGGCCGAGACCATCGCGCAGGATGCCATAGATTTCGGCGATCATCTGCATGTCGGCATATTCGATGCCGTTATGGATGGTCTTGACGAAATGGCCCGCACCGTTCTCGCCGAGCCAGGCAACACAGGGCTCGTCCTTGAACTTGGCGGCGATGGAGGTCAGCACCTTCTCGACGCGTTTCCAGGAGTCTTCGGTGCCGCCGACCATGATCGACGGGCCGTGGCGCGCGCCCTCCTCGCCGCCCGACACGCCCATGCCGATAAAGGTCAGACCCGAATCCTTGAGGCCATCGAAGCGGCGGATCGTGTCGCGGAAATTGGCGTTGCCGGCATCGATGATGATGTCGCCAGGCGAGAGATAGTTGCGCAGCGTGGCGATCAGTTCGTCCACCGGCGCACCGGCCTGGACCATGATGATCACCGGCCGCGGCGGACGGATCGAGGCGACGAATTCTTCCAAGGTCTTGGACGGCACGATGCGGCCGGCGAGATCGCCCGCCTCTTCCATGAACGTGTCGGTTTTTGCCGGTGTGCGGTTGAAGACTGCGATCCGGTTGCCTTTTTCAGCGATGTTGAGCGCCAGATTGGAGCCCATGACCGCTAGTCCGATCAATCCGATTTCCGCCTGTTCCATGCCGGTCTCCCTTGCGATTTTGGCTGGATTGTTTGGCCCGGACTATAGCCGGGCCGACGCAAGAGGCAAGGCCGCGGAGGCGCCTTTCCGGCGGGAAAACAACAGTCTGCCAGCCGCAGGTCAGGCGGCTTTCGCCGTCTCGATCCTTTCGAAGAAAGTGTCGAGCATGAGCGCGCCATAGTCGGCATTCATATGGGCGAAGTCGGAATCTTCGTGCTCGACYACTTCCTGCCTGAGTCGCACCGAACCCTTGGCGAATTCCTGCCGTGTGAAGCAACCTTGCTCTATCGTCGAGGCGGGCTGTTTCAACACTGTGGCCGCAGGGCTGAAGGCGGCGGAGAGAATCTTGGAAACCCAATCCGCATAGACCCCGCCATCGACTTTTTTCAAGACCTTGCGCAGCAGGGCACTGCGCGGACGCTGCAGGACCGAAGGCGCCCAGAGCGGATCGGGCATCAGAAAGATCGGCTTGTTCGTCGCTGACGCCAGCATGTCGGCGATCCTATAGGCGACCGTTTGCCGGTAGGCGCTGACGGCCATCGCATCCAGAAGCTGTTGCGACACAAACTGCCTGTCCGGCAGATTGAAGGCATAGGTCGTGGTACCCTGGGTCACCATGGTGGCGGGCGAGAAATTGGTCCCGCAGGCCACGACACAGAAAATGTCGTAGGCCGCGAGGTCGATCTCCTCGCTGCCACCGGTGAAACGCAAGGCCTCGCGGACTTCGGAAGCGTCGGAAGTAAGCTTGCCGTCACGCAGTGCGAGACCCGAAAGCGTGCTCCGGATCGTACCGAATATGGTGACGTCACCGCGTCGGGCGGCAAACTTCTCGGACATCAAGGCAAGACGCAGTGCGGCGACATGCGAGTCGCCGATGAAACAGACGCGTTGACTCATTGGGCGAAAGCCTCGAGCAGAGCGTCTTCGCACACCACATCATCCTTGTTGCGACCTGCCTTTTGCTTCCGGCCAGCTTGGCGTGGCTTGTCCTCCCCGCCGCCCTTGCGCCGTTTGCCGGTGGCCGCAGGAGCCGCCTCGGGCACGGCGAGGCCTGACTTTGGCGGATGTTCCGAGAAGAAGATCTTCATGACAGTCTCGACGCCGAAACTGCTCACCGAGCGCAAATTGCTCTCATAGAAGAAGGAACGCGCACTCGGCGAGGTGATGACTTCGTAAGAGGGGAAATAGTCGACATTGTCGAACTGGTCGGTCAGGGCGGAGCAGACGCTGCGCAGAATCGACTTGGAGCGCGTGGTGGCAACCAGGACATGATCCCCCGACGCCGTCGCTGTCAGCGGCACGGGCGAGACGGTGAACAGGAATCGCATGTCCGGATTGATCTCCAGAAGCAGCCTGCGCGCCTCGACCATGTCATTATAGACATCGAAGAAATTGAAGTTGACGAAGCGGAACACCGACGGATCGAAGGTGCCGGCAATGACGCCCGGGCAGGTCGGGTAGACCGTGCCGCTGTCGATGCGTTCCCACGCTTCGGTCAAGCCGAGCGTGAAAACGAAGACGTCGACGGCTTCGAGCATCGCCGACAGCTTGTCGAAATGGTTCCTGCGGTGCGCCAGTACCTCCTCGACGCTTTCAAGCCCGTTCGGCTCGACCGAGGGCCGCAGCGCATCGTAGAAACGGCCCTTCTTTTCCCAGACATCGTCGGCTCTCACCGTACCGGAGCGGCAATCCTTGATCAGTTGCACGAGTTGCCGGGCGGTATAGATGTTGCCGTAGCGCGCCGAATAGATGCGGTAGCCATATTCCTTGGCCAGATCGTCGTCGATCCAGTTCGGCAGCGTTTCGACTTCGAGGATATTGTAGCCGTTCTTCTTCATGTTGGCGGCGACGTGCTGCGCGAAACAGGAACCGGCGGTAACGATATTGTCCTCGAAACCGATGTCGAATTTCTTCCGGTACATGCCCTGCATTGCGGTGGCATTGACGTCGGCGACGCCGGACCGCCAATAGTGCTCGGGCGGCAAATTGCTATAGGGATTGGACACGGCCGGTCCTCCTGATCATGATCTCGCTGAAGCTGGGTTTACAAACATATGCGCCCATCTTCAAGCACAGTGACGAGAGGTCGTGCGACTTGCTGTCGCGTCGGAAAACCGCGTTGGCAAATGCAAACCGGGACTGCGAGACGCGGCAACGCCGCTGTCATGGCAGTCCCGGCTTGGATATCGATATCGATCGATTACTTCACGTAGAAGATCCGCGAACCGTCGGCTGCATCCTTGGCAAGGATGACGTTCTTGATCGAAATGCCCTGAGCACGCAGCGCCTCCTGAGCGGCCGGGTTGCCGGCGATCTCATCCTGGGCGGCCTTGGCGTTGGCCTTGGTGCCGAAGGTCTTGATGAAAGCGGCGCAGGACATGCCGAGATCGCTGAGATAATAGATGCCAATGCCGCCGGCGGAAGCAGTGGAAGCGGTGAGGATGGCAGCGGCGAAAGCGCCCGCGGCGATGATCTTGTTGCGCATGGTGGACTCCAATTGTTCGAAATTTGTTGACGACAGGGCGACTCTTTCGTCCTTACGCCAAACAGCTAGGGAGCCCGTGGAAATGCTTCAAGTATACCAAAGTCTCAAAACTTCACGTAATCGTGAAAAGTAATGCTTTCTTATTGATTTTCCTCCGCTATTTTTGTCTGCGACAAAATACCCAATTATTTCAGTATATTGTAATAATTTCGTCATACGACTTGGTGGAATCAGCGCCCAAAAATTGACCATCCGGCTCGTTTGGCAAGGCTTTCCAAGGCTTTGGTGCCGGTTGCGGAATTGCCGTTCGCGTTAAGTCCGGGTGACCAGACCGCGATCGATGCTTTGCCCGGGGCGATCGCCAGGATTCCGCCGCCGACGCCGCTCTTGCCCGGCAGGCCGACCTTGAAGGCGAAATCGCCTGATGCATCATAGTGGCCGCAGGTCAGCATCAGCGCATTGATGCGCCGTGCACGCTCGGCCGACACCGCACTATGGCCGCTACGGGCGATGCGCCCGCTATTGGCGAGAAAGAGCCCGGCCTTGGCAAGCTGCACGCAGCTCATCGACAGCGCACATTGGTGATAGTAAACGCCGAGCGTCTTCTCGACGGGGTTTCGGATATTGTCGAAAGAGCGCATATAGTTGGCGAGAGCGGCGTTGCGGAAGCCGGTCATCTGTTCCGACCGCGCCACTTCGGCATCGATGATGATCTCGTCGTCATCGGCGAGATAGCGCACGAAGCTCAGGATCTCGCCGAGCGTTTCCTTCGGCTGGTGGCCTGACAGCAGCGTATCGGCAACGACGATGGCGCCGGCATTGATGAACGGATTGCGCGGAATTCCCTGCTCGTGCTCGAGCTGGACGATGGAATTGAACGCTGTTCCCGAAGGCTCCCGCCCTACCCGCTTCCACAGGCCCTCGCCGATGCGGCCAAGCGCCAAGGTCAGCGTGAACACCTTGGAAATGCTTTGGATGGAGAAGGCTTCGTCCGCATCGCCGATGCGGTGGATATCCCCGTCGACGGTGACAATCGCCATGCCGAATTTCTTCGGATCGATCTTGGCAAGCGCCGGGATATAGTCGGCCACCTTGCCCTCGCCGATTTGGGGCGCGATATCCGAATGCACGGCGGCCAGCAATTCATCCAACGGCACAGGCTACTCCATCGTTAAGCGTTGCGAGTCCTCTTAGCCGCATTTCGAGGCTGGATGAAGCGCCTCTTCACCGCGGCAGCAATACCGTGGAATCAAAGGCGCCGCCCGAACAACCGGGCGGCGCGATCGCAGTTGGTAATGCAGCCGATTATTCGGTCACGACGACCTTGGTATTGCCGAGGCCGTATTTCTGCGCCAGATCGAAGAAGATCGCGGCGTTTTCCGGAAGCAGCCGGATGCAGCCATGCGACGCGGGACGGCCGAGGCGCTTTACCTCATAGGTGGCGTGAATGGCATAGCCGCCGTTGAAGAAGATCGCATAGGGCATCGGCGCATTGTCATATTTGCGCGAGCGGTGGTGCAGCGAGGCGAGGTAAGCGCGCCACTGGCCGGTCGGCGTCACATAGCCTGGACGGGCGGTAGAGACCTTCCACTTGTATTTTTCCCAGCCGTTTTCCGTCACGGTCATGGTCTGGGTGGAAATATTCACCCTGGCAACGATCGTTCCGGCATGGGCGGCGGCCGCCGTGACACAGAACGCAAACAGGGCCGTAGCGGCCACGAGCATCTTACGCATAAAAGTCTCCCCTGAATGGCGCGAAATCCCCTACGCCTCAATCTGACGAGACCATGTTTAGCAGGAAGATGATGATATCCGTTTAAAAGGCTTGGTAAAGCAAGATTGAATCAAAGCAATCGAGCCCGGATTCATCTGCGCAGAACGGCAATACTTCCGTCCGTCAGAAGATCGCAATGAACAACATGGCGACGATCGCGGCAGCGACGTTGAACACGGTACTGGCCGAAGCATAGACGGCGATCGCAGCATCGATATCGTCCGGCACGACCGCGCGGCGTCCCGCGCCGTTCTGCAGCGGCTCCTGCACCCGCTCGCCGGCATAGATGCGCGGGCCTGCCAACGCCACGTCGAGTGCGCCGGCCATGGCCGATTCCGGCCAGCCGGAATTGGGCGAACGATGCAGGCCATGGTCGGTGAGCGCCGTCGTCAGCGACCGATGCGCCGCGCAGCGGCCGCGTTGGATGAAGGCGCCGGCGACGATCAAAAGTGCCGAAAGCCGCGCTGCCGGCCAATTGGCGAAATCATCGAGCCGCGCCGAAGCCCAACCAAAATGCCGGTAGCGCGGCGTTTTGTGGCCTATCATCGAGTCGGCGGTGTTGAGCATCTTATAGGCAAAGATGCCCGGCAGCCCGAAGACGGCGTAATAGAGCGCCGGCGCCACGACGCCGTCCGAAAAGTTTTCCGCCAGCGTCTCGATCGCCGCACGGCAGACGGCCGCCTCGTCGAGATGCTCAGGATCGCGGCCGACAATCATAGACACGGCCCGCCGCCCGCCGGCAAGCCCACCCCGCCTGATGCCGCTGGCGACCGCCGCGACATGGTCCGACAGGCTCTTCTGCGCCAGAAGCACCGCGACGATCAGAATCTCGACGATCGTGCCAAGCTTGCCGAGATGGGCAAGCAGGCTATGGATCAGCCAGCCGATCATCACGCTCGCCAGCAAAAGCGCGGCAATGGCGAGAATACCATAGGACCGGCGGGCACGATCATTGAGACCCTTGCCGTTGAAATTGCTCTCGAAGAAGGAAATCGCCTTGCCGAACAGCACCACCGGATGCGGCACTTTCGACCACATCCAATCGGGATCGCCCACGACCCGGTCGACGACCAGCGCGATGGCAAGATTAATCAATGTCCGCATCTATGGCCTGAAGGACGCCAGCGCCGCCGCCAGCCTCCGGTCCCCCTGTTCATCCCCTGCAAGCCCGACCCTCAACCAATCCGGACGATAATCGAACTTGCGCACCAGTATATGGGAATGCGCGAGATGTTCAAAGAGGCGACCGGCATCGGAATGCTCGACAAGCGCAAACAGTTCGGTGCCGCCGGCAAGCTTGAGACCTGCGCCCTTGAGGACGGCATCCAGGCCTGCCTTGCGCTCGAGGATTCGGTCGAGGATTTTCGCTCGATCGGCTTGCATCCATTCGCGGGCGATGTAGAGCGCCGGGCCGGACACTGCCCAGGGACCAAGCTCGGCCTCGATGCGTTCCAGCATCGATGGCTCGGCGAAAACGAAGCCAAGCCGGAGACCGGCCATGCCGAAGAATTTGCCGAAAGAGCGGCTGACGGTGAGGCCAGGAAGTTCGGAGGCTTCGCGCGCGATGCTGAGTTCGGGGCGGGTATCGCCGAACGCTTCGTCGACGTGGAGGTGGCCGCCGCGGGAGTGGAGTATCTTGTGCAGCAGAAGAAGTGTCTGCGGCGCATGCAGCAAACCGTTTGGATTGTTGGGATTGACGACGATCAGCGTCCCATGGTCGGGACGAAGATCGTCGGCCGACGCGAGATGATCGACGGCAAAACCGGCACCTTCGAAACAGTGGTGATATTCACCATAGGTAGGCGAAACGATGCCCACCAGCTTCCCTCGCTGCACCAGACGCGGGAGAATCTGGATCAGTGATTGGGTTCCCGGGATTGGAAGCGGGAGAGTGTTGGGGGTTCGGATCTTTGCCGGACCTGAGCCCGAAATACCCCCCTCTGCCCTGCCGGGCATCTCCCCCTCAAGGGGGGAGATCGGATGGAGCGCTGCCTCGCCCCAATCTTCTGCCGCCTGTTCAGCACTCAACAGTAATTTGGGGCAAGAAGCGTGCTGCTTGCCAATCTCCCCCCTTGAGGGGGAGATGCCCGGCAGGGCAGAGGGGGGTAATTCTTGCAGAAACCCTTCAGAAATCCCCCCGGATGCAGCCCCCAGGTAAAACTCCCGCGCCGCCGCCCGCGCCTCCTCCACCAGCCCCTTATCGGGCAGCCGGTTCCACACCTCCGCCGGGATCTCCGGCAAATCCGGCATGTTCGGATTGATGCCGGTCGACAAATCCAGCCAGTCCTCGCGGGCGCCGCCATATTGGGCGATCGCCGCTGTCAGCCCACCACCATGGACGATGCCAGCCATCAGGCCGCGGCCCCGGCAAGGTCGATCACATGCATATAGGACCCGGACACGTTCCCCCGGCAAAGCCCCGCAGGCCCGACTACCTCGCCAGCCGCGTCGACGGCATCGAAGAGCCGCTCCGCCTGACCTTCCTGCAGCACCGTCGAATAATGGAATTCATGCGCCGTCAGCGCCATGCCGGCAAATGGGCCGGCCAGCCCTCTGACCTTGCGATAACCGAGATGCCGCTTGCGCGCCGCAAACGAGGTGCCGAGCGGCAGAAGCCCAAGCATCGGGTGGCTTTCACCCGCCGCGTCGACCAGAACCTCACCCAGAGTCATGTAGCCGCCGCATTCCCCGTAAATCACCGCACCATCCGCGGCACGCTCCAGCATGCCCTGACGGAAGTTCTCGGCACCACTCAGTCTGCCGGCATGCAGTTCCGGATAGCCGCCCGGCAGGAGGACAGCATCTGCGGTATTGTCCGGCGCCTCGTCGCCAAGCGGCGAGAACCACGAAATCTCCGCCCCTTCCGCACGCCAGCCATCGACCAGATGCGGATAGGCGAAGGCAAAGGCCTCGCCCCGCGCAATCGCGATCCGCTGGCCAAGCGGCGGCACGCGGCAGAGGAGATTGCGCGGGTCGGATGCATGACGCTCTGCCAATTCGGCGAGCCTTGCCACATCGCAGGTCCTGGTGACCGCATCCGCCGCATAGTCCATGAAGGCTTCGATGCCGGCAATCTCGCCGGCCTGGACCAGGCCGAGATGCCGTTCGGGAAGGCCGAGTTGCTTGTCCTGGCCGATCACGCCGAGAATGGGAATGCCTGCGCCCGCAAGCCCTGCCCGCAGCATCGATTCATGCCGCGCACTGCCGACGCGATTGAGGATCAGCCCGGCGATTTCGACATCCAGGTCATAGGCCGTATAGCCGCGCACGACGGCACCCACCGAATGCGACATGCGCGCGCAGTCGACCACCAGCACGACGGAGAGGCCTAGCATTTTCGCCAGGCTGGCCGGGGAACCGGTATGGTCGGCAGCGGCGTCGTAGAGGCCCATCATCGCCTCGACGATCATCGGTCCATCCGCTGCCGCCTGAGTAGCCAGCAGTTCGGGCCGCATCGCCCAGGGATCGAAATTCAGGCACGCGCGGCCACAAGCGATCTTGTGGAAGGCCGGATCGATATAATCGGGGCCTGCCTTGCCTGGCTTGACGGCGATGCCCTGGTTGCGAAGTGCCCTGAGCAGGCCGAGCGTCACGGTCGTCTTGCCCGAACCCGATGTCGGCGCCGCAATCAGGAGCCCGCTCATGCGGGATCCTTGAGCCCGCGCGATCCAAAGGGATCGCCGACCAGCACCTTGCCGGACAGCGCGCCGAGCCAGTCGAGCCCTTGTCGCAGCCGCACCACTTCGCCAACCACGACGATCGCCGGCGGTTCCAATCCGGAGGCTGCGATATCTTCCTCGGCGCGGCTGAGCGTCGTCTCCAGCACCCGCTGCGCCTCGGTCGCGGCATTGCAGACAAAAGCGACCGGCTCCGACAAGGAACGTCCGGCGGCAATCAGCTGTCGCGCGATCTCGCCCATATGCTTCATCGCCATATACATGACGATGACAGGCGAGCCGCGGCTCACCGCCTGCCAGTCGATACGATCCGGCATGAGGCCAGAGGAATCGTGGCCGGTGAGGAAAGTCACCGTGTGATTGATCTCGCGATGCGTCACGGGAATGCCGGCATAAGCGAGCCCGCCGATACCTGCTGTAATGCCGGGCACGATGCGGAAGGCAACGCCGTGATCGACCAGCGTCAATGCCTCTTCGCCGCCGCGCCCGAACACCAGCGGATCACCGCCTTTGAGCCGGAGGACACGTTTTCCCGCGCGCGCCAGTTCCACCAGCCTGAGCGAGATGTCGCGCTGCCGCGCCGACGGCTTGCCGCCACGCTTGCCCGCATATTCGAGGATCGCACCCTGGCGCGCCATTTTCAGGCAGGATTCGTCGACCAGCGCGTCATAGACGATAATGTCGGCTTCCCGCAAAGCCTTGACCGCGAGCAGCGTCAACAGGCCGGGATCGCCGGGACCTGCCCCCGTCAGCCACACGGTTCCGGGCAGGAATGCCGGAAGATCGGAAAAAATGTCGTCCATGCCCGTTCCTAAGCCGGCAAAGGGGAAAATGCAAACCAGGCTAAGGCATGCCGTCGCCTGGCCTGAGCCTCAAAACGGCATGACCTGATCCGCCGGCGAAGTCGGCATTCATTGCCGCAGCAATGTCTCCTCGACCAGCGCCATCAGCTTTTCTGCTTCAACATCGGTGCAGGCCTTCTGGCTGGGTGCATCGTCCCAGACGCTCTTGCCGAACACCATGCCGTCCGGCTTCTGGATCGTCTTGCCCTCGCCAACCCCTTCCGTCACCACGCGGATCGAGCCGGAGCGTGTGGTGAACAGTTCGGGTGCCACGACATAGACGCAGGCGCAGGTGTCATGCACGACCATGCTGTCGGGTGCCTGGTTGTCGTAGAAGTCAATGTAGAACTGCGAGATCCGGTCAAGCAGCTGCATCTCCGGGCCGCCCTTGGCCGCAAGTTCCGCCAACTTCGAACGCGACATGGTCGTCTTGAGCGTGACGTCGAGGCCGATCATCACCACTTTCCACGGCGCGGTCATCACCACATCGGCGGCCAGTGCATCGCCATGGATATTGGCCTCGGCGGCCGGCGTGACGTTGCCGGGCACGTCGAAAGCGCCGCCCATGATCACCACTTCCTTGACGAGATCGGTGATCTCCGGCGCCTCATTCAGGGCATTGGCGAGATTGGTCATCCGACCGACGGCGACGATGGTGACCTCACCGGGATTTGCCCGAACCGTGTCGATGATGAACTGGTGGCCGGAACGGGGATCGAGCGGCACGCCATCGATCGTCGCCGGCAGACCGATATTGCCAAGCCCGTCATCGCCATGGACGTAGGTCGGATAGCGTTCGACTTCGTGGCCGAGCGAATATTTGTGGCCGTTGCCCTTGGCGATCGGCGCGGAAATGCGCCACTCGCGCTTCAGGAACTGGGCATTGCGTGTCGTGGTGTTGATTGAGGCATTGCCGAACGTCGTGGTGATGCCGATGAGATCAATGTCCGGATGACGTACCAGGAACAGAAGCGCCATCGCATCGTCAACGCCGGGGTCGGTATCGAAAATCACCTTATGCATTCGCTCAGCCTCTCTCTTCATCGGTAGCGGCGAGCATTGGCAAAGCCCGCAGGAAATTGCCAGAAATTTTTATCGGATGGTCAATGATTATGCGGTTTCGCGGCGATCGCTACCGTTACCTGACGACCAGTGGTCTTCTCGACGAGCAGCGCCGCCTGGGCGCCAGCTGCCGCTAGCGCCGCAGCCTCGGCAACGCCATGGCAGCCGATGCGGGCGAAAAGCGCTTCGGACGGGTTTTTCAGCCGCGGCGTTTCGTCTTCCAGCACAATCGCTTCGAACAAGGCCAGCGGCACCTGAAAACGAGAAGCAAGAGCGAGCAGCGCCGGATGGTGCCGCCGCGTTTCGATCGTGGCGATCTGCTGCAACTGTGCCGGATCGAGGCCAGCGTTGGCAATCACCGCTTCGGCCAGCATGATCACCTCCTCCCCGTCCGCACCCGCGGACAGGCCAACGCCGAGCCAGAAGCCATGAGCAAAGCTAGAAGGCATCGGCGCATCCGTAGCGAAAAAGATGAACGTCGCTGAGAAACATGTTTCGTTGATACCTTCCTATGCCGGCTGGTCAAGTGCGGCGATGCGTCTGCGATCCGGTGGAATGCTTGTCAGCTGCCCTTCGGTTTGCAATAAAGAAATCCACTGAATCGAGCCCCGCGTTGCCTGAACTCACCTTAGTCATGCTGATCCTGCTCTTCCTTGCGGCCTTCGTCGCGGGATTCATCGACTCGATCGCTGGCGGTGGCGGATTGGTGACGGTGCCGGCGCTGTTGCTTGCCGGCTTTTCGCCGATCCAGTCCCTTGGCACCAACAAAGTACAGTCATTGTTCGGCTCCGGCTCGGCGACGCTCGCCTATGCCAGCGGCGGTCAGGTCAATCTCAGGAGTCAATTGCCGATGGCGGTGATGTCGGCGCTCGGCTCGGCCATCGGCGCCGTGGCGACGACCTATATTCCCGGCTCGGTGCTGCAGGCCTGCATGCCGGTGCTGCTGATCGTCATCGCGCTCTATTTCCTGCTCAAGCCTAATATCGGCGATGTCGACAAGCATCAGCGGATGTCGGCCTTCCTGTTCGGGCTGACGCTGGTGCCGCTGATCGGCTTCTATGACGGCCTGTTCGGCCCCGGCACCGGTTCATTCTTCATGCTGGCCTTCGTCACATTGCTGGGATACGGCCTGCTCAAGGCTACGGCCCATACAAAACTCCTGAATTTCGGATCGAATGTCGGCGCCTTCGCCGTCTTCGCCTTCACCGGCGCCATCCATTGGCAAGCCGGCATTGCCATGGGCATCGGCCAGTTCCTCGGCGCCCAGGCCGGCTCACGGCTGGCGATGAAGAACGGCGCAAAAATCATCCGGCCGCTGCTGGTGGTCGCCTGCATCGCACTGGCTATAAAGCTGCTCGCCAATCCGGCCAATCCGCTGAGGGTCTGGTTGGGGATTTGATTGTCACGCTCAGCCTCTGCCTCTATGATTGTAAGGACGGAGGCGACAATGGCGACGACAGACCTGACCCTTGGTGCACATTGGGAAAACTTCATTGGCGAACAGATCGCCAAAGGCCGCTACAGTTCAGCAACCG
Organism: Rhizobium sp. P2_G9; assembly: GCF_056403475.1. Classification (NCBI taxonomy): domain Bacteria; kingdom Pseudomonadati; phylum Pseudomonadota; class Alphaproteobacteria; order Hyphomicrobiales; family Rhizobiaceae; genus Rhizobium; species Rhizobium sp. P2_G9. The sequence goes on along the minus strand of NZ_JBFUFK010000024.1, from coordinate 54,955 downwards.
AAGTCGTTCGCGCCGCACTCAGGGAAATGGAAATCCGCGAGGCCGAATTGCGGGTGCTTCGGGCTCACCTCGAAGAAGGATATCGGCAAGCCGAAGCCGGAGAGTTTGTCGATGATTTCTCTGTTGAAAAGCTGATCGAGGAACTCGACGCCGAATTACACGAAGACTCGCGCTGAGTGTCCCTTAGCGGCTCGACTAAAACTCCACCCCCTGCTGCCCTTTGATGCCCGATCGGAACGGATGCTTGATCAGTTCCATCTCGGTGACCAGATCGGCGATCTCGATCAGTTCATCCTTGGCGTTGCGGCCGGTCAGCACGACATGCGTCATCGCCGGCTTCTCGGTCTGCAAAAATTCGATGACCTCGCCGACATCGATATAGTCATAGCGCAGTGCGATATTGATCTCGTCGAGCAGCACCATCGACCGGCCGGAGCGGATCAACTCCTTGGCCTTTTCCCAGGCGGCCTGCGCGGAGGCGACGTCGCGGGCGCGGTCCTGCGTCTCCCAGGTGAAGCCCTCGCCCATCGTGTGGAATTCGCAGAGATCGGAAAAATGCTTGTCGATCAGCTCGCGCTCGCCGGTCGCCATCGCCCCCTTGATGAACTGCACCACCGCGCAGGGCATGCCATGGGCGATGTGTCGGAAGATCATGCCGAAGGCGGCAGTGGATTTGCCCTTGCCCTTGCCGGTATGAACGACGATCAGGCCTTTCTCGCCCGTCTTGGTCGCCATGATCTTGTCGCGCGCGGCCTTCTTCTTGGCCATCTTCTCGTTATGGCGCGCGTCGTCGTGATCGGCTGTTTCGGCGGTTTCTTCGGTCAATTGATGCCTCTTTCCACAATGGTCGATACCTGGTCGAGCGGTCCGCCGCGCCAGAGATAGAGCGCCACCATCGGCCTGTCGGCCGTGCGCATGGCATGCCAGATTTCCGATCGATGATGAATGATCTCACCCGCCATGCGGAACTGGAACGGCGCCGCATCCATGCTCCACAGCGAATACTGCGTCAGCGGGATGTAGATCTCCTCAGCAATGTGATGGTGGTCCGGATAAACAGTGTGCGGGCCGAGCATCAGGAAACCACCCGCCATCGTCTCCGATTGATAATGCCCGCGCGTGCCGAAAATCTCGACCCAGCCGTAATTGTCCAAGAATTCCTGGCTGAAATCCGAAATGCCATAGGTCTGGCGCCAATCGAGAAAGCCGGCGGTCTTTACCAAAGTATCGAGCAAAGCCCGCTCGGCTTCGCCGGCGGGCGGGCTGACGCCCGATAGGCCATCGACCACCTTCAGACGAGTGGGCTCGATGGCCCGTTCAGCGTCCGGCCAGCTGAAATCGGCGAGAAAGCGCTTCACCGGCTCCTCGGCCTTGCGGCTATCGAGATAGGCGTAGAGAGCTCTGGCGATTTCCGAAGTCATCCTCATTTCTGCGGCTCCATCGCTGCTGTTGCCGGCGCCAGATCGAAACGGGCCGAATTGCTCTGTGGCGTCCAGAATTTCCGGTCGATCGCCTGCATCAGCTTTTCCTTGATGTCTTCGAGCGCTACGGGATTCTTCTCCGCGATAAAATCATGCACGTGCTGGTCCATCAGGAAGGCGCGATAGGCCGCCTCGAAATGATGATCCTTGACTGCTCCCGTCGTCGTGGCAAAGGCGAACATGAAATCGACCGTCGCAGCGATCTCGGCAGCACCCTTGTAGCCATGCCGCATCACGCCCTCGATCCATTTCGGATTGACCACGCGGCCGCGCATGACGCGCGAAATCTCTTCCTCGAGCGAGCGCACCACCGGCCTTTCCGGGCGGGAATGATCGTTGTGATAGATCACCGGCTGCGTGCCGGAAAGCTCAGCCGCAGCGGCCGCCATGCCGCCTTCGAACTGATAATAATCATCGGAATCGAGCAGGTCGTGCTCGCGGTTATCCTGGTTCTGGATCACTGCCTGCAGTGTGGCGAGCCGGGCCTCGAACAGGTCACGCGCCTCGGTCCCCTCTTCGTCGCTGCCATAGGCGTAGCCGCCCCATTCGACAAAGCTTTCCGCCAGCGCGCTGCGGTCGTCCCAGATGCCTTCGTCCATCAGCGTCTGCAACCCAGCGCCATAGGTACCCGGCTTCGAGCCGAAGACGCGGCTGCCGGCTCGGCGCTTGTCGAGGTCTGCGGCTTCCCGCTTCATCCGCGCCGCGATCGGATTGTCGGCTTCGTCCTCGTCGAGCGCGCCGATCGCCCGCACCGCGTTGTCGAACAGCGCGATCTGCTCCGGAAAGGCATCACGGAAGAAGCCGGAAATCCTCAGCGTCACGTCGACACGTGGACGCGCGAGGACCGCAACGGGAATAATCTCGTAGCCCGTCACCCGCGCCGAGCTCATGTCCCAAACCGGCTTAGCGCCGATCAACGCCATGGCCTGGGCGATGTCGTCGCCGCCGGTGCGCATGTTGGATGTGCCCCAGGCAGTGATGCCGAAGGAATTGGGCCAGTCGCCGTGATCCTGCACATAGCGTGTCACCAACAGTTCCGCCGACTTCTTGCCAAGCGTCCAGGCGGTCGGCGTCGGTACGGAACGGGTGTCGACGGAGTAGAAATTCTTGCCCGTAGGAAGTACGTCCGGCCGCCCGCGCGTCGGTGCGCCGGATGGCCCGGGCGCGACGAAACGGCCCGAAAGGCCACGCAGCAGGGCCTCGATCTCGGACGGGCCGCAGGCGCTGATGGAAGGTTTCAGTCGGGTTTCGATCTCATCCATGACCTGCAGAACATTATCCCAGTCTGGCTGGCAGGCGGTTTCACCCGAGACCAATTTTGTCGCAAGCATTTCGATGCGCTCAACGGTGTCGCCGTTCGTGCGCCATGCGCTGTCTGAGAGATCGGCAAGGATGTCAGGCTTTGGGCCACTCCACGCTGTGGCCATGTCGCAGTCGAGAGGGTCGAATGCGGAAATACCCCCCTCTGTCCTGCCGGACATCTCCCCCTCAAGGGGGGAGATTGACTCGCGGCTTCCGGATTGCCCCAAATTCTCACTGGTAACTGCAAGCACGACCTCAGCTTGAGGCAGAGGCGGCACCCCATCCAATCTCCCCCCTTGAGTGGGAGATGTCCGGCAGGACAGAGGGGGGGCACCGCACGGCACTCCCTCGAATAAATCCTTTGCGATCGCCCGCTGCAAACTCTGCCCACCGCCCTCTCCCGACCCACGCGGCACTCGCGCGAGCGCCACCGTGAGGTCCGTCAGCAACCGCCCGTCCGGCGACACGCCGAACACATGCAATCCATCTCGGATCTGCATTTCCTTGAGATCGCAGAGCCAGGCATCGAGCTTCTGCAGCGCCGAATCCTCGTCCAGCCCGTCGATGCCGGCGTCATGACGCAGCCCGGTGTCGCCGGCGAGATCGAGGATCTGCTTCTTGAGCAGCCGCAGGCGCCGCGGATCGGCGCCCTGCGCCTGGTAATATTCGTCGACCAGCGCTTCCAGGTCTTTGAGATAACCGTAGCTTTCCGCCCTTGTCAGCGGTGGCGTCAGGTGGTCGATGATCACGGCCGAGGAACGGCGCTTGGCCTGCGTGCCCTCGCCCGGATCGTTGACAATGAACGGATAGAGATGCGGCAGCGGGCCGAAGACGGCTTCCGGATAGCAATTTGCGGAGAGCGCCATGGCCTTGCCCGGCAGCCATTCCATATTGCCATGCTTGCCCATATGGATCACCGCATCGGCGCCGAAGGCCTCGCGGATGAAGGCATAGAAGGCAAAGTAGCCATGCGGCGGCACCAAGTCCGGCGAATGATAGGTGTCCTTCGGATTGAGGTGATAGCCGCGCGCCGGCTGGATGCCGACGAGCACCTGGCCGAAACGCGAAAGCGGCAGGGCAAATGCACCGTCGAGAAAGAATGGATCGGCCTCCGGCGCACCCCAGCGCGCCACGACATCATCCTGAATCTGAACGGGAAGGCTTGCGAAGAACGCTTTGTAATGACTCAAGGAAAGCGCCTGACGGATCACCCGGCCATCCGTCGCCGCATTGGTCGGACCATCCATGAGATGGCGGATCAATGCGTCGCCATCCTCAGGCAGCTCGCCGGTCACATAGCCGGCGTCGCGCATCGCTCTCAGCGCTTCCACGGAACCCGCCGGCGTGTCGAGCCCCACACCGTTGCCGAGCCGGCCGTCACGATTCGGATAGTTGGCCATGATCAGCGCGACGCGCTTGTCGGCATTGTCGATATGCCTGAGCCGCGCCCAGCGGGCCGCGAGTTCGGCGACGAATTCGATCCGGTCCGGTTCCGGCACCGGAGAGACAATGTTGACCTCAGCGCGCTCGTCATAGGTTGCGGCGCGCTTGAAAGAGACCGCACGGGTGAGCACGCGCCCATCGACTTCGGGCAGGGCCACGTTCATTGCGAGGTCGCGCGCCGAAAGCCCCATCGAGGAATTTTCCCAGCTTTCGCGAGAGGAGCCGGAGAAGATCACCTGCAGCACCTGGGCGCCGGTTTCGTCGAGCACAGTGCCGGTCTTCTCCGCGCCGGGAGAGACGACCGCGAAACTCGTGGCGTTGAGGACGACGTCCGGGGAGAGGTCGACGAACAGGGTGCGGATGAAGTCTGCAGAAAACGGCTCCTTGAGGCTGGAGACGAAAATCGGCAGGACACCAAGGCCTCGGGCGGTCAAGGCATCGACCAAGGCCGCAACGGGTTCCGTCTGGCCGCTTTGGACGAGGGCGCGGTAGAAGGTTATGACGGCGAGTGGCACGCGTTTGTCTTGGGCACAAGTGTACCCCCCCTCTGTCCTGCCGGACATCTCCCCCTCAAGGGGGGAGATTGGCTGGACGCCTGCTCCCTGCCATAGTCCAGACGTCGAGATTGGAGCGGGAGTCCGCCACAGGTCGATCTCCCCCCTTGAGGGGGAGATGTCCGGCAGGACAGAGGGGGGTAACGCCGAGGCATGCCATTCATCGAAACCAATGACACCCCGACCCGGCCACCAGATACCCGCCCTCGCCAGCGCCTGCGCGCTCTCCGGCCTCTCGCCCGCCGAAATCAGCATCTCGGCATAGCGAACAAACCGCCCGATATTCTCCGCTCCACCCTCGACCAGATACGCCCACAGCGCCTCACAATCCGTCCTCGCCGCTGTCGACCATGGCTCGAGCCCGGCATCCCGCCGATCATCGCCAGGCAACACCGCCAAAGCAAAACCGTGCGCCTGCGCGCCGGCCTTCAAAGCTTCGATGAGATAAGAGAAATAGCTGACGCCGCCCAGCGCCCGGAGAACCACCAACTTCGCATGCCGCGCCGTCTTGTCGACCCACATATCGATCGACATCGGATGCTTGAGGCTCGCCAGATTGACCAACCGCCATGCAGCCGCGCCCTTGTTGGCCGACGCTGCGACGCTGGCGATCTCGGTATCGGCGGCGGACAGGAAGACGATATCGCCCGGCGACTGGCCGAGATCAAAGGCCTCGTCGCTGTCTGATATCGAACCTTTCTGGGCGAGAAGAAGATGCATTCGCTAAAACCTATTCAATCCAACGCCATTCACCCCAGCGCTTTGATCTCCCGCATGATCGCTTCATCATCCATCTCGTCATGCAAACCGATCACCACCAGCCGTGTGCCGCGCGTCTCCCCCGGCGTCCAGGCGCGGTCGAAATAGCTGTCGATGCGCGAACCGACAGCCTGGATCACCAGCCGCATCGGCTTGCCCTTGACCTCGGCAAAGCCCTTGAGGCGCAGGATGTCGTGACGGTCGATGATCGGCTTCAGCTTTTCGATGAAGGCGGCCGGTTCGTCGACAGCGCCAAGTTCGACGACGAAACTTTCGAATTCGTCGTGGTCATGCGCATGGCCGTCGCCCTCATGCTCCAGTTCGTGATGCGATTTGCGGTTGGAAATATCGTTCTCGGTGCCGATGCCCAGGCCCAGCAGGACCGAAGCCGGAATATCGCCGTGGCGGGATTCGATCATGCGCGGCTTGCGGGCGGTAGCGCCGGTGACGGTGTCACGTACCGACTTCAACGACGCCTCGTCAAGCAGGTCGGCTTTGTTGAGCACGATCAGATCGGCGGCGGTCAATTGGTCTTCGAACAGTTCCTCGATCGGGCTTTCGTGGTCGAGGCCCTGATCGTTGACGCGCTGGGCGTCGAGCGCGTCATGGTCGTCGGCGAAACGGCCGGCGGCGACGGCGGCGCTATCGACCACGGTCACCACGCCATCGACGGTCACCGCCGTCTTGATGCCGGGCCAGTTGAAGGCGGCGACCAAAGGCTGCGGGAGAGCAAGACCCGATGTCTCGATGACGATATGGTCCGGCCGGTCCTTGCGTTCGAGCAACTTTTCCATGGTCGGAATGAAGTCGTCGGCCACGGTGCAGCAGATGCAGCCATTGTTGAGCTCGATAATGTCGTCTTCGGTGCAGGCCTCCGCGCCGCAGCCCTTGAGCACGTCGCCATCGACGCCGAGATCGCCGAATTCGTTGATGATCAACGCGATCTTGCGGCCGCCGGCATTCATCAGCATGTTGCGGATCATCGTCGTCTTGCCGGCGCCGAGAAAGCCGGTGATCACCGTGGCGGGTATCTTCTGCATGGTCTTATCCCTTCATCTTCAGCGGCAATCCGGCCGCCACGAAATAGACGTCGCGGGCTTTCGCCGCGATCGATTGGTGCAGCCGGCCGGCATGGTCGCGGAAATCGCGCGCCATGCGATTTTCCGGCACGATGCCAAGCCCGACCTCGTTGGAGACCAGGATCAGCGTGGCTTTCGCTTGCCCCAGATGGTCGGCGAGCGCGGCAAATTCCGGCGCCAGCGCACGCTCCTCCATCATCAGATTGGTGAGCCAGAGCGTAAGGCAGTCGACGAGGACGACATTTCCCGGATGATCGACGGACCGAAGCGTTGCGACAAGGTCTACAGGCACTTCATGCGTCGTCCAGGCGTCGCCGCGCTGCACCTTATGATGTGCGATGCGGTCCGCCATTTCGGCGTCCCAGGCCCGACCAGTGGCGACATAATGGCGCGCAAGCCCGCTCTCGGCGGCCAGCCGCTCTGCAAAAGACGATTTGCCGGAGCGCGCACCGCCCAGGACGAATACGCTGGCAGGAGAAGAAAGAGCGGCCATCACGCGAAAACCGCGAGGCTATTTATACAGCCGCAAAGGCTGCGAACAGGATCGGGCGCCATCACAACCTCCGTGCTGCTGGCCAATAAAAACCGGGCGAGAATGCCCCTTGCTTGTCTGGCAGGTCTCCTGGCTCGCGGTTGCCACGTGGATTTCTCACACGCTATCGACATCCCCTCGCCTTCCCGGAATTTGGGCGCTGCGCAGACCGACGATTCGTAGAAGAAGAGGCGTCCAGTCCGTGTTGCCGTAGCGTCATTCCAGTGGCTTTGAAGCGACCTCTGCCCCATTTCGCGCCTGCGGCACCATGCCGTTTATCCGCGATATCGACGTCGATCACTCCTGGGGATGCCTCGCCGCTCTACAGTCGCGGGGTCGGCCGGGATGACAATGCCCTGATTGGGTCCATTCGTCCCGTTCCCTTTTGATCCCTGGGGCAAAGCCTTTCGGGAACCAAACATCGTCAAGAACTAGGGATTCCGTTGCGACAAGTCAATCGCATCTGCGACATTGTCGGCGGCGGTTTGGTTATGCAGCACCCATCTTGCGGCTCGCCCGGCGGGCTTCATAGAGCGACTTGTATCGGGCATATTCCTCGGCGCGCAGGATATGCCCCGGTCCCCAGGGCTTGGCAGTGCCGGCAAAATGCAGGATGCCGTCATTGCCAGTCGGTTCCTGCGCCGGTACGGCGTTCCAGATCGGATCGAATTCGGCGCGATTGGACCGTGCATACATGTTGAGCGCGTCCTGATCGTTCATGGCGAAATTCTCGACCAGCGGCACGGTCAGGCGCGAGGATTGGTCGTCACGCATCTGCGCCAGGTTCATCAGCGTCACACCGGCGTTGAAAGCCCGGAAATCGAGTCGTCCACAGGCATGCAGATGGCGGCGCAATTGCCAGGCCTTGGCGCTCTTCATCCGGTAAGTGGCGCGCTGCAAGAGGTCGTGACCCGTCCGCCAGGACAAGGGAATGCTGCTCTTGCCTGCCAGAGGCGCATCGCCAAGGTCCATGTCGTAGAGCTTGGCCAGATCGCCCTGGATGACGATATCGACGTCGAGATAGATGATCTTATCGACGTGCCCGAGCAAATCCGGCAGCAGCAAACGGTCGATCGTCGATGCGGTCGTGTGCTTGAGCAGGTTCAGATCGTCGGTATAGTTCACCTTGTCGAAATCGTAGATGGTGAACTGCGCTTCCGGGAAATCAGCGGCCAGATCCTCGAAATAGCTGCGCGCAATACCGCGGGCCAGGACGTGGAAAATGGCCGGCCGCGAGAGATTGCGGACCGCCGACTCAATCGTCACCGGCAGCATGTCGCAAAGATTGGCGTCGAGCGCGAAGGCGCCAATGACAGGATTGCTCCCCTCTGCAACCGGGTTGAGCGTATAGGCATCGGCGCGCAGCGCAGTGACGATAGCTCCGATGTCGAAGGACGGCTCCGGCCAAGCCGGAAAATCCGCGCAATAGGCGTCAGCTGCGGCAAGGTCTGCTTCGCAGATATTGCGCCATTTTTCGTAAACGCGCTCCTCGCTGGCGCCGTTGAAGATCAGCCGCAGGATCAGTTCGATCTTCTCGGCAATATTGCTGCGCATGCGTTCGAAGCGCGGCTTGCCGAGCCGCATCAGGCCTTCGAAGCGCACATCGCCCTTGTTCTTCGGCTTGAAGGTGACATCGAGGCCAATCGAGGTGCAGGGAAGATAGCAATGCAGCCGCGACGTCGCGATCTTCGAATAGCGCCGATAGCCGTTGAGCAGCTTGGTCGCAGCGTCGAGCGCATCGACGAGCTTCATTTCGCGCACACCGTCTTCGGCCTGCGTATAGGGCACGGCGTTGAGACTGGCAAATTCGTCGTCCTTGGTAGAATAATCGACGAGCGCGATCGTATCCTCGCCGGCATGCGGGACGTCATCGGTGAAAATCTGGCCGATCGTGGTGGTGACGCAGCCGGAGAAGAAAGCCTGCACGCCCTTTTCGCGCAACAGATAGACTGTCGTCCAGTCGCGACAACCGATCGGCTGGTATTTCCTCAGATAGTCGATCGCCTTGTCCGACAGCATCTCGCGATTGTTGACGTGGAAGGAGATAAAGATCGGTCGGATGTTATCATGGAACGGAAAATCGAACATCGTCTCGAAGACGGGATGCATGTACCAGCCATAGGCAAACATCCACGTCTTCTCGGGAATCGAATCCCAGGAGGAGAAGTCGCGATTGACTGCGATGGGACGGATCTTCGCCGTCCGTTTCACCAAACGGCCTTCAGGGGCGATCCGCGTCTTCAGTTCTTCCAGCTTGCGGCCGAGTTCGCTGTCGTCATAGCGTACGGACTGGAAGCGCGCGAGATTGGACAGGAAGGCGAGCGTCTGGACATAGTCGCCGATATTGGTCGTCGCATGGTGACGATCGATCATCTTGTAGTCGATGATGCCGAGATTGATCGTCTCGGCCTCGGAAGCCGGCGTGGCGGGATGATCGCGCTCGGGATTGCTTGCGAGATAGTCGCGCGCCCATTCGAGGTCGATGCGTTCCTCCTCCGTCAGTCCCCCGAAAGCGGGATCGATTTTGGCGATCCGTTCGATCAGCGTCGCCAGCAGATCATAGTTCTTCAGCGCCCCGGCGCGCTGGGCGATCAGCCAAAGGTCGGCTTGCTTTAGAGCCTTTGGCTCCGCATCGAGCATCGCGGTGAGCCTAGCCTGCGCGGCCTCCGGCTCTTTCTCCAGCCACAGGCCGAAAAACGCACCCGATACGACCTGCATGGCATGGTCGCGGCCGGCCTTGTTGAAAAGATGCCAGGCGAAATCACTATATTCGGTGCCGAGTGCGACGAGAGCCATGCCGAGATGCCCAAGCACCTCCGTCTCCGGCGAGGCCAGCAGGTTCTGAGAAAATGCCGAGGCAAGCCGCCGCTGGCGCGTCTCAAGAAGCTCGCGAATGAACGGGATGGCGTGCGAGGCAAGATCGGGAGCCTTAAGCAGGCTTTCGGCACGTTGCTCAGAGGCGAGCCGCTGCTCCTCGCGGGTCGTCGTCGCTAGGCCTTCGAGACCTTCGGCAGGCGAACCCTGCGATTTCTCGAAATACTTGGAAACGACGTCCTCGACACTATCCTGCACGACCATTCGCCTTCAAACAAGCGCCGTCCGGCAACGGCTATTCCATCGGCAGCGGCGCCTGCGGGCTCCATCCTGCCGAGCATTTGACTGACTTGAGCGATCCTGCGATCGGACATGCCATGTCTCGCCGACGCCGCGCTTATCGTCAAAAAGTGGGCAATAGGCAAGCCGCTTTGTCCATGAAGGACTGCAGACGTGGCGGGGAAACATTCAATCCTGTGCCGATACCAATAGCAAAACGGGCCGTCGAAACGGCCCGTCGCGAGACTTGCGAACGCGGCTTTGACTCAGCAGAAGCGTCGCCTGCGGCAGATGACCACCTTGTTACGCTTGAACTTGTGGCGTCCGATCACCACCGCGCCGAGGACACCCGCGGCAATCGCAGCGTCGACGCCGGGATGCCGTTCTTCGACGATGATTTTCTCGCGGCGCGGCCGGACGACGACGGGTTGCTCGGCCACATCGGGATGAGCGGCGACCCATTGGGCGTAGGAGACCTTGGATTGGATGCGGATCTGGGCGATCTGGTCACCGGAGAGATAGCCGCTCACCGGCGCGTTGTTGTCCTGCTGCCATGCGCTGATGGCATTGCGGGTGTTCGGGCCATAGGCGCCATCGGTTCCCATCGTGTCATAGCCGAGCGCGGTCAGGCGGCCCTGTATCTCGTGACGCGTTTCGCGCGTCGAAAGATAGGTGTCCTCGGTTTCCGGTGTTCCCTCGGTATAGTGCACCTGCTGCCTGCGCACGGTGTTCTGGCCCATATCGGTATTCTGCGACTTGTTGTCCATCTGGTTATCGGCCGTCTGGTTCTGGTCGTCGCTCTGCTGATCGTTCTGGGTCTGGTCCGTCTGGGTCTGGTCGTCGRCCTGGTTCTGATCGTCGGTCTTCGCCTGGTCGTTCTGATCGTCCGCCTGGTTTTGATCGTTGGCCTGGTTTTGATCGTCAGCTTGGTTTTGATCCTGAGCCTGATTCTGATCATCGGCCTGGTTCTGGTCGTCTGCCGTCTGGTTGTTCTTCAGCTTGGCCGTCTGTTCAGTCTTGCTGTCATCGCCCTCGTCGATATTGCTGGCCGGCTGTTCGGCAGCGGTCAGTTGCACGATGCGGGCCTGGGCGATCGCGGCGAATTTGCCCTTGGGGAAGGCCTTCAGATAGGCCTCATATTCCGGGATCGTATTGCCGTCGGAGGCGGCCTTCCAGACCGCATATTCCTGTTCCCATTCGCTGGACGGGGCCTTGGCCTGATCGTTCGGCTTGCTCAAGTCCTTGATCTTGGTCTGGCTGTCGTCCTGCGCCGTCTGAGTATCGGCGGCCGGCTGCTGCTGGTCAGCCTTCGCCTGCGTCTGATCTTCCGCAGGGGTCGTGGTCTTGGCGACGACGACCTTGGTCTCGGCGGGCGTCTTGGTCTCAGTGGGCGTTTTGGCGGCAGCGACCAGCGCATCGAGGCGGCTCTTCGCCACCTTGGCGAACTTGCCTTTCGGGAAAGCCTTCAGATATTTTTCGTAATCGGCCTGCGTGCCGGTCTTGGAGACCTGTTTCCACATCGCCAGGTCTTTTTGCTTGTCGGCTTCGCTCTCGGTCGCAGCCGTGTCTGCCGAGCGCGTCACCGTCGTGGTCGCATCGGCCGTCTGGGTCGTCTTCTCGACAACCTTGGTCGTGTTGGCGGTTTTGGTGCCGTTGAGCTCGTCGATGCGGGTCTTGGCGACGCTGGCGAACTTGCCGGTCGGGTAGATCTTCAGATAGGCCTGATAGTCGCCGACCGTATTGCCCTTTGAAGCTGTGCGCCAGGCCTGGAACTCCTGCTGCCAGCCGGAATCGCCAGGGGCCTGGGCAGCAGGCGCGGACTGGGCATGCGCAATGCCGATGCCGACCATCGGCGTGACGGACATGGAAAGGCTGACAGCTGATGCCATCAGCAGCCTGAAATGTTTGGAAAGCGTCATGAATTTTCCCCCGATTTCACCTGAAATGATCATTCCGGCGCTGTCTTTCCTCTGGGGCGACAATAGCCGAACTGACCGGGGAAAGCAAAGATGCTTCCCCTCGTTCCAGTTGAGTGACGCAATTCATCTTCGGTTTATTCTACGGCAATGAAGTTTTTTTGCGCTTCAGGCAGGGCAATCCTCAGGCAGACTGCAGCCGCCGCTGAAGAAGCGCTTCGAGCCAATCCCGGTCCAGCACCTGCGCGAGTTCCTGGGCGACTGCATCGAGCGCCTGGTCGACCTCGGCACGATAGTTGCGTGATCCGCCCTCAATGCCGAAATCGGCCAGGAGCCTGGCTCGGAAACCGTCATTGTCGAAGATGCGATGCAGATAGGTTCCTGCCACCCGCCCATCCGCCGACATAGCGCCGTCGGGTTCACCCTCGATTGCGACATAGGGACGTGTGCGATCCGGCCCGGATGTTTCGCCGAGATGGATCTGGTAACCGGTGAGCGGCACATCGTAGGCAAGCGAATGGGCACCGCTGTTGGCCACCGTCTTTTCCGGCGCCATCACTGTCTCAACGTCGAGAAGGCCAAGGCCCTCGATCTCTTTCTGCTCGCCTTCGAGCCCGAGCGGATCGAGAATACGGCTGCCGAGCATCTGGTAGCCGCCGCAAATGCCGAGCACCCGGCCCCCGCGCCTGACATGGGCGATGATCTCTTTGTCCCAGCCATTGTCGCGCAAGGCGTTGAGATCGCCGATCGTCGATTTCGAGCCCGGCAGCACGATCAATCCCGCATCGGCAGGCATTGCCTCGCCGGGCCGGACGAAGGTCAGGTCCACCGCCTCTTCAGCGCGAAGTGCATCGAAATCGTCGAAATTGGCGATTCTGGGCGTTACCGGCACGGCGATCCTGAGCGGCTTGGCCTCGCCTTTCGCCAACCGTTCAAGCGTCACCGAATCCTCAGCCGGCAGCCGTCCGGCCGCTTTCAGCCAGGGAACGACGCCGAAGCATGGCCATCCGGTAAACCCCTCGATCGCCCTTATGCCGTCGTCGAACAGGCTGACATCGCCGCGGAACTTGTTGATCAGATAGCCGGTTACCATGTCCCGGTCCTCCGGCGGCAGGATCACATGCGTGCCGACGATCGAGGCGATGACCCCGCCCCGATCGATGTCGCCCACCAGCACCACCGGCACATCGGCCGCGCGCGCAAAACCCATATTGGCGATGTCGCCGCGGCGAAGGTTGATCTCGGCCGGCGAGCCCGCCCCCTCGACGATGACGAGATCGGCGTCTGCCGAGATCAAAGCAAAGCTTTCCAGTACCTTTTCAAGCAGCGCCGGTTTCATGCCCTGATAGTCACGCGCCCTGGCCTGGCCATAGACCCTGCCCTGGACGACGATCTGGCTGCCATTGTCGCTCTGCGGCTTCAGCAGCACCGGGTTCATATGCACGGAAGAGGGCGTGCGGGCTGCAAGCGCCTGCAACCATTGCGCCCGGCCGATCTCGCCGCCATCATCGCTGACCGCGGCATTGTTGGACATGTTCTGCGGCTTGAACGGCCGGACCTTCAGGCCATGATTGGCCGCAAGCCGGCAGAGACCGGCGACCAGCACGGTCTTGCCGACATCCGAGCCCGTTCCCTGCAGCATGATCGTGCGCGCCATATCCAACTCCTTCTGTCACCCTCCGCATGCCACCGCACGGCATTCGGCGCAAGAAACCATTCCGCCGATTTCCGACGCAAAGAGAAACAGCAACGTTTTGGTTGCCATTTGCGTTTCACTATGGGATGGAAAAGCAACTTCTTGGTTGCCATTTAATCCATTCAGCAAGGAGACCATCATGTCCGAGACGATAGAAAACGCAGCCGCCACACCCGACACCATCATCCAGAGCATCGAGATCAACGCACCGGTCGCGCGCGTCTGGCGCGCACTGACCGACCACCGCGAATTCGGCGAATGGTTCCGCGTCAAGCTGGAAGCGCCGTTCGAACCGGGCAAGGAGTCGCGCGGCAACATCACCCATCCCGGTTATGAGCATGTCGTCTGGAAGGCTACGGTCAAGCAAATGCGCGAGCCCGACCTGTTCTCGTTCACCTGGATACCCTATGCGGTCGACCCGAATGTCGATTATTCGCATGAGGACCCGACACTGGTGGAATTCCGCTTGCACCCGACCGCGTCCGGCACGAAACTGACGGTCATCGAATCCGGCTTCGTCAAGGTCCCGGCCCATCGTCGGGCGGAAGCTTTCCGGATGAACAATATGGGCTGGGCGGCGCAGGTGCAGAACATAAAAAGCCATGTCGAATCCTGAACAACATTCCGCCGTTCTGGGCGCCGCACCGATCTTCGCGGCGCTGGGAGACCGCACGCGCCTGTCGCTTTTGAAGAAACTCTGCACCGGCGGGCGCCAGTCGATCGTCCGACTCTCGATCGACACCAACCTGACCCGCCAGGCCGTGACCAAACATCTCCGTGTGCTCGAAGACGCAGGCCTCGTTTGCGTGAGCCGCATCGGGCGCGAAAGCCAATATGTCTTCCAGCCCGAACCGATCGCCGTCGCCAAGACCTATCTCGACGACGTCTCGCGGCAATGGGGCGACGCGCTGGAGCGGCTGAAGATCTTCATAGAACAGCAGCCCGACGCAATGTGATACGCATCACCATGCTACGACATGTCCTAAAACGACGAAAAACCGTGCCGCCCCCTCTCGGGCCAAAGCACGGTTCGCCGCATATATCTGATTTGCCGGACAATACGCGTCTGGCAAATGTCTCCGGTACGCACTACCTGATCCGGAGAACAGCGGGGCTGATCGCCGGCTGCGACTTCACCATTAGCCGGACATCGTTACCGGGCGGTTATTAAGAGTTTAAACAATGGTGAATTCGTACTTTTTTCCGGAAAAATAAAAATATTTGCATCCTGCCTGCGACGACGCATGTGAGACACAAAACGTCTCGGTGAAAACGTTGATGCGACAGGTTGTTTGAAACACCCGCCAAAATAACAACCAATACCATCAGGCACCCGAGGCGCCGCTACCTTTGGTACGTATTTTTTGAGCCTTCACCCGAGCCAAGTCGAAGTTTTGCCCAGCATATTAGCAAATGCTCCTATGAAGGCAGTTGATTTCTTTGCTCAAACCCGTACATTCAAATTGTGCAAGGACGAAGACAGCCGATTGCGACAGATTTCCGCTTTCGGATGGACAATAAAAATCACCTTGTCACGGGAACTTTGTCTTCCGCTGCCAGACCCCGGACCCGGCTAGAACGGCAACCAGGGCGGTAAGGCGGATGGTTGGACGGACGGCGCGGAACGCCGGTCTGTCCTGAATTGGGAGAATTGGCTCTGCATGCAATCCAGGCATAAACAAAACAGCCTTGCCCGCAATGCGGGCGTGATTGCCATCCCATTTCCTGAACCCCTTCCGGCGAGATGACAGCAGCATCTGGCCGATTTCGGCCGTCGCAATGCTGTTACCTTCCGGACGCCGACACGGGTTCGGGAAAGTGAAACCTTCCGATTGCGCCTCCTGGGGAGGGAGCCCAACGATCGGAATTATCGAAGATAAACAAGGGAGACTGCCATGAATGAATTCGAACACAAACTGAAGCTCGCCGAGGAGATGGCCCGCAAGGGGCATCTGTCGCGCCGCGACTTCATGCAACTCGCTATGGCGGCAGGCATCGCGATCCCGATGGCATCCACCATGTTCTCGAAGGCCCAGGCCGCCGAACCCAAGAAGGGCGGCACGCTGCGTATCGGCATGGAGGGCGGTTCGGCCTCTGACTCGCTCGACCCGCGCACCTACGCTGACTCGATCATGATCGCCGCATCGCTCGCCATCATGAACGGCCTGGTCGAATTCGATCAGGACGGCAATCCGACCGGCGAACTGTTCGAGAGCTGGGATGTTCAGCCGGGCGCGCAGGACTGGGTGTTCAATGTCCGCCAGGGCATCAAGTTCTCCAACGGCAAGACGCTGGACGCCGACGACATCATCTATTCGATCGGGCTGCATCGTGGCGAAACCAAGTCGCCGGCAAAGGGCATCCTCGAGCCGATCGTCGAAATGAAGGCGCTGTCGCCGAAGCAGGTCGCCTTCACGCTGTCTTCAGGCAATGCCGACTTCCCGGCCATTCTCGGTGACTACCATCTGGTCGTCGTTCCGAAGGACCACACCGACTGGGACAACCCGATCGGCACCGGCGCCTTTACGCTCGAAAGCTTCGAGCCGGGCGTGCGCATCGCGCTCAAGAACCGCGGCGACTTCTGGAAGCCTGGCCGCGGCAATTTCGACAAGGTCGAAATCCGCTACATCCAGGATCCGGCCGCCCGCACCGCGGCCCTTCAGTCCGGCGAAGTGGACGCCGTCAACCGTCTGGATGCTCGCACGGTCGACCTTCTGATGAAGGACCCGAACCTCGCGATCGTTCGCACCAAGGGCACCGGCAACCGCTTCTGCTTCGTCTCGCGCGTCACCTCGGATCCCTATAAGAACAAGGATCTTCGCCTTGCTCTGAAATGGGGCATCGACCGCGAGAAGATCATCAAGCAGGTTTATGCCGGCTACGCCATTCCGGGCAACGACCATACGCTTGACCCGCTCAACCCCTACTACAACACCACGATGCCGCAGCGCACCTACGATCCGGATAAGGCAGCGTTCCACTTCAAGAAAGCCGGCCTCTCCAACGCGACGATCGAACTCAAGACGTCGGAAGGCGCCTGGGGCTCGGCAGTGGATTGCGCCCAGATTTACCAGGAATCGCTGAAGAAGGCTGGCATCGACCTGACGGTGACCAAAGTTTCCGGCGACGGTTACTGGGACAACGTCTGGCTCAAGGTTCCGTTCTGCGCTGTTTACTGGGGCCGCCGCCTGACCGCCGACCAGACCTTCACGCAGGAATTCGGCGGCAAGTCGGACTGGAACGACAGCGATTGGCGCGTTCCGGCATTCGACGACCTGCTCACGCAGGCCCGCGTCGAGCTCGACGAGGACAAGCGCAAGCAGCTCTACGGCAAGTGCCAGGAAATGATCTCCGAAGACGGCGGTCAGATCTGCTTTGCCATCACCGACTATCTCGACGGCTATTCGCCGAAGGTGCAGGGCGTACAGCCGCACCCGCGCTACGATCTTGCCGACCAGCGCCTGGCTGAAAAGGGCTGGTTCGCTTAAGTCCAGACGTGTGCAGGCCGGGCAAGCCCGGCCTGCCTCTGCCATCGCAGCCGGCCTCGCGGGGGATCGGACAGAGGCCGGCGATAGGCTCTTGCCCATAAAGACAAATAAAGGGGGCAGCTGAATGCTTCGTCTATTAGGCATCCGAATCATTCTCGGCATCGCGACCTTGTTCGCCGTCAGCGTCTTGATCTTCGCGGCGACAGAGGTTCTTCCCGGCGACGTGGCAAGTGCCGTGCTCGGCCAGGGCGCAACACCGGACACGCTCAAAGAATTCCGCCATGAACTCGGCCTCGACCAGCCGGCCTATGTCCGTTACGGCAAATGGCTGGGCGGTGTTGTGCACGGTGATTTCGGCAAAGCGCTGACCAATAAGCGCGACGTCATCAAGACGCTGTGGCCACGCTTCAAGGCGACGCTGTTCCTCGCCGGTTTTGCCGCCTGCATCGCCGTGCCGCTGGCAGTCGGCCTTGGCATCCTGGCCGCGATCAACGAGGGCAAATGGCCGGATAAATTAGCCAACATATTATCTTTGGCGGCGATATCTGTGCCTGAATTCTTCGTCGCCTATCTATTGATCCTGCTGTTCTCAGTGAAATTCAGAGTCTTTCCCTCACTGGCGACGGTCTATTCAGACATGTCGCTGGGAGAGAGCCTCTACACGGCGGCCCTCCCCGCTTTCGCGCTCACACTCCTGGTGACCGCCCATATGCTGCGCATGACCCGGTCCTCGGTTCTGTCGATCATGTCGCAACCCTATATCGAAATGGCCTTCCTCAAGGGCCTGCCGCGCTCGCGCGTCATCGTCCGTCATGCACTCCCCAACGCGGCAGCGCCGATCATCGCCGTCGTGGCACTCAACCTCGCCTACCTTATCGTCGGCGTCGTCGTCATCGAGGTCGTGTTCGTCTATCCGGGCGTTGGGCAATATATGGTCGACGGCGTCTCGAAACGCGACCTGCCGGTGGTGCAGGCCTGCGGCCTGGTCTTTGCCGGCACGTTCATCATTCTCAACACGACCGCGGACTTGTTGAGCATTCTCGTCAATCCGCGCCTGCGCAAACCGAAGGCGTGAGACATGAGAAGAGAAGTGTCGCTTCAGCCAGCCGCAGCTAAAAACAAACGAACGACCTCACGAAGTGATCGGCAGTGCAACTGCCGGACAATTGAGGGCTTTGTGCAGGGGAATTTGAGATGACCTGGTTCGTCATTTTCGTAGACGCTATTTTCTTCGTTTTCGTCTTCGGCACGATCGGTGCCTCCATGGCGCGCACGCGGGGCCTCGACCCGGTATTTTGGGGCTTCCTTTCCGCCGTCCTGCCATTGCAGGCGCTGCTGGCGCTGAAGGTGTGGGGTCCCCAACCCAATGCGCTGTCTGCATCGTCGTCTCGCTACAGGCCGACATTTTCGGCTTGGGTCGGCATCATCATCGTATCGCTCCTGATCCTGATTGCGCTGCATGCGCAGTGGATCGCACCCTATGATGAAGCCGAAACCATTGGCGACACATGGGCGCCGAGTTCCTCCCACGCATGGCTCGGCACCGACAATATCGGCCGCGACATGCTCAGTCGCTTGATCTTCGGCGCACAGATGACGATTGGCGTGGCGCTCTCGACCACGGTCCTCTCCTTCCTGATCGGCACCATAGCCGGCCTGTTCGCCTCGATTGGCGGGCCGGTCTTCGACCAGCTCCTGTCGCGCATCGCCGATATCATGCTGTCGATCCCGCAGCTGGTTTTTGCGCTGATCGTGCTCTCCATGTTCGGTTCGTCGATCCCGACGCTGGTGCTCACCATCGCCATCATCGATAGTCCCCGCGTCTTCCGCCTCGCCCGCGCCGTGTCGATGAACATTGCCGTGCTCGAATATGTCGAAGCCGCAAGGCTGCGTGGCGAAGGCAACTGGTGGATCATGCGCAGGGAAGTCCTGCCGAACGCGCTGCCGCCGATGATCTCGGAATTCGGCCTGCGCTTCTGCTTCAACTTCTTGTTCGTCGCCGGCCTTTCCTTCCTCGGGCTCGGCATCCAGCCACCCTATGCCGACTGGGGCGGCATGGTGCGCGACAACGGCAAGGCCATCTCCTTCGGCCTGCCGGCACCGCTCTGGCCCGCGATGGCGATTGCGCTGATGACCGTCGGCGTCAACCTTGTCGTCGACTGGATCCTGTCCATCAATGCCCGTCCGTCGGGCGCCTCGGCGGAGATGTAAGCCATGACTCAACCGATTCTCAAGCTCACCAAGCTCCGCGTCGAATCCGTCAATGGCAACGTTCTCGTCGACAATGTCTCGCTGGAGCTGCAGCGCGGCGAAGTCGTCGGCCTGATCGGCGAATCCGGCGCCGGCAAATCGACCATCGGCCTGTCCTCCATGGTCTATGCCCGTGCCGGCTGCCGCATCACCGGCGGCAGGGTGGAGATCGACGGCGTCTCCGTCCGCGATCTCTCCTACGAGGGACGCCGTGACATGCGCGGCCAACGCATCGCCTATATCGCCCAGTCGGCGGCAGCGTCGTTTAACCCGGCCCATACGATCATGGATCAGGTCTGCGAAATGCCGATCCAGCACGGACTGATGAAGAAGGAAGAGGCAGAGAAGAATGCCGTCGAACTCTTCCGTTCGCTCGGCCTGCCCAATCCCGAAACGTTCGGCAGCCGCTATCCGCACCAGGTGTCCGGCGGCCAATTGCAACGCGCGATGACGGCAATGGCGATCTCCTGCAAGCCCGACATCCTCGTTTTCGACGAGCCGACCACCGCGCTCGACGTCACCACCCAGATCGAAGTGCTGGCGCTGGTCAAGAAGCTGATCAAGGAACTCAACACCGCAGCGCTCTACATCACCCACGACCTTGCGGTCGTGGCCCAGGTGACCGACCGCATCATGGTGTTGCGCGGCGGCAAGATGATCGAGCTCGACACGACCGAGAACATTCTCAATCACCCGCAGAATCCCTATACCCAGGCGCTGGTTTCCGAACGCAAGGCGGCCGATCATTTCGACGAGCACATCGAGGAGCCGCAACGCGGGCCGACCATGCTCAAGGTCGACAATGTCGTCGGCAAATACGGCGATTTCACTGTGCTCAAGAATGTCTCGATCGACGTGTCGAGAGGCGAGACGGTTGCCGTGGTGGGCGAATCCGGCTCCGGCAAAAGCTCGCTGGCCCGCCTGATCGTCGGCCTGCTGCCGCGCACATCGGGCTCGGTGACCTTCGAGGGCAAGGAACTGACCGCGACGACCAAGGCGCGCAGCAAGGATGATCTGCGACGCATCCAGCTGATCTACCAGCTGCCGGATGTGGCGCTCAACCCGCGCCAGACGATCGGCGAGATCATCGGCCGGCCCTACCAGTTCTACTACGGCAAGACCGCGACGGAAACCAAAGCTCGCGTCGCCGAGCTCCTGACCCAGGTCGGCCTGCCGGTCGACTATGCCGGACGCCTGTCGACGGCGCTGTCGGGCGGCCAGAAACAACGTATCTGCATCGCGCGTGCTCTGGCCGCCGATCCGGAGCTGATCATCTGCGACGAACCGACCTCGGCGCTCGACCAACTGGTCGCCGAAGAAATCCTGAAACTGTTGAAGCGGCTACAGGATGATCTGGGGCTGAGCTATCTGTTCATTACCCACGATCTCGGCATCGTCCGCCGCATCGCGCACCGCACCGCCGTCATGCTGCGCGGCGAGGTGGTGACAGAGGGCCCGACCAGGCAGATCTTCTCGCCGCCTTTCCATCCCTATACCGAGAAGCTGATCTCTTCGGTCCCGGAAATGCGCACCGACTGGCTGACCGACGTGCTGGCGAAGCGCAAAGTGGTCTGAAGCCGGTTGAATTTGCCCTGAAAGCCGCCCATTGTGGCGGCTTTCGTGTTTCAGAGGTGTCCGACATGACCTTCGATGAATTGAGCGCCCTCCTCCTCTCCTGGGACCTTGTCGAGCCCAGCACGCATTACGGCACGCCATCCTTCAAGGTCCGCGGCAAGATGCTGACGCGCCTCAAGGAAGACGGCGATTCGATCGTCATCAAAGGCGTGCCGGCGGAGGAGCGCGCCATGCTCTGCGACGCCGACCACGAGCTCTATTATTTCACCGATCACTACAAGAATTATCCGATGCTGCTGATGCGCCTGTCGCGCACCGATCCGGAAACCGTGACAGCGATGCTGATGCGCACCTACCGCGAACTGCTGCCCAAAAAATATGGTCATACCATTGACTCTCCCCGCCGCCGCTGAAAAATGCCGCGCGAACCCGCAAGGAGAGAGACGATGAAATCGAGACAATTCAGCCGCACCCCCTGGTCCGCATCGGAAATCGGCTTTGGCGCCTGGGCCATTGGCGGCGCCTGGGGCGACGTGTCGGAAGCGGACGCCAAAGGCGCGCTCAACGCTGCGCTGGACGCCGGCATGACCTTCATCGACACGGCCGATGTCT
This sequence comes from Rhizobium sp. P2_G9, assembly GCF_056403475.1. NCBI lineage: Bacteria > Pseudomonadati > Pseudomonadota > Alphaproteobacteria > Hyphomicrobiales > Rhizobiaceae > Rhizobium > Rhizobium sp. P2_G9. The sequence goes on along the minus strand of NZ_JBFUFK010000024.1, from coordinate 33,175 downwards.
ATGGCGACGGCCGCTCCGAGCGTATCATCCGCGACGTGCTGAAAGAACGCGGCGGCACGCGCCCGATGGTCGCCACCAAGGCTGGCCGCCGCCTGCCCAAGCAGGTGCCGGAAGGCTATAGCCGCGAAAACCTCGAAGGCTGGATCGACCGCTCGCTCACCAATCTCGGCGTCGACACGCTCGACCTGGTGCAGCTCCATTGCCCGGCCCGCGAAGTGCTCTACATGCCGGAAGTCTTCGGCATCCTCGACGACCTGACCGCCAAGGGCAAGATCCGCTACTACGGCGTCTCCGTCGAAAAGGTCGAGGATGGCCTGAAAGCGATCGAATATCCCGGCGTCGTCTCGATCCAGATCATCTACAACATCTTCCGCCAGCGCCCGAACCAGCTGTTCTTCCCGCAGGCGAAGGAAAAGAATGTCGCCGTTATCGTCCGCGTGCCGCTCTCGTCGGGCATGCTGACCGGCAAGATGACGGCGCAAAGCCAGTTCGCCGCCGACGACCATCGCCTGTTCAACCGCAACGGCGAAGCCTTCGACATGGGCGAAACCTTTTCCGGCGTGCCTTATGAAGTCGGCCTCGAAGCCGTCGAGGAACTCCGCCCGCTCGTGCCCGGTGGCGCCAGCATGGCGCAGTTCGCCCTCAAATGGATTCTGATGCAGGATGCCGTCACCGTCGTCATCCCCGGCGCCAAGAACAAGAAGCAGGCCGAGGACAATGCTGCTGCGTCCGCCATGCCGGCGCTGTCGGCCGAGGTGATCGCGGCGGCAAAGAAGGTGTACGACGACAAGATCGCCAAATACGTCCATCAGCGCTGGTAGCAATGCCCGCGTCGCTGATTGACGAATTTGACATCGGAACGGGCTCGGCTTGAGAGCCAGTTCAGTTGCGATCATCCCTCACCGAGCGAAGCCAGGCACTTGCAGCACTCATACGGCCTTACCGGTGAGGGATCAACGTTCGCGCTCCATCTTTCGGTGCAATGAATCCTGGAGAAATCCGACGCGGGACAATTCAGGCATCGCCAGATTTTTCCGTCAAACGCCGCTCGCTTCACGACGGCCGTGGTTCATGAACGGTTATGCCGGACAGGCAATTTTCCCATTGTGTGCCAGCCAAATCTCACGCCAAAGTTTTAGAACTTGTGAATAGTTTCTGCCTTACCCTTCCGGCAACCGGAAGGATTGCCGATGCTGAACCGAGACGCGCGCCTGACATCGCAAATCACGATCACACTGATGGTGGTGTCGGGTATCGCTGCGGCACTGATCGCCGGCTTTTCCTGGCTGGCCTCCACGCAAATCGATCGGCTGGCCCTGGGCAGGCAAAGCGACATCGTCTCGCATGCGATCAAGGAGCGGATCGTCGCGGTGGCGAAGGAGCAGGAGAGCATCGCCATAGGAGACGATACGGTCGCCTATACCAGAGCGGGCAATCAGCAGTGGATGGCTGCTGCGATCGGAGCCTGGCTGCACTCCTATTTCGGCCACGACCTTGGCCTTGTCCTGAACGATCAGAACAAGATCATCTTTTCGGCGCGCGAAGGCAGGCCCGCCCCTCCTCCCATCCTTGCGGCCGACCGGTCGAGGATTGATGCGATCGCCGCCGAGGTTCGCCGTCACCTCGTGGAGACCGACGGAACAACCGGGCAATCCGCATCGCTGCGCGAAATTTCCGTGACGAAGGTCGCGCTGATCGAGGGCAGGCCCGCGATTGTCAGTGCTCGTCCCATACTTCCAAGCACGACGGGCATTACGGTCCGCGCAAGTGCCGCATTTCTGCAAGTCGCAGTCAAATTTCTGGACGGAGATATTCTTGCCGCTGTTGGCGAAGATGCCCGCGTCAAAGCCATACGATATATTCCCGAAAAGGCCGGCAGGCCCGAAGCGGCAGTTCCGATCATCGGGCTGGAAGGCAATATTCTCGGCTATGTTACCTGGAACACGATCAAGCCTGGCTTGATGCTGATGGAGAAGATCGCCCCCGGCGCTCTGATTGGATTTGCGATCGCAGCCAGTGCTGTTATCTATCTCGGCCTCGGTCTACGCAGGGCGTCGCGTGCGCTTGTGCATTCTCGGATCGAGCTTCTGGCGCATCGCAACGAATTGGAAGAGACGGTGAAACAACGCACCGCGGAAATCGAGCGGCAGAAGGCCGAACTCGACCGGATGCTGCAGCAGGAAAGGCACGTCAACGCTCTACAACGCCAGTTCGTATCGATGGCATCCCACGAATTCCGAACGCCGCTTGCCGTGATCGATGCAGCGGCACAGAGATTGATGCGGCAGAAGGAGGTGCCGACCACCAGCTATATTGCCGAGAAAGCCACCCTGATCCGACAATCCGTCGCCCGCATGGTCGATCTGATGGAGAGCATTCTTTCTGCCGGTCGCCTGACCGACGGAATAGATGGAATTCATGTCACGGATGTCGACTTGGCCGAACTTGTAGAGAAAGTCTGCGAGCGCCAGACCGAAATCGGCAAGACGCACAAATTCCACATCGATATGGCTCTCCGGCCCCTGTCGGCAAGGGCTGATCCTTCTGCACTCGAGCAAGTGTTCACCAATCTGGTCTCGAATGCCATCAAATACGCGCCGACCGCACCCGACATCTTCATCAAGGGCTGGATGGGAGACGGAATGATTCATGTCTCCTTCCGCGACCAAGGTATCGGCATGGATGCGGACGACATCCCCAAACTCTTCCAGCCTTATTTCCGGGCGAGAAGCTCCACCGGCATCGCGGGCACAGGAATAGGTCTGAACCTCGCCAAGCAGGTGGTCGATCTGCATCACGGTTCGATAAACGTCGCAAGCGTGTTGGGTCGCGGTACGACCTTTACCGTTTCCCTCCCCGCCGGCGCGCAAGATCCGGAGGCCTCGCGCACGACCTTACGCCCGATCCGCGCGGCATAGGAAAACAAGGACTGATCCATGACAACCATTTTGTGCATCGAAGACGAAAGCGATATCCGGCAGCTGATTGCCGAAGAGCTTTCCGACATCGGGTTCGGCGTATTGGAGGCAGGCAATGGCCGCCAAGGCCTGGAAATCCTGCTTGAGAAACGCCCCGATATGGTCATTTGCGATATTTCCATGCCGGTCATGGATGGCCACCAGCTGCTGGCCGAGATACAGCGCAATCATCCGGAGCTCTCCCACATCCCGTTCATCTTCCTGACCGCGCTCACGGATATGAACACCCTGGTTGCCAGCATGGAAGGCGGCGCCATTGATCATCTGACCAAGCCGATCGACTTTGATGTGCTGATCGCCAAGATACAAAGGCACGTTGATCGGCTCGTCGGCAGCCAACAATGTCGTTTTAGCAATTCGGGTTAACTGGTTCATACACCATTCACCCTGCCGGCCGTGCCTATCCTTTTGGATGCCCTGACTGCATGATTAGCCTATGGCCGGTGCTCTGTTTCTTACGGCACGCCCCTTGCCATCGCATAAAGATATCTTTATATCTTTCTGTATTCATTATTCGAGGACGTTGCCATGACCGCCGCCGCCAATCCGCTTTCCGATCTCCTGGCCGAAAAGGGCGTCCTGCTCGCCGACGGCGCCACCGGCACGTCTCTGTTCGCCATGGGGCTTGAGGCTGGTGAGGCGCCGGAACTGTGGAACGAGGCGAAACCGGAAAACATCACCAAGCTGCATCAGGATTTCGTCGACGCCGGCGCCGATATCATCCTCACCAATTCATTCGGCGGTACCCGCCATCGGCTAAAACTGCACCACGCGCAGGGCCGCGTGCATGAACTCAACCTCAAAGCAGCCAGCATTGCCCGCGCTGTTGCCGACAAGGCGCCGCGCAAGGTGATCGTCGCCGGCTCCGTCGGCCCGACCGGCGAACTGTTGATCCCGCTTGGCGCGCTCACCTATGAAGACGCGGTCGATGCCTTTGCCGAACAGATCGAAGGCCTCAAGGCCGGCGGCGCCGATGTTGCCTGGATCGAGACTATGTCTGCCCCGGATGAAATCCGCGCAGCCGCCGAAGCCGCCGTCAAGGTCGGCCTGCCCTTCGTCTACACCGGCTCGTTCGACACCGCCGGCAAGACGATGATGGGCCTGGCGCCGAAGGACATCCATGGCGTGGCGCCCGATATCGGCGAAGGCCCGATCGCTGTCGGCGCCAATTGCGGCGTCGGCGCTTCCGATATCCTGGCAACGCTGCTGTCGATGACCGAGGCCAGCCCGGAAGCGACGATCGTCGTCAAGGGCAATTGCGGCATTCCGGAATTCCGCGGCGAAAAGATCCATTATTCCGGCACGCCGCCGCTGATGGCTGAATATGCGCATCTGGCACTCAATGCCGGCGCCAAGATCATCGGCGGCTGCTGCGGCACGTCCTGCGAACATCTCGCCGCCATCCGCCAGGCTGTCGATAGCCACACGCCCGGCCCCCGCCCGACCCTCGAGACGATCGTCGAAAAAATCGGGCCGCTGCGCAACAAGACCGCGGAAGAGCAGGCCGCTCCGCGCGAACGCCGCAGCCGCCGCGGCTGATCAGCTTTTCGTCTCAGCCTTCCATCGCGGCGCGGTGGAAGGCGCGATAGCGCTCAGCAAGCCCGGGCTGGATGCGGTCGACCATAGCAATCGCCCGCGTGAGCTGGCGCTCGCCATCTGGTTCGGCAATCAGTGAGTCAGCCTCGGCCTTCGTCTGATCGTCAAAAGAGTCCGGCTGTTCCCGAATTGTCTTCATCAGCCCTTCAAGGATCGGCCGTCCGGCGGTCGCCATCACATCGCGCTTGCCCGCTTCGTTCAGAGGTGAACCTCGGTGCAGGGCAAGGATGACGATATCGAGATAGAGCAGCAGCAGCTTGAAGCGCCGTGCCGTGACCGGCAGGCCGACAGCGGTGTAAAAACCCTCGATCTGGCCGTTGATCTTCTCGTCACGATCCCATTGATGGTAGTTGTACTTGAAGACAATGCCGGGATCGTAAGGCAGGCGGCCGAACGAGAACATCACGCTCGCCAGCGCCCAATCACAATAGCTGGCCTTGAGCGGGTGGTGATCGAGGAAGAACAGCATCAGGTCGGTATAGGGTTTCCGCCGGAAAATGCTGTAGAAGGCCGCATTGTCGCCGCCGGCCTTGTCGTTGTAGCGCATGATCCGCCCGCCGGGCGTCTCGTCGAGGATGGGAAAATCCTTGACCCGCATCACCCGTCCCTCGGAATTCATCACCGCGATCAGCGGCCGCACGCCGATGCATTCCGGCGGCACGCGCGCCAGATCGAGCGGCTGATCCTGGGGGCTGACAAACAACTCGTCATCATCGCCCATCATCATCACGAATTCGGTCTCCGCAGCGGCGAAGACAGAGCGGAGGTTGGTATGCAGCGTCGTGTCCGGCGGCTCGACATAGCGCAGGCGTGGCGAGACATTCTTGAGCAGCTGGCGCTTCTCCGGATCGCGCGAATTGTCCGAGACGATCAGCAGCGCATCGCGCTTTTCGCAGAAGGCGAGCGCCGTCTCGATCGACCGGCGGCTGTCGGCGAGCTTGCGATTGGATGGCAGGAGGATGGAAAGCAGCACGGTGTCAGCTCGAATGAGAGAATTCGCAACTGTGTTAGCCGCCCTGCCCTGCCCGGCGCTTGCGGCAGACAGGATCGGGCAAGGCTAGGCTGGAATGGTGCCGGCGAGAAAGGATGATGTCTCGATGACAGCCTTGCTGCAGGATGCGCTACAAAAATACAAATCCGGCGATTTCCACGGCCTGCTGAAACGGCATGGCGGCTCGGTCGCGCATAAGGATTGCCCGCAGATTCTGCTCGTGCTGTTGGCGCAAAGCCATCTTAAAACTGGCAATGAGCTGAAGGCGGCCGAGCATTACCGCAAAGCGGGCGAAGCGAAGGGGGAAAATCACCTCAACTATCTGCTGCTTGCCGGTAATCTCTTCATCCGCCACTCGGCGTTGGAAGAGGCTTATGGCGCCGCTCAAAGTGCGATCAAGCTCGCACCGCGTGACCCTCAGGCGCTAGAGCTCTATCATCGCGTCCTGCTCGAAAGCTGCCTGTTCGACGAGATCGGCCACGTCCACGCGATGCTGCTCGACGGCATGAGAAAGCGCGATCCCATCGCGCTCAAGGCCAACAGCCCCTTCGACAATGTCTCCTGGTGCACGGACGAGGCGATCAATGCCAGCCTGATCCCCAGCGCGCTAACGCATCCGGTCACGCCGGACATGCGCGCCAGACGCCACGCCCGGCCGCATCGATGGGCCGAAAAGCTGCGCATCGGCTACCTGTCCGATGATTATTACGACACGCATGCGACCATGCATCTTTTCCAGGGCGTGATGCTGAGCCACGACGCGACCCGCTTCGAGGTGACGCATTTCTGCCTCACCAGCGCCGCCAACATCGCCAAGGACCAGGGCATGCGGAGCCGCTATCCCGGCCTCTTGCCGATCGGGCATCTCAGCGACGACGCGGCCGCCGAGCTGATCCGCAGCCGCAATATCGATATCCTCGTCGACCTCAAGGGCCACACCAACGGTAGCCGGCCGAATCTCGTCAATCTCGGCCTGGCGCCGGTGCAGGCCGCCTATCTCGGCTTTCCCGGCAGCGGCAACGGCGTGGATTGCGATTACGTCATTTCGGACAAGATCGTTACGCCGGACGCGTCAAAACCCTATTATCACGAGAAATTCTGCCGATTGCCCGAGAGCTATCAGGCCAATGACAACCTCTACCGTCCACGCCCTATAGCGGCGGAGCGATCCGCGCTCGGGTTGCCGGAAGACCGAATCGTGCTCGGCTTCTTCAATGCGACGCGCAAGCTGACGCCGGAGACCTACCGGCAGGTCGTCGAAACCCTGAAAAGCACCGAGAAAACCGTGCTCTGGATCCTGTTCTTCAACCGTTTCGCGCAGAAGAATTTCCTTGCTTCTATCGTAAGGGAAGGCATCGATCCGGCCCGGATCATTTCCGCCCCGAAAGCACGATATGCCGACCATCTTGCGCGCCTGCCTGCTGTCGATATCGCGCTCGATTCCTTTCCCTATAATGGCCATACGACGACATCGGACCTGCTCTGGGCCGGCGTGCCGGTGGTCACCTATAGCGGTTCTCATTTCGCCTCGCGCGTTTCCGAAAGTTTGCTGACCGCACTCGGCCTGCCGGAGCTTGTCGCCGACGACGCGGATGGATATATCGCCCTTGTCCGATCGCTTGTCACCGATCCCGAAAGGCGACAGCTGCTCCGGCAAAAGCTCACCGCCAACCGCGAGACCATGCCGCTGTTCGACACGGTGCGGTTCACGCGGCATCTGGAGCGGGCTTTCGAGATGATGGCAGACCGCGCCCGGCGCGGCCTGCCGCCGGAGCACATCGATGTGCCGCCGCTTTAGATTATGTCGCCTGGAAGTGGGAACCGGTTTCAGGATAACGACATGCGTAAGAACAAAAGCATGCAATGAAATGGGAATGACATGATCGCTGCCCCCTTCCCCGACCGCGACACGGTCGCCGACAAATTCGCCGCCTTCGGCGAAGCCGAGCAGGCTTTCTTCAAGCTCCTGTTGGAAAACCCGATCCAGGACGAAAACCTGATCGAGGGCCTGACGCTTTGGCTCAACAAACAGGCCGGCGCCCGTTTCCTCAACACGCTGAGAATCGATCGCGCCGGCGAATGGCTGGGCAGCAATGCGCCGACGCGGCTGCAGATGCGGCTGATGGAAGTGGCCAAATCCTCCCAGCACAGCGCCTATGAAGCTTTTCGTAATGGCTTGACCCGCTCCAGGGGCCTGGAGAAGGCTTTTCCGAAGGCCTGATCCGGGGTGCTCAGCGCGGCTTCCAGCCGAGCAGCCTGAGCGCATTCATCGTCACCAGCACGGTGGCGCCGGTATCGGCAAGAATGGCCGGCCAGAGTCCGGTCAGGCCGATGATGGTTGTGACGAGGAACACCGCCTTGAGGCCGAGCGCAACCATGATGTTCTGACGGATATTGTTCATCGTGTCGGCCGACAGCGCAATCATATTGGCGATGTCGGCCACGCGCCCATGCAGCACTGCGCCATCCGCCGTCTCCAGCGCGATATCCGTGCCGCCGCCCATGGCGATGCCGATATCGGCCGCAGCCAATGCCGGTGCATCGTTGATGCCGTCGCCGACCTTGGCAACGACGAAACCTTGCTTCTGCTTCTCGCGCACGATCGCCTGCTTGTCTTCCGGCATCAGGCCGGCCCTGACCTCCATGCCGAGATCGGCGCCGATCGCCTTCGCCGTCCGTTCGTTGTCGCCGGTCAGCATCAATGTCTTGATGCCCCGCGCTGCAAGCGTCTTTAGCCCCGCGACAGCATCGGCGCGCGGTTCGTCACGTATGGCAATAAGGCCGCTGACGACGCCATTGGCGAGGAGGACGGAGACCGTCTTGCCCGCCTCGTTGAAGGCATCGATCCGGGCCAGGACCTCGTTTTCGATCGCAACCCGTTCGGCGGCGGCTTTGGGCGAGAGAAGCAGAATTTCTTCGCCGCCGACCGAGGCAGACACGCCTTTTCCGGGCAGCGCCTTGGCGGAACTGGCCGGCGGGACCGGAACCCCGTCGTCCTTGGCGCGGGCGAGGATCGCCACAGCCAGAGGATGGCTCGACCCGGCCTCCAGCGCCGCGGCCATCGACAGTACCTTGTTCTCCGGCCGGCCGATGCTGACGATATCCGTCACGCGCGGCTTGCCTTCCGTCAGCGTGCCCGTCTTGTCGAGCGCCACCAAAGTCACCTGACGGAGACGTTCGATCACGGCGCCCCCCTTGATCAGCAATCCGCGCCGCGCGCCGGCCGACAGCCCCGCCGCAATCGCGGCCGGCGTCGAGATGACCAGCGCACAGGGGCAGCCGATCAACAGGATCGCAAGCCCCTTATACACCCATTCCGACCAGGACTGGCCAGCCACCAGCGGCGGCAGGATAGCAACGAGAATCCCGACGACCAGAACGCCGGGTGTGTAATAGCGCGAGAAACGGTCGATGAAACGCTCGGTCGGCGCCTTGCTCTCCTGCGCTTCCTCGACCAGCCGCACGACGCGAGCGATGGTATTGTCCTCGGCCACAGCGGTGACCTTGACCTTCAATACGGCATCGGAATTGATCGTGCCGGCGAACACGCTTTCGCCCACGCCCTTGGTTTTCGGCACGCTTTCGCCCGTGACGGGTGCCTCATTGATGGCCGACGTGCCATCGACGATTTCGCCATCGGCAGCAATCCGGTCACCGGGCCGCACGAGAATGATATCGCCGATCGCAAGCGCCTCGGCCGCCACGTCTTGCGTCTTTCCGTTGCGCTCGACAAGCGCGCTTTTCGGCACAAGATCCGTCAGGCCACGAATGCTGGCCCGGGCGCGCATCGCGGCCACCCCTTCCAGCAATTCACCGACGAGGAACAGGAACACCACGGTGACTGCCTCTTCGGCCGCACCGATGATCACCGCACCGACAGCGGCGATCGTCATCAGCATCTCGATGGAAAACGGTGTCCCGGTGATCGCGGCAACCAAGGCGCGACGTGCGATCGGCACCAGGCCGACCAGAAGCGCCGGCACGAAAATCCATTGCGGCACCGAGGGCAGCGCGAGATGGGCAAGATAGGTCAGGACGAGCGCCGCACCGGTGATCGCCGCCAGCACGGCCTTGCGGCTCTTCCACCACGGGCCATCGCCGAGATCGAAATGATCATGGCTATGACCGGCTTCTTCGCTGGCGGCGGGCGCCGCATGCGCGTGATCGTGATCATGGTCATGATCATGCGAATGACCACCATGATCGTGACCTTCGCGATGATCATGTCCATCCGAGTGGTCATGGCCATGATGGTCGTGGTGATCATGATCATGACGAGGCGGCTGCACCGGCGCCCTGTTCCTCGCGGTCGCAGGCGCGATCGAATAGCCGAGCGCCTTTACCTGCTGCTCGATGGCGCCTTTCGTCAGCGTCCCGTTGGGCTGCACCGTCATCGTGCCGGCGGCCAGCGATACGCCGACCTCGTCGACACCGGGGAGCCGACGCACGGCGTTTTCGATCTTCTGCACGCAGCTGGCGCAATCCATGCCGCCGATGCGGTATTTCAATTTCTCTGCCTCGGAAGCTGCCATGATGAAAACCTTTCGATAGGACTTAAATAGTGCTAGCACCTCTAGCCACTAGAGGTTCAAGAGGCAAAATCATGAATATTTCGATCGGCCAACTCTCGACGAAAACCGGCATCAAGGTGCCGACGATCCGCTTCTACGAACAGATCGGCCTGGTCGAGGCACCGCCCCGCACCGAAGGCAACCAGCGCCGCTACGGCCAGGCCGAAGTCGACCGGCTGAATTTCATTCGCAACGCCCGCGAACTCGGCTTCGAGATCGACGACATCCGCGAACTGCTCGCCATGGCCGCCGAGCCGCAGGCCTCCTGCCACCAGGCCGACAGTATCGCCATGAACCATCTCAGGGAAGTCGACCAGCGCATCGAACGACTTCAGGCGCTGCGCAAAGAGCTGTCGCGGATGATCGAGGAATGCGGCCACGGCCATATCTGCGACTGCCGCATCATCAGCGTTCTGGCGCATCCGCGCGGATGAATCAAAATACCCTCTCCCCAGGGCAAGCCAGGGAGAGGGCCGAGCCGTCAGGCTCTCAATGAAGGGCGATGAAGAGTGGAACGGGGATCACTCGCCCTTCAAGCTCTTGGCCAGTTCGACCAGTTTGAGGAATTCGGCGCGATAACCGTAGGGATCGGCGCCCTTGCCGCTGTCGCCGAGCTTCATCACGCTGTCCCAGCTATAGTCGGACACCTGGTCCTCGTTCTTCAGCTTCTGGCCAAAGGCAGCGACAGCGACGGAGAAGCGGACATCTGCGGAGGCGGTGTCGACCGACTTCTTTAACTCTTCGGCCGTGACCGGCATGGTGATCAGGTTGCTCTTGTCCTCGGTCGGCTTCTTGTAGCGGATCTTGACGAAAGCCAATTCGTCGGACTTCGCGGCAGAAGTGTCGGTCGCCTTATCCTTCTTCTCGCCATAGCGCAGGTCGTCGACCAGCATGGCCGGGCTGCCCTTGGGCGTCAGTTCGTAGATCGCGGTGACCTCATGGCCCGAACCGATCTCGCCGGCATCGACCTTGTCATTGTTGAAATCCTCGCGCTTCAGCGCCCGGGTTTCGTAGCCGATCAGCCGGTATTCGGCGATCTTCTCCGGATTGAACTCGACCTGGATTTTCACGTCCTTGGCGATCGGGAAGATCGACGCGGTCGCCTCTTGCACCAGCGTCTTCTGCGCTTCCGCCAGCGTGTCGATATAGGCGGCGACGCCATTGCCGTTCTGCGCCAGCGTCTGCATCAGCGCGTCATTGTAATTGTCGTTGCCGAAACCGAGCACCGACAGGAAGATACCGGTCTTGCGCTTGGATTCGATCAGCGATTTCAGTTCGTCGTCACTCGACGGGCCGACATTGAAATCGCCGTCGGTCGCCAGGAAGATGCGGTTGACGCCATCCTTGATGAAGGCTTTTTCAGCCATCTTGTAAGCCGCCTCGATACCCTCCGCGCCTGCTGTCGAGCCGCCCGGCGACAGGCTTTCGATCGCATCGAGAATCTTCTGCTTTTCGGCGACCTTGGTCGGCTCCAGCACCACGCCGGAATTGCCGGCATAGACGACGATCGACACGGTGTCGGTCGGCTTGAGCTTGTTGACCAAGAGCCGGAAGGCGCTCTTGAGCAGCGGCAGCTTGTTGGGCTCGTCCATCGAGCCTGATACGTCGATCAGGAAGACCAGATTCGACGGCTTCTGCTCCTGCTGCTGCAATTCATACCCCTTGATGCCGATATGCATCAGCAACGTGTTGGCATTCCACGGCGTCGGCATGACAGTGATGTTCGGCTTGAATGCCTGATCGGCATTTGCCGGCGGCGCCCAGTCATAGGGGAAATAGTTGATCATCTCCTCGACGCGCACGCTGTCTGCCTGCGGCAACTGCCCGGCGAGGATCGCCTGGCGGGCGAAAGAGTACGAAGCCGTGTCGACATCGATCGAGAAGGTCGAGACCGGATCGCTCGACACCGATTTAACCGGGTTGATGTCCTTCGAAGTGAAGCGGTTGGCAGTGTCCGGCTGCAGCAGTGGCGGCTGCCCAACGATGCCGTCATCGGTGGTCACGCCAAGCATCTTCTTCGCCATCACACGGCCTTCGACAGTCGGCGATGCCGCCAAAGCATCGGCGGGTCGCGCCGCTTCATCGGCGTCGACGGAATTGTTTTGCGCCGCAGCGGCGGGCTGATTGTCGGTCTCGTCCTGCTTGCCGGCTTCATTGGTCGCGAGACTGCTGTCTTTCAATTGGGAAGCCGGCTTCTCGACCTGAGCGCCGGCGTTCGCATCAGGCCGCAATCCGCCATTCGTCGTGGTCGAGGAAAGCTGTGCCGTCTCCGACATTTCCTGGTCGATCTTTTGATCGTCGGTCGTCCCCGGCTTTGCCTTGGTTTTCGTCTCTTCCGAAACCACAGGCTTGTCCACAGTCTCCTTGTCAGCGACCTCCGGCTGTTTCGGCTCCGGCTTTCCGGCGCTGAGATCGATTTCACCTGTCTTCGGCTTCTCATCCTTGGCGACATGGTTTTCGCTCTTGTCGCCCGGCTTTGCCGGTTCGTTGATCACGAGACCCGTGCGGCTGTTGATCGAGTGGATGGCGACGTAACCGGCGACCGGCACGACCAGAAGCGTGGCAAGCGCCGAACCGGCAAGCAGTTTTCCATTCATGATAGCTCTCCATAACTGGGTTGTTATGGAGCTTTGACGCCGGCCGTTTTCGCTTCCTTGGGGGGCGTCTTGATTTTTTTCTTCAGCGTCGAAAGCCTGCATGGCAAACGCCATGGCCCGCGCTCGCGCAGCCTCGGAAGGTTTTGGCGGCGTCATGCGGCTCAGCTTGTCGAGTTCGTTTTCCATTGCCAACTCCTTACGCCACTTCGCGGCCAAGAATGATCTTCAGCCGCTTGCGCGCTTCATGCAGGTGCCACGAGACCGTGCTTTCCGAACAGCCCAGCACATCCGCCGCCTCACCGTGGTCCATTCCGTCGGAATAAACCAGCATCACGGCATCGCGTTGCTTGGGCGAAAGTTCCTGCACGGCGTTCCATATCTCCTGCATGTCATCGTCATCGCCTTGATCGCCCTGCGTCGAGGGGTCGAGGCTCCATTCTTCGGTCTTGCGCTGCTCGCGCACCGTTTTCCGCACGCCATCCCGCACCGCGTTCAGCACCAGTGTGTAGAGCCAGGTGCGGAAACGTCCATCACAGCGGAAGCCGGAAATCGCGGTCGCCAGCCGTATGCAGACATCCTGGGCTATGTCATCGGCATCGGCGGAACTGCGCGTCCATTTCCACGCCACGGCGTGGATGAAATCATAGTGCATCTCCAGGAGCTGGCCAAAGGCCAGCCTGTCGCCCTCGGACGCTTTCCTGATCAATTCCAGCTCCAATGCATCCGTCCTTCAACCCGTTCCTGAGGGATAGACGTTTGCCCCTGCCAATTCCTTGGGTAGCCCCGGAATATTTTGTCCAACGCCCAAGCCGGAACCTGTTAAAAACGATTCCGGCGCCGTTCAACGCGCCATCCTCAAGGAATTGCAATGCCTTCCCGCCGCGACCATCAACTCGGCCTGCTGTTCGTCACCATTTCCGCGATCGCCTGGAGCACGGCCGGTTTCTTCACGCGCCTGATTCCGCTCGACAGTTTCACCCTGCTTGCCTGGCGCGGCATCTTCGCTTCGCTCAGTCTGCTGGCCGTCGTCATATTGATCAGCGGTCGAGGCTGGCTCCGCGAATTCACCCGCATCCGCAAGCCGGAATGCCTCTATATCGTGCTCACCGTCTGCGGCATGATCATGTTCATCACCTCGCTCGGCCATACCTCCGTGGCGCATGGGGCGGTGATCTATGCCACCATTCCCTTCCTCGCCGCCTTTCTCGGCTGGATTTTCCTCGGTGAAATCCCAAGCCGCAACGCCATCCTCGCCGCCGGCATTGCCATCACCGGCGTGCTCCTGATGGTCGGATACGGCAGCGATGGCGGCTGGTTCGGCGATCTGCTCGCCTTCGGCATGACACTGACCATGGCGCTGTCGATCATCGTCATGCGCAAGAATCCCGGCATGTCGGCGACGGCTTCGGCCTGCCTCGGCGCCTTCTTCTCCATCTTCGTCTGTTGGCCACTCGGCAAGCCGCTGGATGTCACCGGCGTGCAGGTCATCCAGATGGCGCTTTTCGGCATCGTCAATTCCGCCATGGGTCTTGCCTTCTTTGCCTGGGGTTCGCGCAAGATCCCGGCAGTCGAGACGGCACTGATCGGCGCACTCGACACGCCGCTTGCACCGCTCTGGGTCTGGGCCGCCTTCGGCGAAACACCGGGCAGGACTACGCTGATCGGCGGCGGCATCGTCTTCATCGCCGTCATCGGTCATATCGTCGCCAGCCAGCGGTCGCATCCGGCAATTGATTCGGCTTCAGCGGAAACAGCGTAGAAACAGCATGGATGCACGCCGCGAACACCAGATCGGACTTTTCTTTGTCATAGCAGCTGCCATCACCTGGAGCAGCGCCGGCTTCTTTACCCGGCTGATGAATCTCGACTATCCGACAATGATTGCCGGCCGGGGCATCTTTGGCGCGATCGGCATGCTGCTTCTGATCATCATGATGGACCCGCGCGGCTGGCGGAACCAGTTCCGCCATATGGGCTGGGCCGATCTCGTCTATGTGCTTAATTATGTCTTCGGCACGACCTGCTACATATCCTCGCTCGGCTTGACCTCGATTGCCCACAACTCGGTGATCTTCGCGACCATCCCCTTCATCTCGGCGCTGCTCGGCTGGATTTTCCTCAGCGAAATCCCTTCGCGCAATGCGATCGGCGCCAGCGCCATCGCTATCGTCGGCGTGGGGATCATGGTCGGCTTCGGCATGGATGGCGGCGTATCCGGCGATATCCTGTCGCTCTGCGCCACATCGAGCATGGCCGCCTCGATCATTCTTGTCCGTCGCTACCGCCACATCGCCATCATCCCCGGCGCCTGCATCGCCTCCTTCATCAGCGGCCTGCTGCCGCTGCCGTTTGCGCATGATTTGCCGCATGTCACAACGACGAACTTCGTCTTGCTGGTGCTGTTCGGTCTGCTCAATGCCGCACCGGGCCTGACGCTTTTCTCGCTCGGCTCAAAACGCCTGCCTGCCGTCGAGACGGCACTGATCTCGACGCTCGACACGCCGCTCGCTCCGCTCTGGGTCTGGATTGCCTTCAACGAGACGGCCGGCCGCCAGACCGTGATCGGCGGTGTGATGGTGCTGGCCGCCGTGTTTATCCATATTGGATTGAGCCAGAGGCAGGTGAAAGCGGCTTGAGCCGATCAGATCCTGCCGAGCGCCGCCATATGGAACTGCAACTGCTCCGGCGGGTATCGATAGCTTGCACCGACCGGGCAAGCGTTCCGGGCAATGCAGCCAGACACCATGCATCCCGCCTTTCCCTCTGACGCGTGAACATGCGTTCGACAGGCCGGAACGTCGAAAGCCGACGCCTGCACGGCATCGACCGGACAGGTCTTCAGGCATGGCTTGTCGCGGCAGTTGTCGCAGGGATGGCGATCGAGTGGCACGCTCGCGGTGCCGATCCTCTCGGCAAAGCCGATCGCACCGCGATAGCCGTGCCAAAGCCCATAATCCGGATGGATCAACACACCGAGCGGCGAGGCTTTCAAGCCCTCCGCTCGCATCGCCCATTGCTGGAACGGCTGCCAAGGTTTTTCGGACGGGAAATAGGCTTGTCCGCCCACTCTGTCCGCCTCCGGCCGGATGATCTCGACCGACCAGGTGTCGAGCGGATCGGCGACATTCCGGCCATCTCTGGAGCGCCACCTGCGGAAAGCCGGCCAGATCGAGCCGCCGATATTGCCGAGCAGCACCACGGTCCGCGCATGTACGCCCGCCGTCATCGCCGGCCCATCGCCGTCGAAATGCACGACACCGCGCAAAAAAATTCCGTGCGGCGCGMGCGCCGCACGGATGTCTTCGATCTTATCTTCTGTCTTGTCCATTATGTCCGGCCAGGCGGCTTGTAGTGCGGGCGCCAGACGTCCCGCTGAATCCAGTCGGCCACCTGATACCGTCCGCCACTCTCCCTGGCTTCGGGACCCTTTCAGGTGAAAGCGTCGGGCATGGAGTCCTTGCGCTGCTTGATATAGGCGAGCAGCGCCTCATCGATGGCCGGATCGAGCGCCGGCGCTTCATACTGTTCCAGCCAGGAGCGGCAGAGCGCGTTGGCGCGTTGCTCGATGCGCTTGGCACCTTCAACTTCCCACTGTTCGTAGGAATTGTTATCGGCCAGCGCCGAACGGTAGAAGGCAGTCTGGAAATTGGCCTGGGTATGGGCGCAGCCGAGATAGTGGCTGCCCGGGCCGACTTCGCGGATGGCATCCAATGCCTGGGCGTTCTCGGAGAGATCCACGCCTTCGGCCATCTTCTGCATCATGCCGAGCTGGTCCTGGTCGATCATGAACTTCTCGTAGGACGAGACAAGGCCGCCTTCGAGCCAACCGGCGGCATGCAACGAGAAATTCGTGCCGGCCAGCAGCGTCATGTTGAGCGTGTTGGCCGATTCGTGCGCGGCTTGCGCATCCGGCACCTTGGAGGCGCAGAGCGAACCACCGGTACGGAACGGCAGGCCGAGACGGCGGGCGAGCTGTGCCGCGCCATAGGACACCAACGACGGTTCCGGCGTGCCGAAGGTCGGCGCACCCGACTGCATCGAGATCGAGGCCGCGAATGTGCCGAACAGCACCGGCGCGCCCTTGCGGATCAGCTGGGTGAACGAAGCACCGGCCAGAACTTCGGCCAGGATCTGCGTCAGCGTGCCGGTCACCGTCACCGGGCTCATTGCGCCCGACAGGATGAACGGCGAAATCACCGTTGCCTGGTTATGCCGCGCGTAGACCTTCAGTGCCCCAACCATGGTTTCGTCGAACACCATCGGCGAATTGGCATTGATGAGGTTGAGCGTGACGCAATTGTTCTCGACGAAATCGTCGCCGAATACCAGCTTGGCCATGGCAATCGTGTCTTCCGCGCGTTCCGGCGCGGTGACCGAGCCCATGAACGGCTTGTCGGACAATTTGATATGGCTGTAGACCATATCGAGATGGCGTTTGTTGACCGGGATATCGACCGGCTCGCAGACCGTGCCGCCCGACGAATGCATCGACGGCGCCATATAGGCGAGTTTGACGAAATTGCGGAAATCCTCGATCGTCGCATAGCGGCGATTGCCTTCGAGGTCGCGGACGAAGGGAGGGCCGTAGACCGGGGCAAACACGGTCGCTTTCCCGCCGATCTGGACGCTGCGCTCGGGATTGCGCGCATGCCAGGTGAAAACCGGCGGGGCGGTCTTCAGCAGCGAGCGGCAGAGACCTTTGGGAAAGTGCACGCGCTCTCCGCGGACGTCGGCGCCGGCTTCCTTCCACAGCGCCAGCGCTTCGGCGTCGTCGCGGAATTCGATGCCGATCTCTTCGAGCACGAGGTCGGCATTGCTTTCGATGAGGATCAAGCCCTCTTCGTCGAGCACTTCATATTCGCGGATCTTGCGGGTGATATAGGGAAGCGACACGCCCGGACCGCCGCCCGCACGCGATGCACGCCGCGCGGCCGCACCGCGACCGCGGCGACCGCCGCCTTCTCCCTGCCCGGCTGCCTGATCTGAGGTCTGGTCCATGGTCTTTCCTTTACGATGAGCCCGCCCGAGGCGAGTGCTGTGTTTCCTTTGATCCTAAAGGATGCCGCAAAAGGAACAATCCTCTATGCGCCAATGTCTACGCTGGAAACGAAATGACGCATTTGTCTGTTTGCGCCATCAGGCGAAGTTCGTTGATACAAATCCCGGGCTCTGATATTTTGAGACCATGATGAATATCACTGTTTCCATCGATGATGAAATTTACCGCCGCGCCGAACTAAGAGCGGCGGAACTTAATACGTCTGTTTCAGCTATGGTCCAGAAATATCTGACAGGCATTTCATCGGGTCTTAGCCAACGCGCTTCTCCGGAAGAATTCGAGCGTCTGAGGCACCTGCAGCATGAAATTCAAAGCCGCGTCACGAGCTTCGACCCAAACGATCGCTTGTCTCGCGACGAACTTCACGACCGAAAGCGTTCTTGATCGCATGTTTCATCGATACGAACGTGCTTCTTTATTACTTTGCTACCGATCCAACCGCCCTATATAAAAAGACGATCGCAGAAACGCTGCTCGACCAGAATGATTGCGTCCTTTCGGTACAGGTGCTGCAGGAATTTTATGTGCAGGTGACGCGCCCAACGCGAATATCTTCCGACGAAGCCGAACGCTTTATTATCTCCATGCTCCGATTTCCAATCCAGTCACAGACGCCTGAACTGTTGCAACTGGCTTTTGATATCCGCCGGCAGCTGAAATTTTCCTATTGGGACTCAGCCATCGTCGCAGCCGCGATGATGACCAATTGCGACATCCTCTATACCGAAGACCTCCAACATGGACAAATCATAAACGGAATCAAAGTCGTCAATCCGTTTGCCGGATAGCGGCGCGCCCGTCGTAAATTGCTCTTGCCCGCGTCGTTTTCGAAAACGCTTTGCAAAGCCTCCCCGCCCACTATAGTGAAAACCAAGGGGCGGTCGAATCCCGCAACCAATCTCACGAGGAACGCAATGGCAGACGATGAAATCATTCTTTCCGAGCTCTCGGACGAGGAACTCGTGCAGCAGATGCACGACGATCTTTACGATGGCCTCAAGGAAGAGATCGAGGAAGGCACCAATATCCTTCTCTCGCGTGGCTGGGTGCCGTATGACGTCCTGACCCAGGCTCTCGTCGAAGGCATGCGCATCGTCGGCATCGACTTCCGCGACGGCATCCTGTTCGTGCCGGAAGTGCTGCTTTCGGCAAATGCGATGAAGGCCGGCATGTTCATCCTGCGGCCGCTGCTGGCTGCCACCGGCGCGCCGAAGCAGGGCAAGATGGTGATCGGCACCGTCAAGGGCGACATCCACGACATCGGCAAGAACCTCGTCGGCATGATGATGGAAGGCGCCGGCTTCGACGTCATCGACCTCGGCATCAACAACCCGGTCGAGAACTATCTCGACGCCATGGAACGCGAGAAGCCGGATATCGTCGGCATGTCGGCCCTTCTGACCACGACCATGCCCTATATGAAGGTCGTGATCGACACGATGAAGGAAAAGGGCATCCGCGATGATTATGTCGTTCTCGTCGGCGGTGCGCCGCTGAACGAAGAGTTCGGCAAGGCCGTCGGTGCCGATGCCTATTGCCGTGACGCGGCAATCGCGGTCGAAACCGCCAAGGATTTCATCAAGCGCAAGCACAACATGCTCGCCGCCAAGGCCTGATTTGTTGGCAGGAATTTGACAAACCGGCCGCCCACCTGGGCGGCCGGTTTTCATTTGACCTGATTTCTATCCTTCATTGAGCAGCATGCTTGATGGCATGCGTCGTCTGATGGACATCTTCACCGGCGCCGCGAATCGTGTTGGCGCAGGACGAAAGAGCCAGAACGGCAATCAGGGCAACGGCAATCCGGATCGAAAGAGTGCTCATGATAGTGCTCCTGGAAAAAGTTGGGATCAGTCTGCCGCACGCTTAACCGCATGATCGGTTGCTTTGGCCGTGTTGGTCATGTCCTTGCCCACGCCGCGCACCGTATTCGCGCATGAGGCAAGGAGAAGCACGGTACTTAACACGATCAAGATCTTGGTCGAAACAGTCGTCATTTTGCTCTCCGATCACAGTGGCTGAACCGGGGCAGAACTACCCCGTGAACGAAATAGGGGCGCTTTGCGGACAGGTGGGACGCGGTCGCTGATCGCCTGCTTTTTGAACGCGCAACTCGAAGATTTGTTCAATGTGGCATGCGCTACGCGCATGCTTATTACCGGTCTCGGGTTCACACGACCTATGCGGTTTTCTGCCCAGCGCGACGGATTTGACGGCGACTTCTGACGCTTCCAGTATTCCAATCGCGATTGCCGGACTTATATTGGTGGCAAAGGATAAAGCCATGCTCGACACGCCCCAGACCCAGGACAAGCCCGAAGCGCTCAGAATCATCGCCTGTGGCGCGATCGCCCGCGAAGTGCTCGCCATCAAGGAGATGAACAGGCTCGATCACATCGACCTGCAATGTCTGCCGGCGATCTGGCATGTGACGCCGCAGAAGATCGTGCCTGGCCTGCGCGAGAAAATTGCCGAAGCCCGGGCCGAAGGTTTTCGCCGCATCTATATCGGCTATGCCGAATGCGGCACGCAGGGGCAGATCGACAAACTCTGCGAGGAAGAAGGTATCGAACGTATCGCCGGCCCGCACTGTTACGCCTTCTTCACCGGCAACGAAAAATTCCTTTCCGAATGCGAAGAGGAATTCAGCGTTTTCTACCTGACCGACCTGATCACCCGCCAATTCGAGGCCTTCATCATCGAGCCGCTGAAACTCGACAAGCATCCAGAACTGCGCGACATGATATTCGGCAATTATACCAAGATCGTCTATCTCGCCCAAACCGAAGACAAGGCCCTGCAGGACAAGGCGAAATGGGCTGCGGACTACCTCAAGCTCGATTATGAATATCGCTTCACCGGCTATGGCGACCTGACCAAGGCTATGATCGAAGCGTGAGCTGCCGGTCTTGATAACGACACCCTGATCTCCATCTTAGCTCCACCTTTCCCGCGAAAACGCAACGACTCGGCGGGAAAGGCGTTTGCTGGTATGGATATCGATCAAGGAGCCCGCGTGTCGGATCACAGCCAAGAGCTTGACARGCGCGAACCCGCTATGCGGCAAAGGCCGCACAAACTATCGGAATTGCTGCGGCAACTGTCCGACAATGCCGGCGACAAGATCACGCTCGGCGACATTGCCGATGCCATGGCCGACCGGTCCTTCGGCGCCTTCCTCGTCGTCTTCTGCCTGCCGAGCATGATTCCCCTGCCGCCGGGCGCGACATTCATTCTCGGCCTGCCGCTGGTATTCATCACCTTCCAGATGGCCTTTTCCCGTCTTGACCGCATCTGGCTGCCGAAGCGGCTGCACGGCTATGGCTTCGACAACAAGGCCTTCTCTTCCATGCTCGATCGCTTCGTGCCGTGGATAGAGAAGCTCGAGCGGCTGATCACCCCGCGCGCCTGGCCGCAACGCAGCCGGCTCTTCGAACGCGTCATCGGCGTCTTCTGCCTGCTCCTCGCGATCGTCGTTTTCCTGCCGATTCCGTTCGGCAATATCGGCCCGTCCTTCGCCATGGCGCTGATGGGGTTGGGCCTGAGCGAACGAGATGGCATCGTTGTCGGGCTCGGCGTTGTGATAGGCGCTCTGATCAGCGCAATCGTCGGCTATGTGAGCTATGCTTTGGTACTTGCCATCCCCTATTTCTTCGAGCATTTGCCCGACTATTGGCATGCTTTCGTCAGCTATGTCAGCTGACAAATTACACGCTTGCATAATCTGGAAAACATGTCGCATTATGATCAATGCGACGTCGTGACTGGCCGCGCAACGACGCCCCCTCTCGTTCCATTGTGGCCGCACATTTAGGAGTTCGGGGAATGGCAGATCGTATCATCGTCTACTGGCGCGACATACCCGCGCAAGTGATCGTCAAGAAGGGCCGGCAGAACGCCAAACGCGAGCTTTCGGTGCGTTTTACCGAAGCGATCGACATGTGCGCCATGCGCACCGGCGCCGCCGAAACCGATGATTATCTGGCGGAATGGCGCAAGGCCGATCCGGTTCCGGTCTCCGACGATCTCGAAGCCGAGGCCGACAAGGCAGCGGCAGAATTCGAGGCCGCCTATGACCGCGACCGGCTCGTGGCATTGGTGAAGGCAGGCGGGCGCGAAAATGGTTGAACTCAAGGTCCACAAGAAGCCGCCGACGGCCTATGTCCCCTCCGGCGTCTCGGCTGTCGGTCGACAGACGAAGAGCTATACGATCCGCCTCTGGTCGATTCGCCATTCGCGCACGCTCGAATGGTTCTATGACAAGTTCGCCAAGACCTTCCTGCTACTCCATCCGATCTGGAACAAGCTGGGCTACGCCAGAGTCGAAGGGCCGGTGAAGGCGGTCGAAAAGCGCGTCAAAGGCCTGATGTTCGACTGTCGCATGTGCGGCCAGTGTGTGCTCTCTTCGACCGGCATGTCCTGCCCGATGAACTGTCCGAAGCAGTTGCGCAATGGCCCTTGCGGCGGTGTACGCGCCAACGGCAATTGCGAAGTCGAGCCGAACATGCCTTGTGTTTGGGTCAAAGCCTGGGAAGGCTCGCGCAACATGGTGCATGGCGACAAAATCTTGAACGTGCAGAAGCCGGTCGACCAGTCTATGCGCGAAACCTCTGCCTGGCTGCGGGTGACTGCACAATCGGCCGCTGAAAAAGAAGCAATGAAGAAGGACGCATAACGGCATGGTGCATATCGACGAAAACCCGCTCGGCGCGCACCTGCCGCTCGATCCCCTCCCCGGCCATGTTTCACTCGGCCGCCTGGAACGCGTCCTGCGCCGCGGCGAATTCGCCGTCACCGCCGAACTCAACCCGCCCGATAGCGCTGATCCGGAAGACGTCTATAAGCGCGCGGCGATCTTCGAAGGCTGGGTAGATGGCATCAACGCCGTCGACGCATCTGGCGCCAACTGCCACATGTCCTCGGTCGGCATCTGCGCGCTGCTGACCCACATGGGCTATGCGCCGATCATGCAGATCGCCTGCCGCGACAAGAACCGCATCGCCATTCAGGGCGACGTGCTCGGCGCCGCCGCCATGGGCGTTGCCAACATCATGTGCCTGACCGGCGACGGCGTGCAGGCCGGCGACCAGCCCGGCGCCAAGCCGGTTTTCGACCTCGACTGCATGTCGCTGCTCGAAACCGTGCGGATGATGCGCGACGAATCGAAATTCCGCTCCGGCCGCAAGATCACCAAAGCGCCGCAGGTTTTCCTCGGCGCCGCGATCAACCCCTTCGCCCCGCCCTACGATTTCAGGCCCTATCGGCTGGGCAAGAAGATCGAGGCCGGCGCACAGTTTGTGCAGAGCCAGTATTGCTTCGATGTACCGATGTTCAGGGAATATATGAAGAAGGTCGTCGACCTCGGTTTCGCCGAAAAATGCTTCGTCCTCGCTGGCGTCGGTCCGATGGCCTCTGCCAAGACCGCCAAGTGGATCCGCTCGAACGTGCCGGGCATCCATATACCGGATTCGGTCATCGCCCGCCTGGAGGGCGCGGCTGACCAGAAGAAGGAAGGCAAGCAGCTCTGCATCGACATCATCAACGAGGTCAAGGAAATCCCGGGCGTCAGCGGCATCCATGTGATGGCCTATCGCCAGGAGGAATACGTCTCGGAAATCGTGCATGAATCCGGCGTCCTTAAGGGCCGCACGCCCTGGAAGCGCACGCCCCGTCCCGAATTTCACGAATTGCAGGAAGAGACCGCCAACGCTCTGGTGGACCAATCCGTTCGATAGGCCCCAACATCTCGCCTATCGGCTTGCCATAAAATACATAACGATATAAAGAAATCTTTATATCATCGGAACCTCTTATAGGATGATCCATGACCCGCACCATCGTCGCCTCCGCCACCCGCGAAATCGTCATCGGCTTTGACCAGCCCTTTTGCGTCATCGGCGAACGCATCAACCCGACCGGCCGCAAGAAGCTCGCCGCCGAAATGCAGGCCGGCAATTTCGAGACGGTCATCAAGGACGCGCTGGAACAGGCCGCCTGCGGCGCCACCATGCTGGACGTCAACGCAGGCGTCACCTCGGTCAACCCCAACGAGACGGAGCCGGGCCTTCTGGTGCAGACGCTCGAAATCGTCCAGGGCCTCGTCGACCTGCCGCTCTCCATCGACTCGTCGGTGACAGCCGCGATCGAGGCCGGCCTCAAGGTCGCCAAGGGCCGCCCGCTGATCAACTCCGTCACCGGCGAAGAGGAAAAGCTGGAAGCCATCCTGCCGCTGGTCAAGAAGTATAATGTTCCGGTCGTGGCGATCTCCAACGACGAGACCGGCATTTCCATGGACCCGGACGTGCGTTTCGCCGTCGCCAAGAAGATCGTCGAGCGCGCGATGGATCATGGCATCAAGCCGGAGGACGTCGTGGTCGACCCGTTGGTCATGCCGATCGGCGCGCTGGGCGACGCAGGCCGCCAGGTCTTCGCCCTGCTCCGCCGCCTGCGCGAAGAGCTCAAGGTCAACACCACCTGCGGCCTCTCCAACATCTCCTTTGGCCTGCCGCACCGCCATGGCATCAATGCCGGCTTCATCCCGATGGTCATCGGCGCCGGCATGACCTCGGCCATCATGAACCCCACCCGCCCGCAGGAAATGGAAGCCGTCCGCGCTGCCAACGTGCTGAACGGCACCGACGCCAATTGCTCGAACTGGATCATGACCTATCGCGACTACAAGCCCGCCGAAGGCGGCGCCGCATCGCCGACCGCTGCCGCGTCTGCCGCTCCGGCTGGCCGCCGTGGCGGTCGTGCAGCGCGCACGGGTGCGGGTGCCGCAACCGAGTAATTGCTGCGGCTCAGCATGGCTGAACGATCGGGATCACCCTCGCGAAACCGCAGGGTGATCTTTGCATGTCGGGATTTGACAATTGTTGTTTGCGCCGAAAGCGCAATCTGGCAGGAACGGAACAGAGGCCGGGGGGCGTCGATTCCTCGGAGACATGAGAATGCGTTACGACGACACGTCGGGAAATGAGTCGATCATGGCCGAAGCCGCAAGCGAGAATCCGCTGGTTCTGTTCATGCCTTCGGGCAAGCGTGGGCGGTTTCCGGTCGGCACTCCCATCCTCGAGGCAGCGCGAAAGCTCGGCGTCTATGTCGAAAGCGTCTGCGGCGGCCGCGCCACTTGCGGGCGCTGTCAGATCGAGGTGCAGGAAGGCAATTTTGCCAAGCACAAGATCGTCTCCTCCAACGACCATATCTCCCCGCGCGGCGCCAAGGAAGAGCGCTACGACCGCGTCCGCGGCCTGCCGGAAAATCGCCGTCTCTCCTGCTCGGCATTGATTCTTGGCGACCTCGTCGTCGACGTGCCGCAGGATACCGTCGTCAACGCCCAGGTGGTCCGCAAGGCTGCAAGCGACCGGGTTATCGAGCGCAATGCTGCGATCCAGCTCTGCTACGTGGAAGTAGACGAGCCCGACATGCACAAGCCGCTCGGCGATCTTGATCGGCTGAAGGTCATGCTCGAAAAAGACTGGGGCTGGAAGGACCTGCTGATTGCCCCGCACATTATCCCCGACGTGCAGAAGACACTGCGCAAGGGCAATTGGGGTGTCACCGCCGCCATCCATCGCGACATGGATTCATCGCGACCCTTCATCGTCGGTCTATGGCCGGATCTCAAGAACGAGGCTTATGGCATCGCCTGTGACATCGGCTCGACGACCATCGCCATGCATCTCGTGTCGCTGCTCTCGGGCCGCATCATCGGCTCGACCGGCACGTCGAATCCGCAGATCCGCTTCGGCGAAGACCTGATGAGCCGCGTCTCATATGTGATGATGAATCCGGACGGCCGCGAAGCGATGACCATCGCCGTACGCGAAGCGGTCAACGGCCTGATCGGCAAGGTCTGCGAGGAGAATGGCGTCGATCGCAACGATATCCTCGACATGGTCTTCGTCGCCAACCCGATCATGCACCATCTCTTTCTCGGCATCGACCCAACCGAACTCGGCCAAGCGCCGTTTGCACTCGCCGTCTCCGGCGCGCTGCAATATTGGGCGCATGAGATCGACATCAAGGTCAATCGCGGCGCCCGCGTCTACATGCTGCCCTGCATCGCCGGCCATGTCGGCGCCGACGCCGCAGGTGCGACGCTGTCGGAAGGTCCCTATCGCCAGGACAAGATGATGCTGCTCGTCGATGTCGGCACAAATGCCGAAATCGTACTGGGCAACAAGAACCGCGTCGTCGCCGCCTCCTCGCCCACCGGCCCCGCCTTCGAAGGCGCCGAAATCTCCTCCGGCCAGCGCGCCGCGCCGGGCGCCATCGAACGCGTCCGTATCGATCCCGTCACGCTCGAACCGCGCTATCGCGTCATCGGCGTCGACAAGTGGTCGGATGAGGAAGGTTTCGAAGAGGCTGCCGCCAGCACCGGCGTCACCGGCATTTGCGGCTCGGCGATCATCGAAGTCGTCGCCGAAATGTATCTCTCCGGCGTCATTTCGGAGGACGGCGTCGTTGACGGTTCGATGGCTGAAAAGAGCCCGCGCATCATCCAGAACGGCCGCACCTTCTCCTACCTGCTGCGCGACGGCGAACAGCGCATCACCGTCACCCAGAACGACGTCCGCGCCATCCAGCTCGCCAAGGCCGCCCTCTACGCCGGCATCAAGTTGCTGATGGAGAAGCAGGGCGTCGAAAAGGTCGATATGATCCGCTTCGCCGGCGCCTTCGGCTCCTTCATCGATCCGAAATACGCCATGGTGCTCGGCCTGATCCCGGATTGCGACCTCAACGAAGTCAAGGCCGTCGGCAATGCCGCAGGCACCGGCGCGCTGATGGCGCTGCTCAATCGCGGCCATCGCCGCGAGATCGAGGGTATGGTCAAGAAGATCGAGAAGATCGAGACCGCGCTCGAGCCGCATTTCCAGCAGCTCTTCATCGACGCCATGGCCATGCCCAACAAGGTCGATGCGTTTCCGGAACTCGCCAAGGTCGTCACCCTGCCGGAACGCAAGGTGATCACAGCGGGCAATGACGAAGGCGGCGGCCGCCGGCGGCGGCGCGAGCGGGGCTAATAGAACAGCACCCGTCCGCTGGGGATCATCTGCAGGAGAATGTCGAAGTCGGCGTAGTTGCGGGTCAGCAAAGTTGCGCCGAGCTTTAGTGACTGCAGGAACAGCGTGCAGTCACTGAGCGCCCGGGCACGATGCTCCTTGCCATAGCCTTGAATGCGACTGAGCGTGCCAGCCAACAGGGCAGCGCGCCCGCATGTGTCAATGTCGGGTTGATGAAGACGATGTGGGTGGATCGATTCGACAAGTGCCCCAATCTTGCTGACGGCTGACCTTGTGCGCATATCCTCGGGATCAAGAACCCCGACCGTCATCATGATTTCCTGCAGTGAGATTGTGGAGTGACTGTGGGCATTCGATTCCAGGAAATGGCGGAGTTCTGCAGAAATCTTGCCTTGCAGGCGATCTATGTAGACCGAGGTGTCGAGCAATAGAATCTGATCGAACTGCCGCGGATCGAAGAACTGAAGCGCAGAGCCGGATCGCCTCGCCAAACCGCTGTTCGGAAACCTTCGCGCCCAGCGCAAAGCTGCGTCAAAATCGAAGCCGGACAAATCAGAACTCCAGATCGATATCTGGATCGATAGAACCTTCCAGCTCGCGAAACGCCTTCTTGAACGGGTCTTCGACAGCCAGTTGAGCAAGGGCGAATTTTACCAGATCGGAATCGGAGCTGATGCCAGTCCGCGCCTTTGCAGCGGCGATCATCCTGGCACTCACGCGCGCCGTGACCCGGCTCTCCTTCGTCTCCAGGAAACCCTGCTCCTCGGCATCCTTCATCGTCGGTTCGACAAGTGCGGCCAATTCAGGCACGCGTTGCGCGATCACCGGCTCCTGCTTTCGCGCTGCAGCTTTCATCTCAAAATTCCGTTAGCCACGACCATCAATTTGGCTAACAATAGCAGCAAAGTGATGAACACTCAATCGCGACATCATGGCTGGAACATAGAAGACTGACGCTGGCGTCCCCACCCAAATCCGCTACAGTTGCAAATTGGGTGACAGGACGGGAGGAGCGGTCGATGGACGCGCGCAAAGACGTTGAGGCGGATGTCGATTCCAGGCCGATGAATGGGGCCGAGAGCCTGCTCCGCACGCTGGTCGATTGCGGCGTCGAACTCTGTCTTGCCAATCCCGGCACATCGGAAATGCATTTCGTCACCGCACTTGATCGCGTGCCGGGCATGCGGGCCGTGCTCGGCCTGTTCGAGGGCGTCGTYACCGGTGCCGCCGATGGCTATGCCCGCATGGCCGGCAAGCCGGCGGCGACGCTGCTGCATCTCGGCCCAGGTCTCGCCAACGGGCTTGCCAATCTGCACAATGCCCGCAAGGGCGGCGTGCCGGTGGTCAACATCATCGGCGACCATGCGACCTATCACCAGCGCTACGACGCGCCGCTGACAAGCGACGTCAAAGCCTATGCCAACACCGTGTCCCACTGGAAAGTCTCGTCGCGCGAGGCACGCGACGTGGCCGCCGATGCGGCACGGGCGGTGCAGGCGGCACAGGTTCCGCCCGGCCAGATCGCCAGCCTCATCCTGCCGGCCGACACGGCCTGGAACCAAGCACAGGGTCCGGCAAGGCCACTTCCTGTTCCGCAAGCACCTGAGGTCCCCGATCATGCTGTCGACGCAGCCGTGGCCGCACTCCGGCACGGCAGAACAGCCCTCCTGTTGCGCGGCGCCGCCCTGCATGGCCGTGGGCTCGCTGCAGCGGCCAAGATTGCCACGGCGACCGGCGCGCGCCTACTGGCCGACACGTTCACGCCGCGCATCGAACGCGGCGCCGGCCGCGCGACGGTCGAACGCATGCCCTATCGCGCCGCCCAGGCGGTGCAGTCTCTTGCCGGCCTTGAAACGCTGATCCTTGTTGGCACCCAGGCACCGATCGGCTTCTTCGCCTATCCCGGCCAGCCGAGTGAATTCACGCCACCGGGCTGCCGGGTGCTGGCGCTTGCCCATCCGCATGAGGATGGTGTCGCCGCCCTGGAAGCTGTCGCGGCGGCCTTTCGCACCGACCAGGCCCTCAGGCTCACGCCATTTGCGCCATCCGCCGTGCCCAGCGACGGGCCGCTCACCAATGTCGACATCGCCCGCGTGGTCAGCCATTTCCTGCCGGACCAGGCCATCGTCGTCGATGAAGGCATCACCAGCAGCTTCAGTTCTTACCAGTCCCTAGAAACGGCAGCCCCCTTCGACGCTCTCCTTGTGCCCGGCGGCGCGATCGGCGGCGGCATGCCGCTCGCCACCGGTGCGGCGCTTGCCTGCCCCGATCGCAAGGTGGTCAATCTGCAGGCCGACGGCAGCGGCATGTATACGCTGCAATCGCTATGGACCCAGGCGCGTGAAAAGCTCGATGTGACGACGGTTATCTATGCCAATCGCGCCTATCGCGTGTTGATCGACGAATTGCAGGGTGTCGGCGCCGGCAATGGCGGGCCGAAGGCGCTCAGCATGTTCGATATCGGCAATCCCGATCTCGACTGGGTCAAGCTCGCCGAGGGCATGGGTGTCGAAGCCGTCCGCACCAACACCGTCACGGGTTTTGCAAACGCCTTCCGCTCGGCCATATCAGGCAGAGGCCCCAGGCTGATCGAAGCGGTGATCTGAAGACGGCCTAAGCCGCCACCGCAGCCGGCTGCTGCTGGCTATAGTCACCCAGCGACGTCCGGACATAGTTCGCCACCGCGGCAACCGGCGCCGGCGGATTTTCGCGCACGGCAAGGCCGACATCATAGGTGCCCAGGTCTGGGAGGCCCTCGCGCTCGCCGAGCACAACCATATCGTCCTGCACCAGGAAGCGGGCGAGCGGCGCAACCGCAATGTCCGCACGGATCGCGGCTGTCTGGCCCATATGGCTACCGCAGAAGTAAGCGATGCGGAAATCGATCCGTGACACCGCCAGCTCTTCAAGCGCCTTGGTACGCCAGATGCAGCCGGAATCCCAGACCGAAATCGGCAGCGGCGTCTTGAGATGCGCCTGGCCATGCCGCTTGCCGACCCAGACGAGCTTTTCCGTCATCACCTTCTCGGCAGGATCGGCGCGCACGCTGTTCTGAAAATTGTAGAGCGTCATGTCGAGCCGGCCGTCTTCGACCATCTTGTGCAGGTTGGCGGAGGATTCGATCGTCACGTCGATGGCGAGCTGCGGCCAGGTTTCCGAGAGATGCTTGAGGATGCCGGGCAGCATCAGTTCGCCGATATCGTCAGGTGCGCCGAGACGAACGATGCCGCTCATTTCCGGCATGATGAAGCGCGACACGGCCTCATTGTTGAGCGCGATCATCCGCTTGGCATAGGAGAGCAGGATTTCGCCATGATGGGTGAGCGTCACGGAACGGGCGTCACGGCGAAACAGGCTGACCCGCAGCGTATCTTCGAGCTTCTTGATCTGCATCGACACGGCCGACGGCGTGCGGAACACCGCTTCCGCCGCAGTGGTGAAATTGCCGGTCTCGGCAATCGCCACAAAAGTCCTCATCACATCGAGTTCAAGCATGGGAAGCGAAGCGGGAAGCGGATTGACCATGACCGTCACCTTCAAAAAATCTGAACGATAGCATCATTCCATTTCGTTTGATTGAACATCAAATAAATCCGATAGTCAAGTCGTCAAGCAGATGGACCCCAAAAGGAGCAAGACAATGAGACTGACCTCAACGGCAGCAATTGCCGATTTCTTCGAAAGCCGCATCCGCCAGGCGCGGATTGAACACCGCCAAGCCAAGCTGCGTCGCGAGCTCTCGCGCCTGCCGAGCTATATCGCCAGGGACATTGGTGCCGGCCCGAACCAGGACCGTCTCATCAATTTCCTTGAAGACTAGCA
The DNA here is from genome assembly GCF_056403475.1 of Rhizobium sp. P2_G9. Lineage (NCBI taxonomy): Bacteria > Pseudomonadati > Pseudomonadota > Alphaproteobacteria > Hyphomicrobiales > Rhizobiaceae > Rhizobium > Rhizobium sp. P2_G9. The sequence continues at coordinate 2,535 of NZ_JBFUFK010000024.1, read as the reverse complement.
TAAGGCATATTCGTTTGTCTTATATGTAAGACAGGCGGATACTAAATAAGTCAGATGAACCCCAGCCCCTTGAAAGGCAACGAAAATGACGACTGTTACGATTACCGGCCGGTATTCCGGCACGCCGCGGCCGCATTCCGGCTTCCTCTCGTTCATCCGCAGCAAGTGGGCGGAATATCGGTTGATGCGCTCGATCGAATCCGTGCCCTACGATGTCATGAAGGACGTCGGCTTCCCGGCTGCGGAGCGCGCGAATGAAATGTGATGCCTGTTAGTTTCGGGGTTCGGTGACGAAGGCTCGCATCGAATCCCGAAACGCTTTCGATTTTTTGTAATTTTTGTTTTTTGATTTTCAGTATCCCGCAAGCGTTTATTTCCCCGCGTCTCTCGCATTTCAGAATGGGATCACATGATCGCCATCACAGGGTGATGAGTGCACAATCTGCCTGCGCCGGAGGACTCGATTGTTGCATTGTCGCGATCAGTCGAGGGTATTGTCTTCTATGGAAACGTGTTTTGCGTGGGCGGCTCTCCTGTAAGCTGATGGACTTTTGCCGACCTGGCGCAAGAAAGTGCGGTTGAAATTGGATAGGTTGGTGTAGCCCACTTGATAGCAAATATCCGTGATCGCGGTGTCGGACTCGGACAGAAGCCGGCAAGCCCGTCCTATGCGAAGGCTTGATACGTAGTCGGTAAAACTGCGACCGGTATTCTTGCTGAAGAACCGGCTGAATGTGCTGGTCGACATATTGGCAACAGACGCGACGTCGGGAAGTTGAATTTTCTCAGTGAAATGGCCGTGGATATGGAGAATTGCCCGCTGCATCGTGTCCAGCGTTGCGGCGTCGAGATTGGGTGAGAAATCAGGCGAGGACAGAACTTCGCATTCATCGGAATAGGCCAGCAATTCCAGGACTCGCAGGAAGCGGATCAACCGTTCCAATCCGGTGACACCGCCAATACTTTCGAGCAAATCAGCCGCTCGCTGCGCTGTCGCGCCGCAGAATCTCAGTCCTCGCTGAGCACTGATAAGCAGCCTGCTGAGATACTTGATCTCGGGAAGGTGGCACCCGGCTTGTTGCAGCCTGTCTGGATCGAATTGGACGACAAGATCCCGGGCTATGATCTTGTCGCCTTTGTCGATATGCGAAACCCAATCGTGAGGCAGGTTGCTGCCGATCACGGTCAGGTCGCCAGGTCCGAAATCGCCGATATAGTCACCGACATAGGCCGTGCCGGAAGAGCAGCGGATAAGGTGGATCTCGATCTCAGGGTGAAAATTCCACAGGGAATTCGCCCATGGGTAATCATCGATGCGCCATAGGAAGGTATTGTGTTCGGTGGTGAGGATGTGCTCGAATTTCGGCGCCAACTGCGACGCACCCTTGTGCGGAACGTGGCCCTGACTCGTTGCAGCTGAGATGCTCATCCTGGCAGCTCTGATTATCCTAATGGACTTGGCTTCCGTGACTTATAGCCACTAGCTCATCCAGTTACCACCATCGACATTGTATGTCTGGGCGACGATGTATTCGGCTTCCTTGGATGCGAGAAAGATTGCCATCCCGATCAGATCTTCCGCGGTCCCCATTCGGCCAAACGGCACCGCCTCGCCGACCAACCGTTTTTTCTCGCCGATTGGCCTGTTTTCATATCTGGCAAATTTTGCATCGACGCCATCCCAGTGTTCGCCGTCGACCACGCCGGGCGCGATCGCATTGACGTTGATGCCGTGCTGAATAAGATCCAGGCCCGCGGACTGGGTAAGCGAAATCACGGCAGCCTTCGTCGCGCAATAGACGCCGACAAGCGCCTCGCCACGACGTCCGGCCTGGCTCGCCATGTTGATAATTTTGCCGCCTTGGCCGCGCTTGATCATCGAGCGTGCCGCCGCCTGCAACGTAAAGAGGGTGCCAGCGACATTGATGCTGAAGAGCGTGTCGAAGCTCGCTCGGCTGATCTCAACAATTGGGGCGAGATCGAAGAGCGCCGCATTGTTGATCAGAATGTCGATGCCGCCGGTCCTCTCTTCAACTGCGGCAATGGCAGCGTCGATCGAGGTCTGGGAAGTGACATCCATAGCCAGCGCATAAGCGAATGTACCAAGCTCGCTAGCCGTCTGCCGAGCACGTTCTATGTTGATGTCGGCGATGGCGACAGTTGCGCCTTCGCGAATATAGGCCTCGGCAAAACTGCGACCAATGCCGCGTGCCGAACCAGTGATCAAAGCTGATTTTCCTTCAAGTCGGTTCATCTGATTGCGAGTCCTTGTTGATCGAATTTATGGATGCGGGTGATATCCGGCGTCAAATAGACGGTCTCGTCGAAATGGATGTCGAAATCACCCGGCGCACGCACCGTGATCGTGCCCACCTTTTCCGTATGCACGTGCACGAAGGTATCGGCGCCGAGATGTTCGGCGACACCGGCCTTGCCCTTCCATTTGCCTTCGGTCTTGGAGATGCCCACGTGTTCGGGCCGCGTGCCGATCGTCGTGGCGTTGAGCGCCGTCGTGGCGTTGAGCGCCTGCGCCTC